>JAAXZI010000059.1 GCA_012719955.1 Phycisphaerae bacterium | reverse complement strand
ATGGCATGACCCCGGGTTCGGAAAACCTGAACCACCCATTGCTGCATGTGCCGGTCAGTCCAGCGGTTCGCCGTGGGTGACGATGGTCACGCGGGCGCGGGGATTGCCCGGGATATCGGTTTCGCAGCGGAATTCGATGCGGTTGGTGCCGGGCTCGAGCATGGGCAGTTCGCCATCCAGTTTCACGTCGCTGAGCAGCTCGCCGTTGGGGCCGTACAGTTTGCAGTCGATGGCCGGGGTCGAGGCGGCGGATGGCGCGGCCCCGGAGGACATGGTCCCCAGGCCGAGCTCCAGGTACGAGCCAGTCTCCATCGTGACCGGAAAGACAATCCTCTTTCCACCGACCGTAATTGTGGGGTTGACGAGTTTGGCCTTGACCAGGGGCAGGGCTTTGACGGGGCTCAGGTAACAGGTGGCCGTCTTGCCGGCGGGAACGTCATTGAACCACAAACCCAGCGAGAGCACCTGGTCGTAGAACAGCGGTTCACGATACACGTCGTAAAAGGCGTTGCTGTAGGGCCACTGGTAATCCGCGCAGCGGTCGCCTTCGGCTTCGACCAGCTCGATGTAACGCCAGCCGGTGAAGTCAACGGTGACATAGTGGTCGATGTAGCCGCCGGGCAGGTGCTCGGGGCTGCGAAGCTGGAGGTTGAGCACCTCGCCGTTGCCATCGCCATACAGCCAGAAGCCGAGTCCCTGCCGCTCCTTGATGTTCAGCGGTGGGGAGAACGTTTTCGTAAGGCTCGTCCAGGTGGGACCGCCGGCGGGAGCGGAATCATTGGTGGCCGTATACCGCCCGCTGACCGTGCCCACCTTGACCTGCTCGTTCGAGGCGGTGAGCTCGGCAGTCATGCCGGGGGCGTTCTTCCTGGCGGCGAACTCGTCAGGCCGGGTGAAGTCAGCCAGGATGGTGTTGTCGGGGGCGTCGTAGGGGCCGACGGCAAACAGGGCTTCGATGCGCAGTTTGAGCGGCTGGCGGTCGAAACCATTCTTGATCGTCCACACGTTGGCGGTGCCATCGAGCCGGTCCACCTTGTGCTTGTCATATGAGACCGGGCGGAAGGTGAAGCGCTCCGCGTTCTTTCGGACCAGCGTGTATTCCTGGCCGGGTTGAGCCAGTGCGGCCTTGACGGCGGGGGAGATCTGCCCGGCGTGCCGGAGCTCCTCGTACTGGCGGGTGATGGCGGCCAGACGCTCGAAGGCCGGAGTGGACTTCAACGTCTCCGGCGTCAGACCGATGAGCGAAAAACCGGTATCGGTGCCCAGGCCCTTGCAGCAGAGGTATTCCACGTCGTCGGCATAGGTGGGTTCAATCAGGGGATCGTTCTTCCAGGGGATCAGCAGCCACCAGCCCAGATGGCCGGGCAGGAACATCCGCCGCGATTGCTCGTTCGCCTTGCAGTGCAGGTCGATGAATCGCTTGTGGCCCCGGTTGGGGTGATCCCAGGCGATGTAGCGGGATCGAACGTACCAGAGGTGATGACGAAACGTGCTCATCTCCATGAGCGCGGGACGTTTCAGGTGCTTCCAGATATCGAAGACGAACTTGGTTCCGTAGTACCAGCCGACCTCCGGACTGGCCACCGCGCCTTCGCCGTCGAGCGCGTCGAGATACATCATGTCAAAGCCGCAATCGTTGAAGACCTCGGCATGGCGGGCGGCGATCTCTTCGAAGAGGGTCGAATCTCCGTCAGGCAGGAACAGACCAAAGCACTCGCGCAGATGATACACCTTGGTGCCTTTCGGGTGGGCGCTGACCTTGGTACCGTGGGCGCCGCGCTGACAGCCGGTAAAGGCAAACGGCGGATCCTTCTTGACCCCGCTATAGACGATCAGTTCGTCGCCGATCTGGAGCGTGGCGCTGTTGCGTACAAAGAAACCGGTCACGGCGGACATATTCTCTGTGGACTCGGCAACGTAGACGGTGGTCGCGTCGGCGGGCAGGTCCTCCGTGAGGGTGAAGGTCGCGTCTTTGCCGAGCCGCTTGTCGGGGACGGGAGTGACATAGGGGCTCTTCTTGTCGATGAAAAAGCAGTAGGTGTGCAGCCCCGCTTTGATGCCGGCGGCGTGGAGCTTGTCGATGACGGCACGCATGCTGTCCCTGCCGCGGGGGTAGAGTTGCGGATTGAACACCAGATCGCCGAAGCGGAAGGAGTGGCCGCCGTGAAAGTCGATCTGGTTCATGCCGCAGGCTCGGGCGGCGCGGATCCAGTCGTCTACGGTTTGCTCGGTGAGGTCGGTGAAGTTGAAGAGATAGGAGCCCCGGTTGATCTCGGCGTCCAGGGCCCACGGACCGCCCAGGGGAGAGTGGGGCAGTTCAGGTGCCGCGGCGACTGCGTCCTGCAGGGCTTTGCGAAGCCCGGCCGTGGGGCAGCCGACCAGGGCGGCCGCCGCCCCGGCAGTGCCGAAACGCGGGTAACACATGGCCCGCAGCCGGCTGTTGGGGCCGGGGAGCTCGTGGACGTTGGTCTTGAGGTTCAGGGCCAGGCAGCAGGCGGCAAAAAGCTCGCCAGGCTCGCCTTTCAGTTTGAGCGGTATGTCCGTGAACGTCAGTTCGTCCAGACCCTCGCCCGTGACCGCAACCACTTCGACCAGCAGGTGAGTGCCCCGGGGCGTGTAACGCAACTCGGCGGTGATGCCGGAATCGCCGAACTGAACGCGAACAAGGTCGCCCTGGCGCGAAGCGGCGGTGGCCGGGTAATCCTTGCCTGCTTTCCGGATCCGGGCGCAGGGAGACGAGCCGTCCACCAGGCAGTCGGTCCCGGTGTTCTTGTCGATGAAGGCCGCGTTCCGGCCATTCTGCGGGTCAATGGAGTAGGAGAAGGAATCGCACTCGAAGGTCAGGGGCGAAGCGGCGTATGCCGCTGCCGCGAACGTCAGGACTGCCAGGAATGCGAACCGCGCGTGGAGATCATTGTGTTTCATGCCTCATTGCATACACCAGGTACCGGCCGGGGGCAAGTTTTCTCAATCCCTTGCCTTCGTGGCGGCCCTGGCGTACTGGCGGTTCAAGGCATCACGCGATCAGTCGCGAGCGTTGTCCGGATCGATGCCCAGCGCTTCCATTCGCCGGTAGAGGCGGCTGCGGGAGATGCCCATGAGTCGTGCGGCCAGGTTGCGCTGACCGCCGGCCTGGCGGATGGCGGCGAGAATCGCCTGCCGTTCGATGTCGGCCAGCTTTTCGTCCAGCGGAGCGACGCCGCTCGCGAGGGCGGGGTTCTCAACCTCCACGCGCGGACTGAAGCGAATGTCCTCGGCGCGCAGCCGGCCGTCGCGGGCCACTGCGAACGCGGACTCGATCACGCCGTACAGCTCGCGAATGTTTCCCGGCCAGTAATGGGCGCTCAGGGTGGCCCAGACGCCGGGCTCGATATCATGGACCGGGCGGGTGCTGGAAGCGTTCAATTGATCGAGCAGGCTGCGAACCAGCAGGGGGATATCTTCCCGACGGGCGCGCAGGGGCGGCACCTCGATGGTGAGAACTCCCAGGCGATAGTAAAGATCCTGGCGGAGAACGCCGGCGGTTAGCAGTTCCTGGATAGGACGGCGGGTGGCGGCAATGAGACGAACGTTGACCGGGCGGCTGGTCGACGAGCCCACCGGAACGATGGCCTTGTCCTGAAGCACGCGCAGGAGGCGATCCTGGGTCGCGCCCGGCAGGACGTCGAGGCCCTCCAGAAAGAGGGTACCGCCCTCCGCCGCGGCGTAGAGTCCGCCGGAGGCCTGCCCGTCGCGGGCTTGGCCGAAGAGCTCGGCGTCGATGCGCTCGCGGGGAATGACCAGGGCGCTGGCCGGCACGAACGGAGCCTTGCAGCGTGAGCTGTGGTCGTGGATGGTGCGAGCGATGAGTTCCTTGCCCGCGCCGGCTTCACCCGAGATCAGCACCGGGCTCGGGGTCGAGCAGGCGGACTCGATCCGTTCCAGCACGATCTGCATGCGCGGTGAACGGGTGAGCAGCCCGGAGAAGCCGTAGTGCTGGCGAAGCTGCTCGCGCAGACGGTCCACCTCGTCACGCAAATCCTCGATCGCCTGGTGCCAGTTGCGTTCGCGCTCCTGGGTGTCCGAGTCGTCACGCATCACCCCGATGATGCACCGCGGCCGGCCGTCGGCGTCGCGAATGGTGGTGTACTGGGTCTCCACCCAGCGGGATTCGCCGGAGCGGGACTGGATGTGCATGCGCTGACGCAGCGCCGGCAGGCGGCCCTCGAAGACGGCCAGCCCGGGGCACAGAAGCCCGGTGAGGGAGCGGCCCTGTTGGTCCTTGCAGTGATTCAGGGATGAGCAGCGGCAACCCGTGCCGATGATCTCCTCGGCGGGCCAGCCGGTGAGCCGCTCGCAAGCCTTGTTGAACAGGATGAAACGGCGGTTGGCGTCGAGGACAAAGACGCCGTCCTCGGTGGAGTCGAGAATCTCGTCCAGCGTCAAGGCTCCCGTGGCAATCTGGTCCATGTCACGTCCTCTCCGGCAAAGTTGAGTCAGAAAGATTGATGTAAGCCCAATGCATGTTAAAGGATGAGGCCCGGGGGGTCAAGGCAAAAGGGGGCCTGGCGACAGT
>JAAXZI010000058.1 GCA_012719955.1 Phycisphaerae bacterium | reverse complement strand
GTGTAGACCATGTGGTCGCCGTTCTCGAAAATCACCAGGTACTGGTCGGCGTTCCGGATGTGATCGAAAGCCACGCGGCGTTCGGCGGCCCTGGTCTCGCTGACCGGGCTGTCGTCGCGCGTACCGGTCATGTGCAGGATGGGGATGCGGATGTTGGCGTAAATGTCATCGAGCCGGTCACGGCGGCGCGGGACGTTAGGGCTCATGGCGATGGCGGCCTTGACGCGCCAGTCTTCAGCGGTCGCCAGCCGGCCGGTCGGCGTCACGAAGGCCTGACCGGCAATGGCCAGGGTCGTAAAGGCGCCGAAGGAATGACCGGCTATGCCGATCCGCGCGAGATCCAGGCGACCCGCGAGAGGCCCCTCCTCGTGCTGGAGCCGCTCCAGGCGATCCAGGACAAAGTGGATGTCGGCCGGACGATTGAGGGCATTCTGCGGGTCGGCCGCGGCCTGTCGCATCCGGGCCGACCGGCCGGTGTGCCCTTTCCACACGCTTTCATCGCTACCGACATGCTGAACGTGGACAGTGATGTAGCCGTGGCTGGCCCAATGCCGGCCAAGATAGGCATAGCCTTCGCGTGAGCCCCCCAGGCCGTGGGAGAAGATGATGACTGGAAAGGCTTGAGGGGCGGGCACTTGGGGGCGCGTTGCCGGCGCCCCCGTCTGCGCTGCGGACTCCGCAGCCGGCCCGGGCCCGGTGGTCGGCTGTTCCAGCCCGGGATAGTAAATCTTCACGGGTACTGCACGATCTCGCTGGTCGTCGTGCCAGTCGTAGAGGACCTGGGCCACGTGGTACGGGCCGGGGGTTCGCTTGTATTCGTCGGAGGCAGGCTCATTCGTAGTCAGCATGGTTGCAAGGCCCCAGCAGAGACAGAATCCAGGATAGAGACACGGCGTCATTGAGCGCCCCGCGGTGTTATATCCGGCCGGATCGGTTTCGCATGCACGAAAGAACGCCCTCGCCTGCATTGGGAGTTCATTTATCTTCCCAAACTCCCGCCGTTTACAGCGGGGAGAGGCCGCTCTATCATGGGGCGACCGTAACTCATCAGGTTACAGATGTTTGCCATTCAATGGAAGGATTTTGCACATGGCTGGTCTGGGAGTGAACATCGATCACGTTGCAACCGTTCGGCAGGCCCGGCGCACGTATGAGCCGGACCCGGTGTGGGCGGCCGTCGAGGCCACCCTCGGCGGAGCGGACGGGATCACCTTCCACCTCCGGGAAGATCGCCGGCATATCAACGATCGCGATGCGGAACTGCTCAAGCGGACGGTGACGATCAAGCTGAACATGGAGATGTCCATCGCCAGGCCGATCGTGAACATTGCCGCACGACTCCGGCCGGATCAGTGCACGCTGGTCCCGGAGCGTCGCGAGGAACTGACCACGGAAGGCGGCCTGGACGTGGTACGGCTTCGGCGACGGATCAAGCCGGTGGTTGAGCGGCTTCGCGGCGAGGGGATCGAGATCAGCGCCTTTATCGAACCGATCGCCGAGCAGATCGAAGCCTCGGCCGAGGTGGGCTGCCACGCGGTGGAGCTGTGGACCGGCGGATATGCTCACGCGAAGGGCAAACGCGGGGTGGAGCGTGAGTTGAAGCGGCTGGCCGATGGCATCGAGGTCGGCAGGCGGGCCGGGCTGCTTGTCCATGCCGGACATGGTCTCACGTACAGCAATATCGGACCGGTGACCGCGCTGGGTGGGTTCAGCGAGTTCAACATCGGGCACTCGATCATTTCGCGGGCGGTGTTTGTGGGGATTCGCGAGGCGGTGCGGCAGATGAAGGCGCTGGTATAGAAAGGGTTCAGGGTTCGGGGGTTCAGACTTTGGGGAGTCAGGGTTCAGGTTGAGGGTTTGGGTTCAGGATAGTTCAGGGTTCTGGATAATACGGTACGGCTCAGCAGGTTGAGGCGTTTGCGGGAAGGGATTACCGCGTGCCCATGAGCGAGAAAGGAGTTTCGCATCCGCGTTGAAAGGTGCGAAAGTGAGCAGGTGGGAATGTACGAGGCTGCTGTCCCTCTTTTTGCTGGGACTGGCTGGGTTGGGGTTCATAGCAGCGTCCCCGGGACACGCCGCACCGGTCGGCCCGGTCGTTTGCGGGCCGGTTCACCTGCCGGCCGCCGTCTTATCACTCTCAACCACGCCAACTACAACTTCCGCACCCGCATCGCTCCCGGCCACTCATCCAGCCACCGCCCCTGCCGAACCCCCGCAAAACGCTCATGCCTCGCAACCAGCCGGAGCCACCAGGGCCATCGTGGTCGAGCCGACGGTCGCACTGGAATCCCCTGCTCCTGCAGCAACTTCCGCCCCTGCGCCAAAGGGATTGGCGCTGCGTTCCGACGAGGTGATCCTGTTTCTTGGCGACGAGCTGATTGACGGGGGCGATCCGCGGACGAGCACGAATTTCCCGTTTCTGGTCGAGAGCTTCCTGACCGTTCGATACCCGGAGCTGCGGCTTCGATACGTGCATGCGGGATGGCGCGGGGATACGGTTGGCAGGGCCCTGCTCAGGCTGGACCGGGATGTGCTGTCACGCAAGCCCACCACGGTAGTCATTTGTCTGGGGCTCAACGATCCGGAGTATCTGCCCTTCTCGGAAGAACGGCTCGGGCAATTCAAGCGGGACCTGGGGACATTGGTCCGGCGAATCGAGGAGGCCGGCGCCCGGGTGTGGTTGATTTCGCCGCCGGCAGTTCGGGAAGACCTGGGGCAGGCAGCGCGGATCACGCGCGGGGGACAGCCGACCATCGTGAATCTTCGCGGGATCAGCTACAACGCCACGCTGGCCCGATACGCGGAGGTGGTCCGCGCGACGGCCACCGAAGCCGGCATGGGGTTTGTGGACTGGTATGCAGCTTCCCAGAAGATGGGGCCGACAGCACGGCCGGCAACGGGACCGTGGTCGGACGGACGTTTACCGCCGCCGCAGGGCCACACGTTAATCGCGGCGGAACTGCTGCGGGCCTGGGGCGCGCAACCCATCGAGGTAACCATTGAGATGCATTGGAACCGCCCGGGGGCACTCGTGAAGAGCCACCTGGGGCCGTCGCGTTCCTTACCCGGGCAGATCGATGCGGGTGGGCAGCGCATTCTGCTGCTCCAGGGCTTGCCGCTGCCCTGGCCGATGCCCGGGGGAAAAACGGGCGCCCTCCAGCCGGAAGGGGAAGCGGCCAACCTGTGTCGATTTGTGCTCCGGGTTGCCAACCCGCCGGCTCGGGGCGTCAAACTGCACCTGGACGGGAGCGATGCCGGGCCGGGAAGCACGTTGACGTTAACGGCCAGCCAGCTTCGACGCGGGTTCAACCTGGCCTCGACCGAGGTACTGCGAACGGTCCGGCCGGCACAGGACCTGCTGCAGACCATGGGGCTGAAGAACTTTTACCAGTATTCCACCTGGCGACGTCAGGAATTGAACCCGACCCGCGAGCCTGAACTGGCGGACGCGCAACGGCAACTGGTCAGCGCGTTGTACGCCTACGCGGCGGGATATGAACGCATCGTGTGGCGGATGCCGAAGACTTTCGATACCCGGCTGGTGCTGATGGAAGCGGTGCCGCCGGAACAGGTGCCGGTCGCCCCTCCCATCGGCACCCGGCCGGCGATGCCCACGACGCTGCCGACGTCAGCGCCCGCCACAGCACCAGCGACCCTTCCTGCTTCAGCACCGGCGACGGTGCCCGCGACTGGGCCTGCGGCGAGCCAACCGGCCTCGCAGCCTCATTCGTGAGCTCTTCCCGGTTGCGCGGAAAATACGGAACTATCACTCTTTCCCGTCGGGCGCTTCGTGCTTGGGCCTATGAGGCGGGCAGGATGCCCGCCCACCGATACAGGCTGGCTCTGCTGGGCTGGAGGCCCGGCTGATCTGCCGCGAAACGGGGTACTGGAACCAACACGCCTTCAAAAATTGCTTTCGCCGGGGTGGGTTGAGTCTGGCCGGGGGCTCCTTAAAATACCGCATCCGGGCGCACGGCCATCCAGATAGGTCTGGAGCATGGGGGCTGGGGGCGGGTTTCCGGTATTTACATGGAGCTATTCAGTGTTCAAAGGCAGCATGGTGGCGTTGGTTACGCCATTCAAGGATGGGCAGGTAGATTACAAGGCGCTGGACGCGCTGGTGGATTTTCATATTGAAGCCGGAACGGACGTTCTGGTGCCGGCCGGCACCACCGGCGAGAGCCCGACGCTGACCCATGAGGAAAACAACCAGGTCATTGCAGCGGTGGTCCGGCGGGCCAAAGGGCGCGTGCCGGTGCTGGGGGGTACGGGGTCGAACTCGACCGACGAGGCCATTTTCATGACCCGCCACGCCCGCGAGAACGGGGCCAGCGGATCGCTGCTGGTCGCCCCCTACTACAACAAGCCGACGCAGGAGGGGCTGTTTCAGCACTTCAAGGCCATCGCCGATGCCGTGGACTTCCCGCACGTGCTCTATAACATCCCCGGCCGGTGCGGTGTGGAGATCAGCGTCGATACGATCGTACGGCTGCGCGAGGCCTGCCCGAACATCGTCGCCGTGAAACACGCGACCGGTTCGATGGACGGGGCCAGCGAACTGCTCACGCGCAGCGACATCAGCGTCATCAGTGGCGATGATTCGATGACCTTGCCGCTGATGGCGGTCGGCGGCGTGGGCGTCATCAGTGTACTGGCCAATATCGTCCCCAAGGACGTGAAGGCCATGACCGATGCCGCGCTGAACGGACAGTGGGACGTCGCCCGCAAATGGCACCTCAAAATGTTCAAGTTGGCCAAGGGCCTGCTGTCGCTGGAGACAAACCCCATTCCGATCAAGACAGCCATGGCCATGCTGGGGATGTGTACGGAAGAATTCCGACTGCCGATGTGCCGGATGCAGCCTGCGAACCGGGAGAAGCTGGTGGCGGCGCTGAAGGAATACGGGGTGCTCTGATCGGGTGCCGCGCTTGTGAGCGGGGACGCGGCATTAAGCGCAGAGGGCGCTGAGGCCGCAGAGATCACCGAGAAAACAAGAATCACGGGGATCAGAACGGGGACGCGGCTGCTTTGCGCCGTGCTGGCATCCTGCTTCACCGGATTGTGGTTGGTGAGCCGCACTCGGGACAGACGCCCGACACGTTACCGGTGAGGTCGTAACCACAGGGGACGCAGATTGCCTGTCCGATCCTGACCAGATGCTCGCGCAGGAGAAAGGTCGCCCGACGATTCAGGGACCAGACGATGACCTGTCGGCCGGCCAAGGAGCTCAGGATCAAGGTGACGGGCTTGAGAAGATGGCTCAGGAAGGGCTGGGGCCCGATGCAGGACGCTTCGAGCAACGCCCAGCCGCTGCCGCTGACTACCATTACCGCCAGGAACACGGGCGGGCCCGCGCAGAAGAATATGATTAAATGCAGACGGCGCAGCTTCCGCCACACATCCTCCCAGGCCTTTTGGGTTTCCTCCGTTGAAGGAAATCGAACGACCTCGGGAATTTGATTCGGAGTTGGGAGTCTCTGCGCGGGCCTCGTGAAGTAAAAGGCGACAGGCACCAGAAGAAGCAGCATCAAACCGAGAAAAGTCCCCCCAATCGCCAGGACGATAGCTCGCAAGAGCCAGATCATGGCCTCAGTATATCCCGTCACCAGCGTTGGCAGAACCTCGCCCCGGCACCGCCGCGCCGCATTCGGGTCAGAGCTTGAATTGCCCAACCAGATCAGCAAACGTCATAAAAAGCAGGCCACCCGCCATCCATGCAAGGCTCAAGAGCCGTGGCACACATATACCATGGCGCACCATTTCGTGCGCTGTGCTGTTTCGCCATAGCGCACGGTCATTTGGCGATCATGCCGGGGGCGTACCGATTTGCGGGCGTCCGGCGCGGCGGACTTCGCCTTCGATCTTCACGCTCGCGAAGCTGGCGTGGTCGTCGAAGGAGCCCAGGCCGATGTGGCCCCACTCGTAAGTTCGATCCGTGACGCGGAAGACGGGTTTGGCACTCTCATCGTACGCATCCACGTAAACTTCGATGGTACCGGCATTTACGTCGCGCAGGATGTCCACCTTGTGCCAGTCGGTGTCGGTCAGCGTCGGCGGCGGACGGTGGGCCGGCGGAACCAGCGAAACGCGCGTCTGGCCGTCCACGCGCACCAGGGCGTTGTGCCACTCGTCGGTAAGGCCGGAGAGGTGGGCATAGTAGAAGTGCGTGTCGTCCTGCCAGCCGAAAATGAACACGGCATCGCGGCGCAGCACCGACGGATCGCGGTCTACGCGAACGCGAACGGAGAGGCTGAAGCTGCGGAACTGGTACGGGGCGTAGAGGGCGTATTCCTGCGGCCGGCGCACGCCGGGGAGCATGGGACGCTCCGGCGGAATGGCCATCTGGAGGAAGCGGCGGTCGCCTTCGCGGGCGATCCGCCAGAGTTCCGGGGTGCGGAAGGCCCAGTTGTCGCCGGGGTCATCGAGCAGAAACTGCTCAAAGAGCGTGATGCGGTCGATGGGAGGGGCGGCCGGCGTTCGCGATGGAGTTTGGCAGCCGGCCAACAGAAGATGGAGAGATAGAGCGAGACAGAGATAGAGAGAGGGGCAGAGGGGGTACGAACGAGCGAAAACAGTCTCTCTCATACGCTCCATCTCTCTATCTCTCCATCTGATCCGGTGACCTCGTCGTTTATTCGTCAATCCCCAAGTCAGCTTTCGTCATCAGCGACTCAAAGACGAAACCGGCCCCCTCGATATTCTCGCGGGCGCCTTCCTGGCGGTCGATGACGGCCACGATTTTCTGAACCGTCGCCCCCAGGCCCTGAATCTCCTTGGCGGCTTCCAGCACCTGCCCGCCGGTGGTGGCGATGTCCTCCACGAGCAGGATGCGGTCGCCGGGTTCAATCTTGCCCTCGTACATCTTCTGCGTGCCGTAGTCTTTCCTGGCGTTGCGAATGATCACGAAGGGCAGCCCACTGGCCAGGGATGCGGCGGCGGCCAGGGCCACGCCGCCCAGTTCCGCACCGGCGATGCGGGTCGTATCCGGCAGAACCCGTTTCGCAAAACGCTCGCCCAGCTCGCGCAGAATGGCCGGCTGCGACTCGAAGAGATATTTGTCCAGGTAGTATTTGCTCTTGCGGCCGGAACGCAGGGTGAAATCGCCGCGGAGTAAGGCGGCGGATTTGACGGCTTCGAATAGCTCTCCATCGTTCATTGCACTTTATTCCTTCTTACTACGACAAGGAGACACGGAGACAAGGAGACATGGCTCTCCAGGATGGCCTGCACCCTCATATCACCTTGTCAACACTTCAGGCCAATGACCCTCTCGGATCTTCAGCCCTGGCCCGCGGCATCATACCATCCCGGCCTTCAGTTCGGCGAGTGGATAGAAGGTACCGCGCCAGGTGATCCCCCCATCCCGCAGGGCGACGAACGCGGAGCGGGCCAACACGTACCCGAACAGCAGCGTCCCCACGGGATAGAAGATCGCAATCAGCGGGCTGTAGCCGGCTTCGACCCCGATCCAGAGGTAGGTGGCCACAAGCATCATCAGCACCACGCCTATCACCATCCACCAGGGCCAGGGCAACAACAGGCCCACCGGCAAGGCCGCCACCATGATACTCGCCAGCACCGCGGCCACCACCTTGGGCACCGAGAATCGTGCCCCGGCGAAAGCGTTCTTTTCCAGACCACGAACGATCCCCCAGGCTCCGTCCTGCCAGCGTACGTGCAGCAGCGGTCGACCGAGCAGAACATCCTGGGCCAAGCCCTGCCGCTTGATGAGGCGGCCAAGCATGACGTCGTCGGTCACCTCCATACGGAGGCGTTCGTGCGTGCCGATCGCTTCGTACGCCTCGCGGCGGACCAGATTGAAGGCGCCAATGCCGACCGCCGCCCACCTGGCCCAGCGGAACCGGGCCAGCGATGCGTGCGTGTACAGACTGAAGCAGAGCATGAACCAGCTCATGAGCACGCCTTCCCAGAAGGACCCACGGCCGGGATCGGGAATGAGGGTCAGGTGGTCCAGCCGCCGGGCGCGCATGTGGGCCATGGCCCGGCTCAGGAGCGTGGGGGCGAATTTGACGTCGCCATCGGTGAAAAGCAGGTACTCGCCGCGGGCCATACGGGCGCCCAGCCAGTTGGCGTGGTTCTTGCCGAGCCAGCCGGGCGGTAAATCCGTGACGTGGATCACCCGGCAGCGCGAATCGGCGGCGGCGACCTGGTCCATAATCCGGCCGGTGGCGTCCGTCGAACGGTCGTTGACCGCGATGAGCTCAAGGTTGGGATAGTCGAGCCGGAGCATGGAGGTCAGGGCCGATTCGATTTCCCGCTCCTCGTCGCGGGCGGGGATAATGATGGAAACGGCCGGCGCATCGCGCGTACCCTCCGGCAGCGGCGGCACGTCGGCCAGGCGCCGCGGACGGAGCAGCCCCAGCCAGATCGGGGCCAGCGTTACGGCCGTCCAAGCCACCAGAACATAGCCCAACCAGATCCAATCGCCCACAGGCACTTCCTTTCAAACGGCAATGAGCGGAATCGAACACCGATGAGGATGAAAGTGAGAAAGCGGGAATGCGGGAATGCAAGAAGGCGGAGAACTGCGGCAGCAAAGACGCGGGTGTGCGGGAGTGTCGAGCTCTGGTATTCCTCGCCTTTATTCCCCCATCTTTTTCGTTGACCTCCTGTCTCGCGTGGCTGGTTCCCGGTCGCCTCCCCCCTCTTGTGCTTTATCGCTTGTTCGTCGCCCTTGTTTTGGCCGGTTTTATCCTTTGTCTGTTCGATACCGCTCCGTATCCCTTGCCTCTGTCCCCTGCCTCCCGTCCTTCATCCTTGTTTCATCAGGGAGAACCGCAGGTCGGTGATGTATTGTCGGGTGAAGAGTTGCGGGCGTTCCCAGAAGCGGTTGCGGTTGGCATCGCTGAAGAACGCGCTGTCGGGGGGGAGATCATTGTCCTCATCGAAGAATTTCAGGGCTTCGTCGAGGCAGGCGCCGGCCACCAGGCGCATCCGCCGGATGGCCACCCGGTCCGGCGGGCAGAGATCCAGGCCCTGATCGCCGGCTATCCGGGCTTCTTCGCAGGCCACGGTGAACAGGGTGAGCCAATCGGCAACGTCGAGCACGTGCGAGGGGTCGGGGGTGTGGTTGAGGACCTGGGCCGGCAGATTCCACGGCGGAGCCAGCGGCCCGCTGGTCAGCATGGCAAATTCTTCCTCCGGCACGCCGCTCGCGTCGAAGCTCTTGTCGAAGGGCGCCTCGCAGAGCCGGCAGGCGATCTCAAGGGCGAGCACCCGTCGAACGGGGTCGTGATGAAACCAGGCTTCATTGGAGTCAAGCGGTCCCCCGCACAGCGGGCAGGGCGTTACGCGCGTGTAGAGATAGGCCTCGCCGAGGCTGTGAATCGGAGCCAGTTCGGAAGCATCAGACATCATGGCCTCTGGGTTGACAGCTCGCAGACCACCATCATTACACGTTGCCGCCCTGCTCCCCGGGCAGCGGCACACCGGCTGATCTTATCCTATTGGGCGAAAACCAGCCATCCAAACCGTTCAGGTACATGGTAGTTGATCTTGCCGGTCGGCGACCAGGCGCTGTATTCGTCGGGGCCGAAACCCTCGCCGGGCCGGTCGATACGATACAAATTCCAACGCATGCGATCGCCCGTTCGCGGCGGATGGTTGGGGGCCAGAATCAGTTCGTTGAAGGGAATGGCCATCTCCACCGTCCAGCGGCGGTCATTTTTGGGGCCCTTGGCGGGGGCGTCGCTGAGCGTCCCGTCCACGACCACGGCGGTCTTGAGGCCGTCGATTTCGTAGTCGAAAAGGCCCTTGCTCTTCCGGCCACCGCCGGGGTTGAGGATGTACATGTCCAGAACGGTGTTGTTCGGGCTGACTTCCAGCTCGACATAGGAACGGCCGTCGGAGTTCTCGTTGATGAAGACCTCGACCACCTCCTGCTTGAAGATGTGGCTGTCGTGCTCCGTGCGGTCGGCCCAGATGTCGTCGTCGGTGCAGTCAAAGGCAATGTACAGATTGTCCTTATCCCAGAGGGCGCGGACGGTGGTCGGCTGACGGGGTGCGCCGCCGGTGTCGGTCAAGCGTAGCTGTACGGGCTGGGCGCGCTGCCAGACGGGGTCGTCCAGCTTGCCGTCAATCCTGGGGGGCTCGGCGGTGAACAGACAGACATAGGTCGGCCCGCCCGGACGGGCGACGGCTTTCTGCCCGGCCTGGCTCATCGAAGTACAGCCGGCAATCAGCAGCCCACACAGGGAAGAAATAACGATGAGGAAGCGATTCATGCCGTATCTCCCGGTTCTTGCGTCGTACGGGCCAGGGTTGGGGGCCTGATCCCGCGATGATTTGAGCGGGCAAGGTCCCGCCCGGCAGGTGCGAGGCGAGGCCCTCCCACCGGCAACGTACCCGCCACATAACGAACAGGATACGCGCCCGGGCGAGCCGGGCAAGATGTCTTCAGGCCAGCCGGCCCGCCGCCCCCCGGCTCAGGGGTTGGACTGAAGGGCGTCGAGCCAGTCGCGAGCGATCTTAGTGTTCGGATGATCAGGCCCCAGGAAGCGCTCAAAGATCCGCAGCGCCCGCGCGTAAGCGGCCCTTGCTCCCGCTTGCGCTTCGGGCTCGGTCGTTCGCCGCCCTCCCTCGCTTGCGCTTCGGGCTCAGTGGCTGCTTGCGCTTCGGGCTGGGGCATCGTCCGCAGCACTGCCGCGCCCGCTTTTCCGGTTCTTCTTGGCGTCTTTGCGTCTTGGCGGTTCAACAATGAGCGATGATGTCGGCAGCGCCACCGGCGTTTAACTGGTTTACGATGTCGCTGATCAGCGCGGCGGAGTCGGGTACCGGCTGGATCGCCTGGGCACGGGCCACCCTCTCACCCCGAGGATCGCAGACCAGGGCCCGGCAGTGGAGATTTCCGTCGCCGACGGTGGCCAGCACCGCCACCGGGGCCCGACAACCGGCATTCAGCCCCGCGAGCACGGCCCGCTCGCATTCAACCGCTGTCCCCGTCGGCTCGTCGTGCAGGGGCCGCAGGTACGCGGCAACCCGCGCGTCGCCGGCCCGGCCCTCGATGGCCAAGGCCCCCTGCCCGGCGGCCGGCAGCATGACGTCCGGCTCAAACGGATGGGTAACGTGTGCCACGAGGCCGGAGCGGATCAGGCCGGCCATGGCCAGAACCGCGGCCGCGCACTGGCCCTCGTGGACCTTGCGGATACGGGTATCCACGTTGCCGCGAAGCTGGACGAAGGTTAGATCCCGGCGGCGCAGGAGCAACTGGGCCTGCCGGCGCAGGCTGGTGGTGCCCACCACGCTGGAGGGAGGCAATTCGTCGAAGGGTTTGCCGTCGGCCGAGATCCAGGCATCGCGGGGGTCTTCCCGCGGGGGATAGGCAAGCAGGGCCAGTCCGTCGCTCAGCCTGGTGGGCAGATCCTTGCAGGAGTGCACCGCAATATCGATGGAGCCGTCCAGCAGGGCTTTTTCAAGGTCCTCGGTGAAGAGGCCCTTCCCGCCGATCTCCGGCAGCGCCCCCTTGAGGCGGTCACCGGCCGTCGAGATGATCTGCATCCGCAACTCCAGCCCCGGATGGGCGGCGGCGATGCGGTCCATGACCCACTGGGTTTGGGCACGAGCCAGAAGCGAGCCGCGGGTGCCGACGACAAGTCGATCAGTCATGATGCCCCCCTTGCGTTCAAATGACTAATGTCCAATGACCAATGTCTAAAGAATGACCAATGACTAAGCACTAATGACCAGAGGGGCGGCGCCATCATCCGGGAGCGGTCATTAGGATTTAGGGCTTCTTTAGTCATTGGGATTTAGACATTAGACATTCACGTCCCCATTGCCTTGATCACCGCGTCGGTGAACTGCTGGGTGGTGGCTTTGCCGCCGATGTCGCGGGTCAGCTCTTCGGGGTTGCCCCGGGCGAGGACGGTGTTGTAGGCGTCGCGGATACGGGCGGCGGCCTCGTGCTCGCCGAGATGGTTGAGCATCATGACCCCGCTCATGATACAAGCCAGGGGGTTGGCGATACCTTTGCGGGCCAGATCGGGCGCGGAGCCGTGGACCGGCTCGAAGACCGCGCAACTCTCGCCGAAGTTGGCCCCCGGCACCACGCCAAGTCCGCCGACCAGCCCGGCCGCCAGGTCGCTTATGATGTCACCGTAGAGGTTTTCGAGCAGCAGGACGTCAAACTGAGATGGATCACGGATGATCTGCATGCAGCCGTTGTCGATGATCAGCTCGTTGTATTCGATCTTGCCGGCGTAGTCGGTGTAGACCTTGCGGGCGCAGCGGAGGAAGAGGCCGTCGGACTTCTTCATGATGTTGGCCTTGTGCAGAACCGTGACCCGTCGCCGACCGCGCGAGACGGCATAGTCAAAGGCGAAGCGCGCGATCCGCGTGCAGGCCGGCTCGGTGGCGATCTTCAGGCTTTGCACGACGCCGGGGACAATCTCGTTTTCGATGCCGGAATAGAGCCCCTCGGTGTTCTCGCGGATGATGACCAGCTCGACATTGTCATAGCGGGTCTTGATGCCGGGCATGGACCGGACCGGACGGACCGCCGCGTAGAGATTGAGCTTTTTGCGCAGGCTGACGTTCACGCTGGTGTGCCCGCCGCCGATAGGCGTGGTCACCGGGCCCTTGAGGGCCACACCATGCCCGGCGATAGCCGCCAGCGTTCGCTGGGGCAGGACGCTCCCGCAAAATTCCAGGGCGGTTGACCCGGCGGGCAGGACAACCCACTCGATATCGACCCCCGTGGCGTCGATGACCTGCCGGGCGGCCGTGGTCACCTCCGGGCCAATTCCGTCACCAGGCAACAAACACACCGTGTGCGTCATGCAACATGCCTCCTGCTCTTGATTGCACCCCCCACAGCGCCGGGAGGTTGCGTTTGAGCCTCCGATCGCGATTATAGCTGGCCTGAGGAGATGGGCAACGGCCCTCGTCCCCGGCATGTCGCCAGTTTTCAAGCAGCGGCAGAGTCCGGCAGGGCCGCACGAGGCCCACGGCTCAACACCCGCGGCACACCGTGCGGCACAAGGGCCGTGGCCCGCATGGGGCGCCTGCCGTTCATGGAGGCCAGCTTTGACGTACGCACTGATTATCGACTTCGCCCGATGGGACGGCTGGCTGCACCTGGTGCAGGACGGCCACGATCTGCCGCGCGGGCCGATCGGCGTGCTGGCATATCTGCCTCTGGCCGTGCTGTTCTGGTGGACGCCCCGCCGGTGGCAGGCGGCCTATTTGTGGATGAGCAGTCTGCTGCTGGCCTTTGTGACGCTCGGGCCGGGATATGCGGTCACACTGGCCGGTCTGGCCGGCCTGGGCCTGCTGCTGGTTCGCACGTTCGGGCAGGCGAAGCAATACAGGATTGGGTTGGGACTGCTGGTGGTCGGCTTTGCCGGGCTCATCGTGTACCGGCGGTTGCCGTGGCTCCCCCGGGTGGACGTGCCACCGCTGGAAGAGCCGATGTACTTTTACCTGCACTGGGCGGGGATCGCGTACACCTTCCTGCGCATCTGGCACGTGCTGGTGGACGTGGCCCAGGGCAAGCTGGAAGTGCCGCGGGCGAGCGATTTTTTCGCCTACCTGCTCTTCGCCCCGACCCTGCGGATGGGGCCGTTGTATCGGTTCAACGATTTTGCGGAACAGTTGCACTCGAATCCGACATCCCGCCGGGGGCTCGGGGCCGGCCTGGGACGGATCGCGGTGGGCCTCGTCCGGCTGGGGATTATGGGGGCGTTGCTGGACCGGCTGCCGCTCAACGTGTTGTACGACTACCCAGGGGCGAAAGGAACCTTCTCCGACGGCGAGTTTCTGCTGGCCCTGTTCATGCCGGCGGCCTCCATCTACCTGTGGATCAGCGGATACACGGACCTGGCCATCGGCACCGGGCGGGTGATGGGCTTTGCCGTGCCGGAGAACTTCAACTATCCGTGGGCGTCGCGGAGTATAGCGGAGTTCTGGCGGCGCTGGCATCTCACGCTGGGAAGCTGGCTGAGGGATTACATCTACATCCCCTTGGGCGGCAACCGACGACATGTCTATTTCAACTACGTGGCCACGTTCGTCATCTGCGGCGCATGGCATGGCGTCCGGCCGGCGCACATAGCCTGGGGCCTCTCACAGGGGATCGGGCTGGCCGTATGGCGAATGTGGTCGCAGTTCTGGGCGCGGCAGGCGGCGGCCGGTTCGGCGTTGTACCGGGGCCTGCGGCGACTGCGCTTGGTTGACAGTCCGATCAGCGCGGGGCTGGCCTGGGGGCTCACGTTTGCCTACCAGATCATCACCATCGTGGTGGTGATCGACGAACGCCATTCGGGACGGGCGGTATGGGAGCGACTGGCGGGCATGTTCTGGGGGAACGGATGATAAATGGCCGTGCGTGATCTCGCGGCACGTCGGGGGCGCACCACCTGTAGCGGCCGGGCTCTGTACCGGCCGTTTCCCGTTCTGCCCGTTTCCTGGATAAAACGCACGTGTCCCTGCTTGGATCCACGAAGGCGGGCGGGATGCCCGCCCTCCGTTCGAATCCACAAAGG
Organism: Phycisphaerae bacterium; assembly: GCA_012719955.1. Taxonomy (GTDB): domain Bacteria; phylum Planctomycetota; class Phycisphaerae; order UBA1845; family PWPN01; genus JAAXZI01. Next base: position 15,831 of record JAAXZI010000058.1, on the reverse strand, counting down.
TGGGCAAGATGCCCGCCCCCCTGCACCGGCGAAACGCCCGTGCCAGACGGCATTCACCACACCCCGGCCAGCGGCTGGTTTGTGCTTTTCCCCCCGTTCGGGTAGCCTGTTTCCATCCCGCCGGCAGGGATGGCCGGCGCTTTTCGCGATAAATTGAGAGGAATCCCGCATGAACCGACGTGATTTTCTGCGTAAGACGACGGCCGCCGCGGCCGCAGGCGTGTCCTTTCCGTACTTCATCCCCTCCGGCGTGCTGGCCGCACCGGGTCGCCTGGGGCCCAACGACCGGATCAAAGTCGGTTTCATCGGCTGCGGCGGGCGCGCGGGGCATCTCATGTTTACCGAGAAGCTCTCCGACAACGCCGACGTGGTTGCGCTGGCCGACTGCTTCATGCCAAGGTGTGATGAGAAGGCCGCCAAGCTGCCCAAAGGCGACCAGATCAAGAAGTACGGCAACTACCAGGAGATGCTGGAGAAGGAAAAGCTCGACGCGGTGTTCGTGCCCACTACGACGCACGCCCGCGCGCTGATCGTCATCCACGCCATGCAGGCCGGACTGGACGTCTACGCGGAAAAGCCGTTGACGCTGACCATCGAGGAAGGCCAGGTGCTCCGTCAGGCGGTCCGTCGTTACAAGCGCATCCTTCAGGTCGGCACCCAGCAGCGTTCCATCCCCATCAACGCCTGGGCCAGCCAGCAGCTTCGCGAAGGGGCAATCGGCAGGATCACCGAGGTGATCGCCTGCAACTTCCTGGCTCCGGAAATCTGGAAGCCCCAGCCCGAACAGCCCAAGCCGGCGGGCCTGGACTGGGACCAGTGGTGCAACCAGACCGAGCTGCGCCCCTACCATCGCGATCTTCACTTCGGGTGGTCCCGCTGGCGGGATTACGACGGCGGTGGCATGAGCTGGGGCGTGAGCGGCTGGGGTACCCATGCCCTCGACCAGGTGCAGTGCGTGCTGGGCACGGATGACACGGGCCCGGTTGAGATCTGGCCGGACGGACCGGACGACCAGGGCTTCATGAAGGTCACCATGCGCTACGAAAACGGCACGCTGCTCAAATGCCACGGCCCGCGCCGCAAGCCCGAACTCCATGATCTGGGCGCAATCTTCATCGGCGAAAAGGGTAAGGTGGAGATCGTCCGCGGCGATTTCTTCTGCGACCCGCCGGACCTGCTCAAAGGCGGTCCCAAACGGCAGGATTCCAACATTCCCGGCGAGGTGGTCGAGCACATCCGCAACTTCTTCGACTGTATGCGCACGCGCAAGAAGCCGAACGCGGACGTGGAGACGGCCCATCGCTCGAACACGGTCTGCCACCTCTTCAACATCTGCCGTGAGCTCAACCGCAAGCTCAAGTGGGACCCGAAGGCCGAGGAGTTCATCGGCGACGAGGAAGCCAACAAGTTGCGGTCACGGCCGCGGCGGAAGGGATATGAGTTGCCGGAGATGGCGGTTTAATATCCAATGATGCTAATGTCGAATGACGAAACCAGAATGACGAATCAATGACGAAGTCCGAATGACGAAATCTGAAGCATCACGGCCACCCGCTTCATTCGGATTTCGTCATTCGTCATTCCTTCGTCATTCGGGCTTCGACATTCGTCATTGCCTGTTCACGCGGGGGTGAGCTATGCCCACGACCCACTCCGTCAACTTCGAACGACATCGCTTCGTTGTCACCGGCGGCGCCGGCTTCCTGGGCTCTTTCGTCTGCGAGAAACTCCGGCAGCGAGGCGTGACGCCGGACCGGCTGATCGTCCCGCGCAGTGCGGAATATGACCTGACCCGCGAGGCCGACGTCGAGCGGCTCTACGCGCAGGCCCGCCCCGACGTCGTCCTCCATCTGGCCGCCCAAGTGGGCGGCATCGGCGCGAACCGGGCCAACCCCGGCCGGTATTTCTACGCCAACATGGCCATGGGCCTGCATCTGATCGAGCAGGCCCGCCGGAACCGCATCGTCAAGTTCGTCCAGGTCGGCACCATCTGCGCGTACCCCAAGTTCACGCCGGTGCCCTTCCGCGAGGAAGATCTCTGGAACGGCTACCCGGAAGAGACCAACGCGCCGTATGGAATCGCCAAGAAGGCCCTGCTCACCATGTGCCAGGCGTACCGGGAGCAGTACGGGCTGAACGCCGTCTACCTGCTGCCGGTCAACCTGTACGGGCCGCGCGACAACTTCGACCTGGAGACGTCGCACGTCATCCCCGCCCTGATCCGCAAATGCGTGGAGGCTCGGGACACCGGCGCCGACCGGGTGGTCTGCTGGGGTGACGGTTCGCCGACCCGGGAATTCCTCTATGTAGAGGATGCGGCCGAGGGGCTCGTCCGGGCCACCGCGTGCTATGATGAAGCCGAGCCGGTGAACTTGGGCAGCGGGCGGGAGATCAGCATTCGCGATCTCGCCAACCTGATTGCGCGGCTTGCCGGCTTTACGGGGCGAATCGAGTGGGACACGAGCAAGCCCAACGGCCAGCCCCGTCGCTGCCTGGACGTCACTCGCGCCCGCGAGCGGTTCGGCTTTGTCGCCACCACGGAGTTTGAGGAAGGGTTGCGCAAGACGATTGAATGGTACGAAGCGTCGAAGCTGGCTCCTGATCGCCCCGCCCGGTAACGTGAGGGCCATTGCTGTTGAGTAGCGCCCGACAGCGAACCACGACCGACGCGGCGGTGACACACCGGCCGGTCGTTGGCATACCAGCGACCTGAACGACCGGCCTTATGACGTTTGATTTTCTAACCGGGCAATGAACGACCTCAAGGCCCGGGCCAGGGAGAAGGGCGTTTATGACATTTGATTCTCTAATTCGGCAATGGCGACAGAGGAGCCGGCTTCAGCCAAGCTTGCCCACCATTGCCGGTTTAGTTTCTCAAAAGTCATCAGGCCGGCCGCTGCTCAATGAGCCCCAGTGCCACTCGAAAGGATTGCCATGCCTCGAAAAGCGTTGATCACCGGCATCACCGGCCAGGACGGCAGCTATCTGACCGAGTTCCTGCTGGCCAAAGGTTACGAGGTGCACGGCATCATCCGGCGGTCCAGCAGCTTCAACACGCAGCGCATCGACCACCTGTATAAAGACCCGCACGACCCGGATAGCCGCCTCTTCCTGCACTACGGCGATCTCACCGACGGGGCCGGACTGCGCGAGGTGCTCACCCGGGTCGTCCCCGACGAGGTTTACAACCTCGCGGCCCAGTCGCACGTCCGCGTCAGCTTCGACCAGCCGGTCTATACCGCCCAGGTGGATGCGGTGGGCACCGTTCGGCTGCTGGAGGCCCTGCGCGACACCGGCGTCCCGGCCCGCTTCTACCAGGCGTCGTCCAGCGAGATGTACGGCAAGGTCGTCGAAACGCCACAGACCGAAAAGACCCCCTTCCACCCGCGCAGCCCCTACGGCTGCGCCAAGGTCTACAGCTTCTGGCAGACCGTCAACTACCGCGAAAGCTACGGCATGTTCGCCTGCAATGGCATCCTGTTCAATCACGAATCCCCCCGCCGGGGCGAGACGTTCGTCACCCGCAAGATCACCCGGGCCGCAACCCGCATCCGCGAGGGCCTGCAGAAGCGCCTTCACCTCGGGAACCTGGACGCCCGGCGCGACTGGGGTTTCGCAGGCGATTACGTGGAGGCCATGTGGCTGATGCTTCAGCAGGACACGCCGGACGACTACGTGATCGCCACCGGCGAGAGCCACTCGGTGCGTGAATTCCTCGAACTGACCTTCCAGCGCGTCGGGCTCGACTGGCGGGAGTACGTGGACTGCGATCCGCGTTATCTCCGGCCGGCCGAGGTGGACCTGCTCCAGGGCGACGCCTCCAAGGCCCGGCAGGCGCTCGGATGGAAGCCACGCGTCGATTTCCACGGGCTGGTCGAAATGATGGTGGATGCGGACTGGGAGCTGGCCCGCAAAGAACGGCTGGTGGCCGAGCACGGGAGGTTTGTGCAATAGGAGTCAGTTGTCAGTGGTCAGTTGTCAGTAGTTGGGCTTTTGGTCCTTTGGTCAGTAGCAGGTTGCCCGTCCCGAAGGCCGCTGAACACGAAACACCGATGGCGTTCATACAACTGCCCACAAACAACTGACAACTGACCTTCACCTACATCGACTGCTTCCTCACGATCATATCGAAATTGGTGACCATCGAGCGATAGGTGCCCGCTACGATCGCGCCGTAGAGGCCCAGGGCCACGACCGTGCCAAACACCATCAAAACCTGGATGTCCTGGACGGTGACAACGGACCCCAGACCGCCGGTGCGGGTCAAAGCGTCCGGGGTCAGCACATACCAGATCGCGGTCACGAATGTGAGTGGGATCATCATCGCGCCCAGTTGCGGGGCGCTGCCTGCGCTGGCCAGCGCGCAAAGCGACAGCCCGAAGCCGATCACCACCAAAATGCCCACACTGGCCAGGACGGCCTGCACCGACCGGCGGCTCTTGAGCGAAATGTGCAAACCCAGCAGACAGGTAAACGCGGCGTACACGGCCAGCAACGGGATCAGCAGAATGGCTGAAGCCAGCGAAACCACCGGCTGTTGAAGGGTTCCGGCCGTGGCTGGAAACTGGGGACTGAGCCATTCGAGGAAGGCCACGACCAGCACGGTCAGCGACGGAACCGCCATGAGCGGCAGCGCGAAGCTGACCAGGCCACGCAACTTGCCCCAGATGATATATTTACTGGTCAACGGCGTGGTCAGCAGCAGTTCCATGGTGCCGGCCTCGCGTTCGCGAGTGATGGCCGTGGCGGCGGTGTTGGCGGCCATGAGTACCACCGTCCCAAACTCCAGCATGACAATGCCCACCAGCCAGTCGAGGGCCTCCCCGCGGGTCGGGAACTGACCGGTCTTCAACGCGATCACATAAAGCAGCGCGGCGACAACGCCTACGCCGATATAACCATAGCGGACCAGGCTGCTGCTGGCCGCGTTGGCCCGGGTGACCGCCTCGCGCCAGGCGACCGGGTTGGACCACACCCGTCGGGCCCGCCGGCGCCGCTCCCCTTCCCTGGATTTGAGCGACCATCTCGAAAAAAGCCGCGCGAACACGCCCACCTCGCCCTGCTTGACACCGCGCCGGACGAAGAAGGTGGCCAGGATGACCATCAGCGTGGACACCGCGAACATGATGGTCATGTAGGCCACGTGCGGAGCCGGCAGCATCCGGTTGAGCGGCCAGGCATAGTGGGCGACGCTGGCCTGGTCGGGGGCGGCCGTCCAGTGCAGGGCCACGTCAAGGGCCAGGAACGGGTGGATAAGGGCCAGCCAGCTCATGCCTTCGCCCGGCGTGGCCGGGTTGGCCGACTCGGGCACAAAGGTTTGCGGCCAGCTCCCCAGGGCCAGCCCGGTAATGAGAAAGAACGCGTTCCCCAGGTAGAAGGAAAAGATGGTATTGCGCGTCCCCACGCGCACGACGCTGATGAGAATGGCCAGCGCGCCGGTGGTCAGCGCGGTGGCGGCGGCAATGCCCAGGCTGAGGAAAACCTGCCTGGTAGTCACGCCGCCGTAGAGCATGGTAATGCAGAAGATCGGCAGACCCGCCAGCAGCAGGGCCAGCACGAAAAAGAGCCGGCTCATCAGCGATCCCAGGACGATCTGGGCATTGGTCAACGGCGTGGTAAGCAGAACGTTGAAGGTTTCGGCGTCCTTCTCCTGGGAAATGGCCCCCGCGGTGAACACCGGGGCCAACAGGCAGATCATGGCAAGCTGGAGGATGGCGATGTAGGCGAACACGTTGGTCGCGCTCTTGGCCATGTCGGCCAGCGTCCCGCCCTGGTTGGAGAACAGGTACATGGCCATCATGACACCCAGCAAAATGAGCAGGTAGCCCACGCGCGCCCAGAGGTGCTGGATCCGCTTGCTGCCTACGTGCACCACGCGCAGCACGATGGGGTTGGCCGGCAGGAGTCGCCAGAGGGCCAGGCCGATGTCTCTCGCGATGGAATTCATTCTTGCTCCCGCATTTCGCCATATCTCGCAAGCCCGGACAGAGAAAGCGATGGCGAATCTACCCTCCAGACGCCGGCTGGGCTGCCGGTTGAACCAGGGCCTGGAGCATCCCGATGTCCATCTCCTCGACGACCAGGCCGTGCTGCGTCGCCACGCGGCGCACCTCGTCGATCGCCTCGGCCCGCTGTTGCGGGGTAGCGATGGCCAGCACTCCGCTGTAGAACTGATCGGTCAGCTCCTTCAGCGGGCGAGTGAGCTCCGCGTATTCCTTGTCCAGGCGGTAGCGCCACGGCCCAACGGCAACATCGCCAAGCTGCCACTGGAGGTGGCTCAGCATCCGGTTTTTCTGAACGCGGGCCTTCCACTCGGGCGTCTGGATGACATCCGCCTTCTTGCGGTATTCCGCCAGCAGGGCTTCTCCCGCGGCTGTCTGGGCGTCGTCAAACTTGAACAGGATCGCGGCGCCGGCCAGGAAACGGTCCCACTCCCAACTGCCAATCTGCCGCATCTGCCATTGGGCCTGCCGCCGGGCATCGCGCAGACGGGGATCGAGCTTGGGCTCGCCTGGAATCTGCTCTTCGACACTGAACTCGTCAAACGGATTCTCGCCTTCCTGGTACCGCCCTTCGCGCCAGTTCTGCAGCCGGCGCTCGAAGCGATCGACTTTCCGCTTCTCGATCTCGATCCGGGCCTTGAACTGCTCCATCTGCTGCTCGTTGAGCACCGGGCGGACGTCCTCGACGATATGATCGTTGAAATCGCGCATGCTCTTGACCAGCGGCTGAATCCGGTCGGGAAGTTCGCGGCTGATCTGGGCATTGAACCGGCCGTTAGTGGCGATCATCGCCTCGATCAGGTACTCGAGCGCGGCGGCCCCGCTGCCGTTGTTGCGATGCCCAATCTCCAGCATGCGCCGGGCGGCGGCCTCGATGACTTTCCGCTCCTGTTCCTCGGTCAGATCAATGCCCTGCCATACCCGCTCCTGCGCCCATGCGCCAGCCATGGCCCGGGCCAGGCCGGGTGTGAGCCGCAGGCCACGCCGGGTGGGGCGCATGACCTCTTCGCCGGGCGGCGAAGTGTCTTCGCCACCATTTGGGCTCGGGTCTGCCGTCTGGCCCTGGGCCGGGAACGCAAACATCCCGATTAAGACCAGGACCCATGTCCAAGTGGGATTCCATCGTCTCATTGCTCACCCCCTGTTGTCGCGTCCGGCGCGGTGGAGACCGGGGCAGGCTCCTCGAACAGCAGGCCCTTCTCCTTGAGAGCAAGTTGAATGCGCTGTTCGGCGGCTTCGCGCTGGGCCTGGGTGGGAATCGCTTCGATTCGTTCTTTCAGTTCGTCGCCCAGGGCGGCAAGTGGCTCGTCGATACGCTGGGCCTCGCGATCCAGCAGGAGGCGCAGCGGATGGTTCCACTGTCCGGGCAGCGTGATGCTGATGCCCCACCAGAGTCGATTGCGGTAGACCCTGGCCTGCCACTCCCGCTCTCCCCCGACGGCGACTTTGGCCCGCTCCTTGTAATCACGCAGCAACGAGTCGGCCACGGCCGCCTGGGAGGCGTCCAGTTGGTAATACTTCTTGGCCTCCTCGACATACTGGTCCCACTCGCCGCCTATGGGGCGGTTGGACCGGGCTTCCGCGCGAGAACGCACATTCTTGAGCACGCGCGTCTGGCCGGTCTCATCTTTCTTGAACCGGTCCTCCGGGTTTTCAAACGGGTTGCCGCCAAAATCGAGCCGCTCGCCGCTCGCCACACTGCGCAGGTTCTTCTCAAACGCGTCGAGGGCCAGGTTGGCCATGGCGATGTCGGCCGTCATCTTGAGCTGCTGCTTGAGGCTCAGCATGGGCCGGACGTCCTGCAGAACACCGTTCACCATCTCGCGAAAATCCGGCATCATCGGCAGGAACCGCTCCCCCAGACCCTTGAAGAGGTCCCTCCGCGATCTGCGCCCCTCCGAGGTGGCCTGGTTGGCTATCTCTGTAAAGAGCCACTCGGCGAACTCCTGGCCATTCTCCTCGTTCTTGTGGGCCATGCGCATGATCCGGCGGGCAATGGCCTCGGCGGCTTCGGCCCGCTTGGCATCGTCAAGCTCATACCGCCGGACGAACACCTGCCGGGCCACTACATCGCCCATGGCCCGGGCTATGCCCGGCGTGAGCCGGATGCCGTGCTCCGTCGGCTGCATGGCCGGATCGTCGGCCTCAGCCGGCGGAGTGCCCTGCTGCCCGGACGCCCCCCCGGCCAATGCCAGAAGCGCCGCCAGCCCCCAGAGGCAAAGTCTTCCTGTCCGGTTCATGATTATATACCTCTTCGTCATGGCCTCCTGAGACCACGGCCTCCTGACGGGGCCGATGACTTGACCTCAGGATCAGTCGGGCTCCCCCGCTCCATAAGTCACTGCACAATCCCCTTGGTCAGTCGCAGGAACGCCGTCTCGAGGTTCACTTCCTCCTCCTTGAGCTCCTGAAGCGGCAGCCGGTTTTCGACCAGGGCCCGGGCCAGGAACGAGTAATCGTTAACTCCCTCCTTGAGTTCAACGGACAGGTGACCGTCGTTCATCTGCACCGCCTTGACCGGCTCCAGCCGGCCGATCACCTGGGCGGCCAGGTCGAGCTTATCAGCCACGCGAACCTGCAGGCGGATACCCATCCGCGCCCGGCGGGTGGTCTCGCGAACCGAGCCGTGGAAAAGCAGCTCGCCGCGTTCCAGGATGCCCACCGTAGAGCACAGGTCGGCCAGCTCGGGCAGAATGTGCGAACTGATGACGATGGTCTTGCCCATCCGGTGCAGCTCCTTGAGCAGCTCGCGGATTTCGATGCGGGCCCGGGGGTCCAGGCCACTGGCCGGCTCATCCAGCAGCAGCACCTTGGGATCGTGCAGCAGAACGCGGGCGATGGAAAGCCGCTGTTTCATGCCGCGGGAAAGCGAATCCACCAGGGCATCCTGCTTGTAGGTCAGGTCGGTGAGGCTGAGCACGTCGCCGACAATGCGGGTTCGCTGCTGACCGGTAATACCGTAGGCGGAGGCGAAGAACTCGAGGTATTCGGAGACGACCATGTCCTGATACGCGCCGAAGAAATCCGGCACGTAGCCGATGAGCGGCCGGATCTTGCGCGATTGATAGCCGATGACGTACCCGCAGATGCGCGCCTCGCCCCAAGTGGGCTGGAGCAGGGTGGCGAGGATCTTGATGGTCGTCGTTTTGCCCGCGCCGTTGGGGCCGATGTACCCGAAACACTCGCCCTCCTCGATATTGAGGTGGAGGTTGTTCAGGGCCACCAGATCGCCGTAACGTTTCGTCAGGTTGATGGTCTCGATAATCACGCTTTCACCACGGTCTGATCGGTATCGCGAATCGGTACATGACTTTCCGACCAGGCTCCGACAACACGGGCCGCCACCTGGCCGACGTATCGCCTGCCGGGCGCCAGCACAACGTGGCCGGGCCGGGATCCTCGCTGAAGCCGATCAACATCGCCATCCGGGAGGAGAGGGCCAGCGACCGATCAAGATGCTGACCTTGCGATCGCGATACTTCCTTGCGTTGTTTCCGCCCGATCTCGTCGAAAGTGGAAACCAGGATCAATGCCTCGTTCAGCTTGCCCAGGTCGAGCTTTTGCTCTTCTCTCAGGGAGCCCCGGCCGTACATTATCTCAGGGCTGACCCCGAACCGCCGGAGCCAGCTTTCCTGGTTCTCTGAAAGATACACCGGCTTCAGACGGTCATCCGGGCCCAAATTGGCATTTTTCCGCAGCGCCGCTTCGATCTCGGCGAAGGTAAGCTTCTGGCCGTTCCGCAGGTCTCCCAGGTAGTAGCTTCGCACAGCGTAAAGGTTCCTGCGGTCGGGCCAGCCCGCGTTGGAGGTCGGAACCAGCAGATAGCACTTGGCAAGATCGGTGCCCAGATTGTTCTGGATATAACTGTCGGCGCTGAGCTCGCCACCCCTGCGTTGAAGCGAAGCCTGCAACTGGCCGTCCATCTTCCCCCGCCAGAAGCCTTCGAGCTGCTTGAGGGTCGCCCGCAGGGGGACCGCGTGCAGTTCACCCAATGTCGCCGCCGCCTCGTAGCGTTGTCCGGCCCGGAACTGCGAGCCGCTCATGGCCATCGGGTTGTTGCTCACCGGCAAGGGCCGGAGGCAGGTAGTGCCATCCGGGGTATCCTCGACCGGGCGCCCCCGCGATGCGATGCGCAGATCGAGCGACGTGTGCGTGGGCGTCTTGAGACCGAAGTAGCTGATGGCAGTCGCTTCGGGCGAACCCGCCTGGGCGTCCACAATGGCCAGTTCCTGGACGCGGTAGCCAACGCCGCGTACGAGGTGCACGGCCACCAGACTGACTCCACTGGCCACCGCGGCCACCAGGGCGAAACCGGTCCACGCGTAATGAACCAGGCCGCGCTTCTTGAGCCACAGCCAGGTTCCGCCTGTGGCCAGGAGCACGTAACCCACCACGAACACGAACGCAAAGAGCAGATAAAACTGGGTGGTGACCTGGAAGCCGGTCTGCTGCTCAAAATACTGGAACAAATCCTCGCGCGGGTAGCCGGTGTCATCGTCGCCGGCTTCCTCCGATCTCAGCCCAACCAGGCGGGAAAGCAGGATACCGGGAACCAGATTGCTGCCGCGTTTGGGATCCAGCAGTTCGCGGAGTTCCGCGGTCACGAGGACGACGTCACCGCGTCCGAACGGACGCCGGGCTGCCAGCACCAAGTCGCCGGGGGTAGGTGGACTCTCCGTGTCTATTCCGGGAATAAGCGGCAGGGCATCTTCGGCGAGCGAGCGCAACGGCACCGGGCAGTAGGTCAGCGGCGGTTTGAACTCAGGCGCGAAGCCGCTGACCCACTTTGAATCCAGTATGGACATCGAGGCCGTGCCGGTCAGCCTGGCCGGCAACGCTTCGCCGAATTTGCTCCGGTCAAGCTGCTGCCAGTTACGGCTCACACCGATGACCAGTCGGCCGCCCCGCCGTGTCCATTCCAGCAGCGCCTCACGCTGGCCGGGGTCTCGAAAACTCTCCAGGTCGCCCCCGTCCCAGATGACGGTATCGACCATCTCCAGGCCGACCGGGTCGGTGGGCAGGTCCCGCGCGGATACGCGCAGGACCGTCACCGGGCGGTTCAGCCTGGTATTGTCAACCAGTTCGCGCAGGCTGTTGACGTCGCTAATATCGAGAATCACCCGCGACTCGGGCTCGATGGGGACGGGATCCGAGGCGGGAACGAGTTCGCGCACCGGCTGATTGGCATCGTCAAAGAGACGGGCCAACCCCTCTTCGCCGTCTTCCCCCCCCAGGACGCGCACAGCGAATCGATCGCCGCCCTCCGCTTCGCCGGCCGGCACGTACAGATAATACCGCCGGGTGCCGCTGACCATGACCTGAAGCCGGGCCACAACCTCATCGCCGTCCCGGTCGATTTGCCGGGCCTCAATAACCCCGGTGAAAGTATCCGCATCGTCATTGGTGAGTTCGACCAGGATGGGGGTGTAAAATCCAATTCGGAAGTGGTCGGCGCCGGTGGTGTCGCCCTGGCCCTGCCGGCTGCTGCCCACATATCCGACCCGTACGATCTGCCCTCTCAGGTGGACCGCCTGGGCCGCCCCGGCCGCCAGTTCCAGTACGATTAACCCCACCCACGCCAAGCGCCATGCCCTGGGCATATCCTCACCCTTGCTTTTGAGCTGCGGCGATGTTAGCCCCTGAGGACTCTCGAGGGTGACCGGTGGCCTTTCGTACAGCCACACGATGATCACGGACACGAGCCACTTTACAAAACACCATCATTCTAAATTCAGATCCTGCCAGACTCAACGACTTTCACCGGCGGCAAGGGGCCGGCCCGGCTTGACCGCTCGACCACTCCGGGCGCAGCTTCTCCCCGCATTTGTACTACTGTCTTTTCGAGCCCAAAGTTTCAAGTCTTACAGCCGCATGAGGCGGCTTGCCGGCAGGTCAGGCCCCGCCTGCCTTATCGGGCGGAGCGCAAATGGCGTATGGCCCGTTGCAGGGCATCCACGAAAAAGAATTCACCCCACATAACCGACTCGTCCACGCCCAGACCCTTGTGAATATGGTAGACGCCGTGCTTGAGAATTCCTTCCCAGTCCGCGTCCTGCGTCGCGAGGTACTCCGGCTCGCACAGCGCAGCCAAAATCCGCAGGGCCGAATCGCGCAAGTATCGCCGTTGCCGGGCCTGGTCCGTTCCCACCAGGACCACCGCGTCGGACAGCTCGAACAGCCCCGCAGCCGCGATGGCCCCGGCCGAGCTATCCTTCTGGGCCCGCGATTCTTCCGGCGCGTCAAAATCCCACGGCGGCACCGGGTCGCCGGCCAGTTTTTCGAGCAGGTACTGGGCACAGCTCTGCGACGTTTCCAGCCATGGCCGGAAATTCAACAGCCGCCCGCAGGTAGCAAAACCGTACAGGGCCCACGCCAGCCCCCGCGACCAGCAGGAATCTCCTCTATATCCCTGGTGGGTCGTCTGCCGGAGGCATTCGCCTGTCTGCGTGTCGAAGAGCGCTTCGTGAGCCGTCGAGCCATCCCCCCTGACGAGATACCGTCGGGACGTGGCGCAGTGCCGGCTGGCGATATCCATCAAGACATCATCGTTGGTCTCGATGGCCGTGTAGAGGATGACCGGGACATTCATCATGATGTCGATGAAAAGAGATTCATCCGCCACGAAAGACCGCAGGTAGGCGCCCTTCTCCTTGAAGCGTTTGGCCAGGGTCCGGCCGGCGTGGAAGACGACCTCGCGGATGGTGGGGTCGGCCAAACCTTCGCGAACGGTCGCGTCGTACCAGCGCCGGTAAGTGCCGTGGTAGAAGAGGAAGCCGAGGTCGTGGACGGTCCGGTCGTCTTTCCGGGGCTCCACCAGCCGGCTGTAGTGTTCGGCCTGTTCGCGCCAGAAAGAGTCGCCGGTCTCCTCGAAGAAGATCCACATCATCCCGGGCAGGAACCCCTCGCACCAGTTGGTCCACCTCTCGCCGCTGTGATGCCACTTTCCGCCCACGGTGTAGATGGGGAAATAGTCAGGGTACTTCTCAATCAGCCGGCGAACCTGCCGCTGTGCAAAGTCGAACGCGTTTTCCAAAGTAGCCAGCAGGTCGCCGGACTCGGCCGGAATCATGGTCGTCTTACCCTTTCGAATAAAATCGCAACCCCTTGTCAATGCTGCACTGGTGAGGAGAAGGGTAATCGGCGGGACGAAGCCCGTCAAATGGTTGGTTGCCTCTTGCTGGAATGACCAATGTCCAAATCCCAATGCCCAATCAATGACCAAATCCGAATTCTCAATAAATGGCTGTCAACCGTCGGGGGCGATTGTCCTTGGTTCTTGGTCATTGGTCATTAGCTCTTGGTAATTGGTCATTTACCTGCTAAAGTTTCCATTATGACGCATCGCGAACGAGTTGAAGCGGTTTTGGCTGGGCGCCGCCCGGATCATCCGCCGGTCTGTTTCTGGCATCACTTTCCGCCCGCACAGGCCAGTGGAGCGCCGGCCATCGAGGCGCACGTGCGGTTCCTGGAAACTTACGATCTCGATTTCCTCAAGGTGATGAACGACCACCTCTACCCGCGCGGGCAGGTGGACGTGCTTCGCAGCGTGGAGGATCTGCGCAAGATCCGTCCGCTGCCCGGCGATGCCGGCGGGTTCAGCGGGCAGCTCGAGGTGTTGCGCGGGCTCCGGCAGCGACTCGGCCCCGACGTGCTGATGTGCACGACGCTGTTCAACGCGTGGACGGTCCTTCGGCGATTCACCGCGTCCCCCAGCGACAAGCACGGTCCGCCCCGCCTGGATGGGATGGACGAGCGCGACGACGCGCTCACCCGGTTGCTCAAAGAGGACCGCGCCGCGTTCAAGGCCGCCCTGGATGCGGTAAGTGACACACTGGCCGCCTTCGCCGCTGCGTGCCTGGAGGCCGGAGCAGACGGCATCTTCCTGTCCGTCCGCGACGACTGGGTCGACCGCCCGGAGAACGGGGCCGGCGTGTACGCAGAGATGGTCCGGCCAACCGATTTGAAGATCCTGAAGGCCGTGGCGAACGGGAAGTTCAACGTCCTGCACGTCTGCGGGCGGCCGAACGACCTGAAGGCATTCAATGACTATCCCGTCCAGGTGATCAACTGGGCTGACCGGGCGGCCGGGCCTGCCATTGCGGACGTGCGCGACTGGTTGAAGCCGGTCATCGCGGGCGGGGTGGACAACCTGAATACGCTTCCGAAAGGCACGCCGGAGGATTGTGCGAACGAGGTGCGCGACGCCTTGCGCCAGGCCGGCAACCGCCCGATCATCATCGCCGCCGGCTGCACCTTCGACCCGGATGCGGTGCCGGCGGAGAACCTGCGGGCCGTGGTCGCCGCCGCACGAAATGCATGAGCAGTGCGACGCCGGTCAGATCAGTCGAAACGTAGCGGCCGGGCTCCGTGCCGGCCGTTTAGCGAAAAACGGCCGGTACGGAGCCCGGCCGCTACAATGCGCTTTGCCAGCCGCTACAATGGGCTTAGCCAACCGCCACAACGCGCTCAGATAGCCAGCAGCTTGACGCCGCACGCCTCCGCCGCTGCGCGAAGCTCCTCATCAAGCGATGCCAGCGGGAGTCCCCGGCGCAGGGCCAGATCCAGGTACACGGCATCATAACTGGTCAGGCCGTGGCTGCGGCACAGCGGAAGCAGATGAGTGAACGCCCGGGCCGGCGCCTGATCGTCCACCTCCAATCCGAAGTCCTCAACCAGCGCGATGAACCCTGCTACCTGGGCGGGAGTGATTCGTCCCCTTCGTTCCGCCAGGGCCAGGACGTTGGTAACCTCCAGAAACCACCAGGCGGGTACCGCTGCCGTTTCTGTTTCCATCCTGTCGAGCAGTTCGCTGGTGGCCGGGGTGGCCTCTTCCAGAAAACACCAGGCCATGGCCACAGACGCATCGATCACGAAACTGGCGCTCACGGACGGCCCTCGTTGATAAGATCCCGGATCTTCAGCCCCCCCAGCGTAATTCCCCTGGCCATCTCGCGCCACCGGCGAATAGACGCCCTGCGCTGCTCCGCCGAGGCGGCCCGTTGGAGGGGCACCAGTTTCGCTACCGGCGTGCCATGGCGGGTGATGGTCAGTTCCTCGCCCTTCGCCACCCGATCGAGCAGTTCAGAGAAGTGGGCCTTGGCATCGTAAGCGCCGATCACGTTGGTGTGCTCGATACTCGCCATCCTGCTTCTCCACCTAACGGACTGGTCTACGACTAGTCTATTCTGGCCACCAACTTGCGTCAAACCCGCCTTCACACTTTCGCGCGGTCCAGTATAATCCCGCGACCTGCCACACTGAGAACAAAGGAGAACTACTGTGGAGCGGACTCTTATTATCCTGAAACCCGACTGTGTCCATCGTCGCCTCATCGGGCGGATCATTCAGCGTTTCGAAGACAAAGGCCTGACCATCGCGGCCATGAAGCTCATCCAGATTACCCCTGACCTGGCCGAACGGCATTACGCCCCCCACAAGGGCAAGCCCTTCTACCCCGGGTTGATCCAGTACATCACCTCCGGCCCGGTGGTAGTCATGGTGGTGGCCGGACGCAACGCCATTGCCATCGCCCGCAAGCTGATGGGCAAAACCTTCGGCTTCGAGGCCGAACCCGGCACCATTCGCGGAGATTTCGGCTCCAGCAAGACCTTCAACCTGATCCACGGCAGCGACTCACCCGAATCCGCCGCCACCGAGATCGCCCTCTACTTCCAGGAGAATGAAATTCTCGACTACGCGCCGGTTGACACGCCCTGGATCGGCCGGCCGGACGAGGTGTGACTTCGCGGGTGGGGTAAGCCGGAGTGGGAACGTGAGAAAGTGGGAAGGTGGGAAAGTGGGAAAGTGAGCGCGCGGGGATGGTCAGGGG
>JAAXZI010000057.1 GCA_012719955.1 Phycisphaerae bacterium | reverse complement strand
GGAGACACGGGGACAAGGAGACAGGGGGACATGGGGGACATGGGGCAAAGGGCGTAGAACGAAGGACGAAGGACAAAAACCAGGGACTAAAGCCACAGAACCCAAGGACCAAAACCAGGGACCAGGGCCCAAGGGCAAAGAACCAAGGACAAAGGACGAGGGACAAAGAACTAAGGACAAAGGACCAAGAACAAAGAACCAAACCGGAGGCTCTTCCTGTGAATTTTGCACAACGAATAGTCAATGCGATTCGGAAACGTGGTCAGGTGGCGCGGCCTCGGCCGGGGCAGGTGGTGACCGCCGAAGCCTTGGACACCTGGCGCAACTATCCGGCGGACGGGCTGACGCCAGCGAGGTTGGTGGCCATCCTGCGAGACGCTGACGAGGGCGCGGTGGAGCAGGCTTTGGCATTGTACGAACAGATGGAGGAGAAGGACGCGCATCTTTACTGCGTGGCCAATACCCGCCGGCTCGCGGTGACTGGGTTGCGATGGCAGATTCTGTCGGCGGCGGAGGTGTGCGATGCCGTGGACCAGGTGGCCGCGGACGAAGCGGCTGCTTACGCCAGAGAGGTGTTGGCGAGCATTGACGGGTTCGACGTGGCCCTGCAGCACCTGGCCCTGGCCGTCGGGCGAAACATTGCCGTGGCGGAAAACGTGTGGGAACCCCGCGGGCGCGAGTTGCGGCTGGTGGATGTGGTGCCGATCCCCTTTGAACGGCTGACGTTCGACGGGCTGGGCAAGGTGCGAGTTCTCACCCGCGATCAGCCGGTGGACGGGATCGAACTGCCCCCGGGCAAGTTCGTGATCCACTCGCCCCAGGCTGTCTCCGGACATCCCATGCGCGGCGGGCTGTTGAGGGTGAGCGCACTGGCCTACCTGGGCAAGCACTTTGCGATGAAAGACTGGCTGGTCTTTGCGGAGATCTTCGGGATGCCGTTGCGCATCGCCCGCTATGAACCATCGGCCACCGCCGAGGAGAAGCGCGAGCTGCTGCGCATGCTGGAGACGCTGGGATCGGATGCGGCCGGCATCTTCAGCAAGGCGGTGGAACTGGAATTACTGGAGGCCAACAAGGGCACCGCCCCGCCGCCGTACGAGAACATCTGCAACTTCATGAATCGCGAGATGAGCAAGGCCTGGCTGGGTGAAACGCTGACGGTGGAAACAAGCGGCCAGACCGGCACGTTTTCGACCGCCCAGATCCACAACCAGGTCCGGCTGGAACTGCGGCAGGACGACATCGTGAAGGAAGGTCGGACCATCCGCCGGGATATTCTGGGGCCCATCACGCGGGTGCGCTTTGGGCCGGGGATACCGGTGCCCTATTTCCGGCGGCAACTTGAGCCGCCCCGCGACCTGCGCGAACTGGCCGGCGTGCTCAGCGTGGCGGTGAATGAGCTGGGCATGCGCGTGCCGGCCCGATGGGCCCACTCCGCCCTGGGCGTGCCGGAAGCCGGAGCGGAAGAAGAAGTATTGAGCAACAAGTGATGGGTGTCGAAGCGGCGGCCAAGAGCCGCGGGCTTCAGCCGGCGCGGGGAACGGGCCACTGTTCTTGAGCGGCGCGAAATACCCGAGTCGCCCCCCACGGCTCAAGAGCCACGGCACACAGACGTCAGGGCCGCCCCACCACGGCTCAAGAGCCATGGCACACAGATATCGGGGCCTCTCGCCAAAAGCTGACCGCTGACCGCTGATCGCTGACCGCTCCCTCACATCCCCAGTTGCCTTCGGGCGCCGCGCAGGACGCGCTCCCAGTCAAAGGCCGGGCCGGGGTCGATTTTGCCTCTAGTCACGTGGTAGTGCCCAATAAGGCCCGACCAGGCATTCAGCTCCTCGGGCGAAAGCACGGTAGTCCGCACGGTGCCGTCGGGGTTTCGCGGCACGTCGAGCGCCATCTTGGGCAAGACGCGATGCAGCGTGGCGGTCAACTTGATAAGGGCCTCATACTGCTCGTTGGTGTAGTCGTACTGATAGAGCGTTTGCCCGTGGATCGGGCCGGAGATAAGCTCCTTGCGGGCCGGGCGGGGCACAAAGCCCATCGTCAACACGCCGCTCTGGCTGGCGCTGGGGGGCAGCACAAAATACGGGCCCAGCTCATCAAAGGCATAGTATCGCTGAATGGCCTCGGGCTGCGAATAGGCCCCCATGTGTGCGATCTCGATGCCGACGCTGCGGTCGTTGGCCTCGCCGGCGTGCCAGGCGCGCTCCTTGAGGTCCAGCGTCTGGTAGATGGTGCCGTCCACGTCCAGCAGGAAGGGCACGGACAAAGTGCGCATGTCCTGCAGGATGTAGAAGCAGAAGCGCGAGGTGCCGGCCACGTCATAGTGGATCACAAATTGATCCACGTGCTGCTGGAGGTTTTCGAGGGTCCAGCCTTGGGTAGCCACGGAAGCCCGAAGCTCGCTGGGCTTGGGGTTGCGCTGGCTGTAATGCTGCGCCTCTTTGGCCGGGCGGGTCGCGGCCCGTCCGACGCGCTCGAAGAACGGCTGGGCCAGGTAAGCGTCATAACCCTTGGGGTCAAACCAGAGCACCACGCGCGTGCCGGTGTGAAAGAGCTGGCCGGCCGCCATGATCTCATCGCCCTGGCGAACCAGCGGCGTGCCGGGGTGGTAGGCATTGCAGAAAATGCACCGATTGGAGCCGCAACCGCTCAACGACGCCAGGGCCGCCATTGAGACCAGAGCCGTTACAATGAATCCCGCCCGCATGGTAGTTCTCCCGCATCGTGCGTTTGACGGCGGGCCTTACGCTAACGCCCGACCGCTTGAACAAGCCAAGATTAAACCGCAAAGCCGTAAGGAACGCAAAGGGAAATGCAGTTTACAGTTCTCAGTTGCCAGTTTTCAATTCCGGCGAGGGGGATTGGGCGACGGCCAGGATCCAGAAAAGCGGGATGAGGGGCAGGCGGAAGCGGGGGTCTTCGGACGGCAGCGAGAAGGCGAACATGGCCAGCGCCGGCCAAAGGGCGAAGAAACCAGCCGGCCAGCGGCCGCGCACCATGGCGAAGATCACTCGAACCAGTATCCACCCGGCCAGGGCCGCATACACGGCACCGATCAGGCCGGGGATAACCGTCGCCGCCAGCCCCCCCCGACCGCCCAGGAGCATCGAGAGCGGCGCGCCGCCGGAACCGGCCGGCGGCCACAAGATCAGCCCCAGCGGAAAGATCAGCATGAACAAACCCTGCACCGTGAAGCACTTGACCATAGCCCAGAGCCGCCCGGCCAGCATGTCCAGCCCGATGGACCAGAGCATGGAAGATGCGTCAAACGGGTCTACGGCCACAGGCTTGCCGAAATTCAGGTTCCGCCAGGTCAACGTCTCGAGCTGCTCTTTGCTCAGCGGGTGGTAGCGCTCCGGCCACTCATGCCGCAGGCGCACATCGATTCGCTCGCGGATCTCGGCAACGGCCCCTTCGGTGTCAAAGCGATATTCCGGCCGGCCTTCCGACCAGAGCGTGACATCCACAACCTTGTGATAGGCGAGGCTGGCGCCGCTCTGCTGACTGAGGGCGAAGTGCCCGGCGACAAGCCGATTGCGGAGCAGCCAGGGACAGAGGGTAAGGGAAATGCCCAGCAGGCAGAGCAGGTTGAGCGTGAGCCACTTCCGCCAACTGCCGCGCCAGCCGGCAAGCGCTATCCCGGCCAAGACCAGGAGCGGCAGCGGCAATGCGATGGGACGAATCAGGACCAGCAAACCGGCCAGAAGCCCAAGGATGAACGCAAGAGAATTGCGAATTGAAGGAGCCGACACCTGTCCCCTTGTCCCCTTGTCTCCTTGTCTCCTTGTCGCCCCCTCAATCCCTCCGTCTCCCTGTCCCTCTGTTCCTCCGTCCCTCGTCCCTCGTCCCTCGCCCCTCGCCCCTCGCCCCTTTCCGACCCACACCAGACAGGCCACCAGCAGGACGAAGGTAAAGAGCGTCTCCGACATCAGCCAGAAGCTGTAGTAAAGACGGAACGGATCACAGCACCAGGCCAGCACGGCCAGCAGCGCCCAGCGCGGCCGGGCTAGACGGCAAAGCACCAGCCAGAGCAACGGCACGGTCGCCACCGCCAGCATCTGCTGAGCAACGAGCAGGACCCGCGGCGAATCACCTCCCAGGCGGATGATCAGAGCCAGAAAGAGGGGATAACCGGGCGTCCGCCACGTGTCCGGGCCGCTCAGTGGATGGCCGGCCGAATCAAGCTGGACATACCGCCCCTGCCAGGCGAGACCGCGCCCCAGGGCCACATACTCCAGCGCATCGGGCGACTGGAAGGCGTAGGCGGTCGCATCGCCGCGCAACCGCAGGATCCCCACCCAGGCCAGGGCCTGGACCACAAGGGCCACGAGAACCAGGGCTGCCACCATGTGGCGGTCGGACCCGCCCCACCGGTTCGCCGAAGAAGACGAAGAAGATTGGACAATTGGCTCTGGCATATTGCGGGCTCATCCTATATGAAGGACACTGCCGAAAAAAGAACGGCCCAATAGAGCCCAAAAGAACGATTTTTCGCATCGCAATTTACAAATATAAATTTCAAGTGCAACCCCAAGTAAGAGGTGTCAAGTGAACAAGATGTATCGTTGGAAGGCAGTTTGCGGTTTCGTTCTCGCGGCTCTTTTCACGTCCGGGCTCCTGGCGGCCCCGCCGGCGGTGGAGAATTTCTGCATTCTCCACATCTCGGACCTGCACATCGGCCCGCTGACGCGAACGGCGAAGATGCCCACGGGGGAAGAGGGCGCCCGCAGCACGGCCGCGATCGCGTGGATCTGCAAAGAGGCGCAGCAGCCGCAGAAGCTGGACTCGCTGGGAATTACCACCCCCCCGCCGGCCTTCGTCATCGCCACGGGCGATGTGACCGAATATGGCGTGATTGACAGGACATGGCAGCACCTTGAGTCTCTGTTCAAGCCCATGGGAATCCCGTTCTACGTCACGCCGGGCAATCACGACAACACCTGGACGGCCATGACGGCGATTCTGCGCAAGCGATACGGGGGAGATCATTACTCCTTCGACAAATTCGGATGCCACTTTGTGTGCGTCGATTCCGCGGGCATCCAGGAGCCGCTGCCCTGCCTGGAGGCGCGGACCCTCCACTGGCTGCGCGAGGACCTCGCCCGCGTGCCGAAGGACCGGCCGGTGTTCATTTTCCAGCACCATCCGCTGAGCACCACCGAGTTCTCGACGCCTTTCGAACAGTTGCGGTTTCTGGAGGTACTCCGTGAGCACAACGTGGTTCTGCTGCTCATGGGGCACGGGCACGGCGTGAGCAAGCAACGATGGAATACCGTGGACAGCGTGATGGGCGGCTCGACGTTCGGCCCCAACACCGGGTACAGCATCATTTCGGTGATGGACGGCGTGCTGCGCGTGGTGTACCGGTACCAGGACGAGAAGAAGCCCATGCAGAAGGTGCTGGAGAAGCCCATCGCGCGGCCGGAGTATCCGGGAATTGAGCTGCTCCGACCGAAGGCGGGATGGGTATCATCGGGCACGGCGGTTCCCGTCATCGTGCGTTTGGACGGGGAGGCCTCCCAGGTCAAGATGACGGCGGACATCGACGCCAGCAAAGAGAACCAGGGGCCCCTGCAACTGCGAGACCGGGTCTATTCGGGGATGATTCCGACCAGGGGGCTTCTGCCGGGCAGACACTTCGTCCAGGTCAAGGCCGAGGGCTTGCCGGGAGAAAGCAATCGGGCCGTTGAGTTCATCTATCAGCCGTCGGGCGCGAAGGCCTACCTCCCGATCGCGGAACTCACCGCGGGCATGAAAGCCGGTCCGCTGGTCGTGGACAGCGGTTGCATCGTGGCCACTACGGACGGGCGGGTGATCCATGTCCCCACCAGTGAAGTGTCGCTGGCCAAGGGCGCCGTCGGGGCGCGTCCGGCCAAAAAGCCGGCCCTGCGCACGCTGTGCGACACGAAGGTGGAGATCATCCATTCGCCGGCCCTGGTGGACGGAACGCTGTACTTCAGCGCGGCGGAAGAGGGCGTATTCTCGATCGGGCTCGACGGCAAATTGAACTGGAAACGACCGGTCGGAGCAGTGGTCTACGGCACGCCGGCCATCATGGGTGACGCGGTTTACGTGGGCGACATGCAAGGCTTCGTCCACTCCATCGACCGCAAGACGGGCAAGCTCAACTGGTCGAAGCCGCACGCACTGTTCAGCATCGAAATGCCGCTGGTGGCCAAGGACGGCGTGCTCTACTTCGGGGCGTGGGACGGATTCCTCTATGCCGTCAATGCCGCCGATGGCTCACTCAAGTGGAAGCAGCCGGGACCGACCCGCAAGTCGCGCTATCACGCGCCGGCGGACTGCTCGCCGGTGATTGTGGGCGACACTCTCTTTGTGACCGACCGCGGATACCTGCTCGGAGCCTACACACTCGACGGCAAGTACAAGGGTGACATCGCGAACAACATCGCCGCCATCGGGCCGACGGCGGACGGCAAGGGCTTCTACGCCCGCGGGCTGTCCAACGGCATTACTCGCTACAACGCCGAAGGCAAAGCCGTGTGGACGCAGAAGGTCGCCATGGGCCGGTTCCCGTGTCCCCCGGTCGAGGCTGCTGGGCGCGTGTACGCCTGCTCGAACAAGGGTGTGCTGAACGCCCTGGACGCGGCCACGGGCGAGGTGCTGTGGCAGTACCAGGTCGCGCCGCAGTTGCACGTGATGGCGCCGGTCGCGGCCGACGCAGAGGGCAACGTGTACGTCGCCGGAATGGACGGGACGGTAACGGTGGTGCGGAACTGATCCATGTCCCATAAACGGGCATGAGTCCGCCGGCGGTGGCCGCTGATGCGATTTCAGCAGCGCCCGGCGCGGTCTGATATGGCACACGCGCAATGACCCACATCCTTCCAGGACAGACCTGGGACGATGCGCGAGGAGCCTCTGTGAATAAACGCATCAAAGACAACGCTTTCATCCTGTTGACACTGCCGCTGGTCGGCTTGGTGATCTGGTGGACGTGGCCGTCAGGTGCACCAACGTCCCCTGCACCTGCCACACTTCCAGCCAGTACGTTTTCGACCTCCCATCCCGCCACGCAGGCTGCGACCGCCATCCCGGCCGGTGAGGAGCCCCTGGTGGACGTCAAAGATGTGGACCCGCGGATCATCGTGGACATCCGCTACGCCACGACGGACAACTTCATGAAGCGCGTGCTGTACCCGGCCAACCGGGCGATGCTTCGCGAAAGCGTGGCTCGGCGGCTCGCACGCGTGCAGGATGAACTGGCCGCACAGGGTCTTGGCCTGAAGGTCTACGACGGCTACCGGCCGCTCTCGGTACAGAAGATGATGTGGCAGGTCATGCCCAACCCCGATTTCGTGGCCGACCCGGCCAAGGGCTCCCGGCACAATCGCGGCGTCGCCGTGGATGTCACGCTGGTGGATGCAAATGGCCGGGAGCTGGAGATGCCCTCCGGCTACGATGAATTCAGCGAGCGGGCCAGGGTCGACTACGCCGGCGGCTCGGAGACAGCCCGGCGAAACCGCGATCTGCTCATCGCCATCATGACGAAACACGGTTTTAAAGTGCTCAAATCCGAGTGGTGGCATTACGATTCACCGGGGTGGGAGCGGTGCTCGGTGCTGGATGTGCCGCTCACTGACAAATAGATTGAACCGCAGAGACGCAAAGACGCAGAGAGACAAACAGAAAGCGAAGAGAGCAAATTGATTCTGGCTCTCTTCGCTTTCTTGTGTTTGGGAATGATTATTCCTCCTTGCGCGCCTCGTGGCTTTGCGGTTCAATGCCTCTTCCTTCCTTGCGCAAGTGACGCTTGTTGAGCAGCTTGCAGCTACGGGTCAAACGTTGCCACAGCGCGGCCAGCCCTCGCTTGCGCTTCGGGCTCGGGGGCTTATGACCCCGCCAAGTCGCATGATCCTGCCGAGGCACATGATTCCGCCAAGGAACATGATCCCCCCGTTTCCATGGACGCAGATCCTTGAGGGGCTTTTTGCGCTCACTTCTCCGAGACACAAAAAGAACGCGGAAAGTGTTCTTCGGGTGCTTAACCAGCGAGGAGGTGGGCAATGCGTCTTAAACGGCGGAAACCAGAGAAACGAGCCGGGGCGATGGGCGAAGTCACCGGCGAGCGGGTGGTGCTTGATTCGACGCCGGTGCCCGGCGGCGTGCCGTCGCGGGTGTTGATCGCCCCGTGGGGGTGGGTGGCGTCGGCCAACGGGTCGTTCGTGGTGGACGAGGCGGCCGGACAGGCCGTGCTGGCTGCTTTCGAGGAGCACGGGACCGACATCCCGGTGGATTACGAGCATCAGAGCCTGGGCGGGCCGTATGCCTCACCGAGCGGGCAGGCGCCGGCGGCCGGGTGGATCCGGGCGCTGACGCTGTGTCGGCCCGGCGAGAACACCGAACCGGGGCTGTACGCGGACGTGGAATGGACCCCGGGCGGACGGGCCCGGCTGGAGGCACGCGAGTACCGCTATCTCTCGCCGGCGGTCATCGTGCGGAAGAGCGACCGGCGCGTGCAGGCGCTGCATTCGGTGGCCCTGACCAACAAGCCGGCGATCGTGGGAATGAGGCCGATTGTCAATCGGGAGGAACTGATGACGCAGGAACCAATGAGAACGGAAAACGAGACCAGCGAGTCCGCCGGTGGAGCCGTGGTGGAACGGCTGCGACTGAGACTCGGATTGCCGGACGCCAGTGACATGGAGGCGGTCCTGACGGCGGCCAGCGAGCGGCTTGAAACCTTGGCCGCCGAAGTCGCTCAGCGGGAGGCGCGTCAACGGGTCGAGGCGGCATTTCGGGCCGGCAAGCTGACCGGCGCGCAGCAGGAGTGGGCCATGAGTCTGGCCCTGAAGGACCCGGCCGGCTTCGACGAGTGGCTGGCCACCGCGCCGGTGGTGGTTTCCATCGGTCGGACGGAGCCGCCGCATGGCGACGAGCCGGCCGGCGGTCGTAACCGGGCCGTGGTGATCGCTTCGGCGCGGGCTGCATACCGGGCCGAACCAGCCCTGGCCATGCTGACCAGCGAAGAGGCCTGGATCGAGGAGGCCTTGCGCGAAGCAGGCATGGAAGTGGCTAGTGCTGAGTAACCCGTAACTCGGGGTTAAGGGACCAAGAACAAGGAACCAAGAACAACAAACGACTCCAACGACCGTGTGATCAGAAGGAGATACCAATGGCGTTAACAGCCAATCGTGAACTGGACCGGTACGTGGACCAGGAACTGCGAGCCCTGCCGGTGAAAGCAAACACGCGTATCTACAAGGGCGCCCTGGTGGGACTGAATGCAGGTTTCGCCCGGGGGCTGGTGGCCGGCGACGCCTTCGCGGGGATCGCGTACGAAGAGGCGAACAACCTGGGCGGCACGGACGGCGCGACGACCGTTCGGGTGTATACCTGCGGCGATTTCGAGCACCCACTGGCTTCAGCGGAACGGACCAACAACGGGGCCGTGGTTTACGCATCCGATGATGCCACCCTGACGCTGACGGCCTCCGGCAACAGCCCGGTGGGCAACCAGGTGGACGCGCCCGCAACCAACAAGATCATCCTGCGCCTGCGCCCATGGATGCGGTAAGAAGTCTTGAGTGAAAAGTGTGGAGTCCGGAAGGCATGAAGCTGAATGCTGATGGCTGAATGCTTTCTCTTGAAGGAAGGGAAACAACAGATGGCGGTGATTAATACGGGTTTATTGACCAAGGGCCTGCGGAGCGAGTTTTTCGGCCGCTTGCGGGCGGTGAGCAC
Organism: Phycisphaerae bacterium; assembly: GCA_012719955.1. GTDB lineage: Bacteria > Planctomycetota > Phycisphaerae > UBA1845 > PWPN01 > JAAXZI01. Next base: position 23,979 of record JAAXZI010000057.1, on the reverse strand, counting down.
GCACTACCAGGATTTGTCGACGCGGATTCCGTCCACCTCGGATTCGGAGACCTACCGCTGGCTGGGAACGGTGCCGCGGATGCGCGAATGGGGCTCGGGCCGGCTGGCGCGAGGCCTGCGGACGGAGAGTTACTCGGTCGAGAACTTGAAGTACGAATCCACTCTCGAAGTGGATCGCGACGAAATTGCCGACGACCAGACCGGCCAGCTTCGTATCCGTGTCGGCGAGTTGGCGCAGCGAGCGGCGACGCACAAGGACTATCTCCTGGCCCAGTTGCTGATCAACGGAGCGACCGACGGGTACAACAGCTACGACGGCACGACCTTCTTCAGCACGGCCCACGTTTCGGGCAGCTCGGGAGCTCAGAGCAATGACGTCAGCATTGCATCGGACAGTTCGAGCAATGAGCCCTCGACGGACGAGTTCAAAGCGGCCTTCCGCAAGGCCCTTGGGTCGCTGCTGGCCCTGAAGGATGACCAGGGCGAGCCGATGGCCACCAGCGCGTCCGGGCTGGTCTGCGTGGTTCCACCTTTCATCCTGTACACCGCTCTGGAAGCCCTGAACGCCACGGTCATCAACCAGACGTCCAACGTGCTGCAGGGAGCGGCGCGCGTGGTGGCCCTGCCCTGGCTGACCGATCCGACGGTCTGGTATCTGCTCAAGACCGACGGGGTGATCCGGCCGTTCATTTTCCAGGACCGCGAACCCATCGAGTTCGGCGCCCTGGCCGAAAACAGCGAGGAGGGCTTCAAGCGCGAGAAACTGCTCTTCGGCGTGCGGGCGCGGTATCGGCTGACGTACGGCTACTGGCAGTATGCAGTTCGCGTGCGGTTCACGTGATTGGGGTGAGGCGGCGCCGGCCCGGGTTGGCGGGCTCGGGCCGGCGCGGGGGCGGAGAGGCCGCGCATCACCGCCCCACCATTTCGGTACGACACAGGACATAAGCGGGCGTTCGCGTCATCGAAAGGCAGCACGGCATGGCATACATCACCAATGCGGACATCGAGCAGCGGCTCGGGCATGTCGCCTATGTGCAGCTCACCGACGACTACGGAACGGGCATCGCCGATGAAGTCAAGATCGACGAGGCCCGGCTGGGAGCGGAAGGCGAGGTGGACAGCTACCTCGGCCGGCGATACGCGGTGCCGATCAATCTGGCTCTCTACCCCGAAACAGCCGGCGTGCTCAAGAGCATCACGCTGGATCTGGCCGAATATCGGCTGCATTGCCGCCGATCCCCCGTTCCCGAAGAAGTCATTGCCAAACGCGAACTGGCCGTGCGTTGGCTCCAGGGCATTGCCACCGGTGAGCTGGTATTGCCGACCACTACGGAGCCGGCGTCCAATCCTGCGTCCGGCTTCGAGGCCCGGGTCACAGGCAATCTGCGCATCCTGACGCCGGATGAAATGAAAGACCTGTAAGCACTCAAGCGTGCGGCCGGGGAATTCCCTCTGTTCAGTGACAAAGCAAAGGTCGTACCGCGCGGCGACGGCACAACCAATCTTTCCGCCATGGAAGTCCCGTTCTCGCCGGCGTGCGTCGTTTGCGGATCAGCCGTGGTTCTATCCCGGCCGTGGTTGACTTCATGAGGCCGCCCCCTATACACCCCTATAGAAGCGCAAGGGGGCACAGAGCTCTTTGGCGGGGAATCGAACCTGCAAGCAGGAAGGAGTCCCGTCATGAGACCATTACATCTCTTCGCCGGCGTCTCGGGGATATGCGGTTGGGCCCTGCTCGCTTGGGCCCAGACCCCACAGCCAGGCGGCGCGATCAGCACTACACGCCCGTCCTGGAGTATCAACGCCGTCAACCCACCACCCAGGCTCAGCGGCACGCCCATCTCACCGTCCGGCTGGAGCTACTCATCGGTCGGCAGCACGGCGGTTGACGGCACGGCGCGCTATCGCCCCTGGAGCCAACGCTACGGCAGTTTTGAATCCGAACGCCGCGCCCGCTATGGCCCTGACAGCGCAAACGATATCCGGCATTACACCGGCCCAGCCAATGGTTCAGGCTACGGCCCCTACCGCATCGAGAATCGCTATTACAAGGATTTCGGCAGTTCCCAGCGCGGCCTGGATCGCTACGAGGCCAATTACACTCGCTTCGATCGTGGGGAGGGTGCCTGGGACAGCCGAGACGCTCAGCGTATGCGCGGTTTTGAAGCCGACCGTGGCCGCATGGATGAGCAGTGGCGAAACGACAATGATCTGAACTACCTCGCCGTCGACCAGCAGAATCGCGGCAGAGCCTTCGACAATCGCAGCGGCTATGTGGGACCCGACGGCCGGACTCTGGGCAACCGCAGTGGTGACCAGGGGCAAGGCGGCCGAACACTGGGCAATCGCAGTGGCGATCAAGGGCAAGGCGGCCGAACACTGGGCAACCGCAGCGGCGATCAGGGGCGGAGTAACCGGACACTGGACAATCGCAACGACTCTCCGTGGCGAGGCGGCCGAACAGCGGACAATCGCCGCCCCCCTCCGTGGCAAGGCGGCCGGACACTGGTCAACCGCAGCAGTGACCAAAGATCCCGCGAGCGGGCCATCGGTAATCGCAGCGGTGACCAGGGGAATCGTGGCCGGACGCTGGGAAACCGCAGTGGCGACCAGGGGACTCGCGGGCGCGGCGACAGCAGCCGTGACTACGACCGGTAGCGCTTCTCGCGCGACGAGTTCGACGGGCGTTGAGCCCCAAACACAAAGACCGGTGAGCGGATTCGCATCCGCTGCACCGGTCACTTCTGAAAGGAGAATGCGGATCAACCCGGTTGGGCGCCCTCGCTCCGCATCAAATGGTCCAGTTCGTCTCGCAGCCGGGCCGCATCTTCATAGCGCTCCTCGGCCACGGCCCGCTGCAGCATTTTGCGGGCCTTGATCACAGGATCCACCGGCAGGTGCTTGCGGATCTCGCGACGAAGCATCTTCAACACCTGTACCTCGTCGCTGATTCGAAACGCCTTCGGCTGTCCCATGTCGGCGAAATACGTCTTGAGGATCTTCAGGCCGCATTCCACGTGGGCCAGGGCCGTGCGGTAGGCCCGCTTCTTCATGGCGGACAGCGCTTTGCTGCGGTAGTGCATCATGAGGATGTAGGGCCGATACTGCTCGAGGGAATAGCGATCCTCGTCCTCCTCGGCGTACTTCATGCAGAGGTCGAGAACGTCAAGATTGCGCTTCGTATCGCGCGAGACCGCCTCATAGTCTTCGAGCACGAAATTGGCCAGGTAGCGCTGGTAATACTGGAATGCCTCTTCGCGTACCTCCCGGCACTCCTCGGCGTTCAGCGTATATCCCAGCTCGGTACCGTTCCGCCGCTTGTGCAACTCGATGCGATGGTTGTGATAATCCAGGAGCGAGTCCTGGTTGTAGGGTCTGCGTCCGTCCGGACGCCCATCCACCTCCATCTGAAGCACGCCGAGATCCACCCGCATCTGGATTTTGATGCGATTATCGGCCCCGCGGATCTTGCGCACGTTGATCTGCCCCGGCTCGTAGGCCCAATCGTCCGTAATCAGTCGTAAATCTTTGCCAGGCATCGTGTCAGCTCTCCGGTCGAGCCATTCGGCACCATCTGAGAAGGTCCATAGTGGGCCACAGGTCTGCTAAATCATAGACTTTCCAACAAGTCGCTTCCAATACCTGCATCAAGTGGCAAACTGCAGCCGGGGCGAATCTTGCGCTCGCCCCTGGTGCAAGCTTTGCAGAATTCACGATTCCATGCCGGCTTTAAGTAACTTTTACAGACAACAAAAAAAGGAGGCGTTCGTGATGATCAAGATTTTGTCCGCAGTCGTCGTGGTCGCTCTGACCGGCAGCGTGGCCTCCACACTCGTCACCGCTCCGGAGCAGGGCCAATCCCCCGCCGTCGTGGGATCCCAGGCGCCCGACTTCGCCCTCAAGGACAGCTACGGAAAGGAATTCAGGCTTGCTGACTTCAAGGACAAGGTTGTGGTGCTCGAATGGATCAACCGCACCTGCCCGGTCAGCCGCGGCGCCCATGAGAAAAAGACAATGCAGGATATATACAAAAAATACGCTGCCAAAGGAGTCGTCTGGCTGGCCATCGATACGACTGCCGGCAGCGATCCGGAGAAGAACCGGGTGTACGCCGCTGAGAAGGGCCTGGCCTACCCGATCCTCCACGACCCGGACGGCCGAACGGGCCGCGCCTACGGGGCCAAGACCACCCCGCACATGTTCGTGATCGATAAGACCGGGAAGCTGGTCTACAACGGCGCGATAGACGATCGAAAAGAGACCAACTACGTGGCCGCCGCACTGGACGAGGTACTGGCCGACAAGCCGGTGAGCACCTCGCGGACGGAACCCTACGGCTGCTCCGTCAAGTACGCCCGGGGGAAGTGACCCGGGACGAGTCCCGCTTTTGTCCCGGCCCGAACGGGCAAAGCCTTCGTCTTATGGGGGCTGAGGGCACACAGATTACCCAGACTGCCCGATCTGCCCCATTTTCTGTGCTACTTGCTTTGACCGCTCACTGTGGGAAGTTTATAATGTTTTTTGCGTAACCCTAGCTTCTGGGAGAGAGAGTTGCGGCGATCAAGAAACTGGTCGCCGCAGCCTTTTGGGGTTTTTCTGACCACGGACGAGTGACAATTTGCCATCCGAATGCGTCGTGTTTGGCTTGCGTACCGGCCCTGATGCGGCTAAATTGAAGATGAGCAACAAAACTGAAGCGAAGGCGCGGTATGGAAGAAAAAACCACACGCAATATCTATAACGTCTGGTCTTATTTCTACGATCTCTTCTGGCCGAGCATCGTCCATCGGCGGACGTCCCGGGCCATCGAGCAGATGCACATTCGCCCCGGCGAACGGGTGCTGGATGTAGGCGTGGGTACGGGCCTGGCCCTGGAGTCTTACCCGAGCCATGCCCGGGTGGTCGGCATCGACCTGAGCGAGGGCATGCTCCGACGAGCCCGGCGGCGGGTCGTCCAGAACAAAATGAGCTGGGTGAACCTGGCCCTCGGCAATGCCCTGGAGCTGCCCTTTCCCGACCAGTCGTTCGACCACGCGTTGCTCAGCCATCTGATTACGGTGGTCAGCGACCCGGTGAAGATGATCGAGGAAACCCGCCGGGTGGTTCGCCCGGGCGGGCAGATTGTCATCATCAACCACTTCCGCTCCAGCAACCGCCTGATCGGCAGCATCGAGAAGTGGATCCGCCCGCTATGTGAGCATCTGGGATGGCGCAGCGATCTTTGCCTGCGCGAGCTCGTTCAACAGACCGGCCTGGAGGTCGATTTCCGCTACAAGCTGGACAATGTTGACCTGTTCCAGACGGTGTTCATCACCAACCGCCCGTCAACACCCGCCAGCGCGCAGACGACCGCGGCGGCCTGACGCCAAAACTCACAGTTTTCTTCAGGAAATCCGCGTTTTTTCCACGATGCGCTGTTGGCGCGCCGCCGTATTCGTAACTATAATGCGGCCTTGCCGTGATAGATCATCGTGGTTCCACGTTTTCGAGGAGTGGCCATGCAACGGGACACCCAGCCCAAGCGCAATAAGCTGGAGACGGTCGAGCCGCTCGGAAAGCGCGTCCTGATCCGCAAGGACGAGGACAAGAAACAGACCAAGGGCGGCATTGCCCTTCCAGATAATCTTGAGATACCGACCATCACCGGACGCGTGGTGGCTGTTTCCGTCCAGATCGCCAACAGCGACGACTTCCCGATCCGTCAGTACGACCGGGTGCTGTTCAACCCCAAGAACTCCATCCCCGTCGATTTCGAACCGGGCAATCAGTTGTACGTGACCCCGATCGAAGACGTGGTGGCCGTCTTCCGTCAGCGGCGGTGACTTCAGCCCAGCTTCAGGCTGAGCCATGTGCGCGGGCGATTCAGCAGGGTCCCCTGCCTCTTCCAGAGGGTGAGGGCAACCAGGTGGGGAAACCGAACAGGCGAAGACTTCGTGTTGGCGGCATAGCCACTACCGATTCGGTGCCCAGGTGGCCAATCCCGGGTATACTTTGCCCATGTTCTCAGCCACCCCCAGCAATCCCTTGCCGGCCCACGCCCTGATCGGCATGGTGCATTTGGCCCCCCTGCCGGGCAGCCCCGCCAGCCGGCAGTCGCTCCAAGCCATTACCGCCCTTGCTCTGGCCGACGCCCGAGCCCTTCGGCAGGCCGGTTTTGACGCCCTGATGGTCGAGAACTTCGGCGATGCCCCGTTCCGAGCCACCCGCGTGGACCCGCATACGGTGGCCGCCATGACCATCATTGCCCGGGCCATCCGGGAGGAAGTGGACCTGCCTCTGGGCATCAACGTGCTGCGAAATGATGCCCTGGCCGCCATTGCCATCGCTACCACCTGCGGGGCCGGCTTCGTGCGGATCAACGTTCATTGCGGCGTCTACGCCACAGACCAGGGCATCATCGAGGGCCGGGCAGACGATAACCTCCGCTACCGCCAAGCCTTAGGGAGCCAGGTGGCCATCTTGGCTGACGTGCACGTTAAACATGCCCGGCCGCTCTCGTCTTCCAGCATCGCCGATGCGGCCGAGGAAACGGCCTATCGTGGCCGGGCGGACGCCTTGATTGTCAGCGGAGTCGCCACCGGCAAGCCGACGGATCTGGAGGACGTTCGAGCCGTCAAGGCGGCCGTCCCCGGCTGCCCGGTCTACGTCGGCAGCGGAGCGACGGCGGAGAACATCAGACAAATTCTGGCCATCGCCGATGGAGCCATTGTGGGAACGGCCGTTAAGCAGGACGGCCGGACGACCGCCCCGGTCGATCCCGCCCAAGCGGCCGCTTTTGTCCAGGCGGCCCGGTAGGAAACGCCGGGCCATGCGTGTACGCCACGGCTTGGGCCGTGTTGGAAGAGGAAGACAACTCGATACAGGAGCCATCAACCTTGCCACAACCACCTCGCCCTCGCATCCACATTACGGCGGTGGGTAGTTCCGCCGCCAATGAGATTCATTTGCTTTCGCCCAATGGCGTGAAGGGCATGCTGGCCCTGGCCCAACGGGGCGCCGGCGATCGCTATGAAGTCACTACCAGCCCGAAGATGCTGCTGGCAAAAGAGATAGACGAAAAAGGGGGCCGGTCGGACGACGCCGCACGAATCCGCGAGGTCCAAAGCCTGCTGGCTGATGACCGCGTGGCCGCACTGGTCACCCTCCGCGGCGGGGCCTGGTTTACGCGCCTTCTCGACCGGATCAACTTCAACGTGCTCAAGGATCGCCGCCGCCCCATCGTCCTGTTCGGCTTCAGCGAGATGACCACGCTGATCGCCATCGCCGGCCAGTACCCCCAGGCGGTCGGCCTCTATGATCTCGGCCCCGGCTTCCTTTATGGCGGCCCGCGCTGGTACGCCCGGAAGCACGTCAAGGAACTCGCCCGGCACGTCAAGCTCCCCGACAATCAGCACGAGGGTTTCGCCATCGGCTGGGCCCTGGCCCAGTATCCCGACCGGTTCACCGAGTTCTTCCGCGACGTGGCCGCCATCCTTGACGGCCAAGGCTCGTCGCGGCGTCCGGAGGGGCACCTGCTGGCCGGCAAGCTCCCCTCACAGAGCCGGATCGTCATCACCGGCGGCAACCTGAGCGTCATGCTCCCGCTGATCGGCTCGCGTTACGCGTCGGCCATCGACACGCGCGGTAAGTGGCTGGCTTTGGAGGACGTGAACGAAGCCGCCGACCCCATGGATCGCATGATGGCCGCCCTCAAGCTCAACGGCCTGTTCGAGCGGGCCGAGGGCATCATCCTCGGCGACTTCCACGACAAGGACACCGACCTGCGCGACGCGGCATTCCAGATGCTCAAATACCACCTGCCTACGAAACGCCAGATCCCGGTAATCCGCCTGGACAACTTCGGCCATATCTGGCCCCTGGCCCCCCTGCCGATGCACCGCGAGGTCACGCTTCGCTGTGAGCGATCCAAAGGCCGGGGCCAGCCACGGGTCTGGCTGGATATTCCCTGGGCCGAGTGGGTCCGGCGGTAATGCCGCTTCCGGTACCGCAGTCTCTCGGCGGATCAGGCGGGCAAGATGCCCGCCCTCCAGAACAGCCGGTGCCGCCGGGGGGCGGGCATCCTGCCTGCCTCATGGGCCGAAGCGAGAGACTCCTGGACCGGAAACGGCGTCAATACATCTCAATCTCGTCAGGTTTGACGCGCAGCTTCTTTGCGATAATTGCGAGCGTGTCACCATGTGGCTTTTCGACTTCCCCGCGCTCCAGCCGTGCAATGGTCTTGGCTGAAAGCGGCGCAAAGTCGCTCCGCCTCAGGCCCCGCTGCTTCCTGAGTCTCCGCAAGGAGGGGCCAAAGCCGGTATCACTTACCGCCCTTCTGGTTGACTCCCTGGACGCGCATTTTCACCGCGTACAGCCCTTTGCTGGCGGTGATGAAGAGCGTTTTGCGGTCCTTGCCGCCGAAGCAGACGTTGGCCGACCAGGGCTCCGGCACCTCGATGTGGTCGATGCGCTGGCCGGTCTTATCGAAGACGAACACGCCCTTGGCGGTGAGATAGACATTGCCTTCGTTGTCGATGGTCATGCCGTCAGAACCCATCTCACAGAACAGCCGCTTGTTGGTGAGCGACCCGTCAGGCTGGATGTCGTAGGCATACGTCTTTTGCGCCGCCAGGTCGGAAACGTAGAGGATCTTGCCATCCGGGGTGCCGGTGATGCCGTTGGGCGTCTTGAGATCGTCAATGACCCGCGTCAGCTTTCGCGGCAGGGCCACGCCCTCGATCGGCCTGGCCTGGGTGGCGCGTTTCCGGTCGGCCTTCGTTTCGGGCGGAAGGTAGTACACCCCTTCCACTTCCTGCTCCTTCGGACCACGGTTCCAGTAATCGCGCTTGTAAAAGGGATCGGTGATGTACAGCCCTCCATCGGGCCTGAGCCACACGTCGTTGGGACCATTGAGCAGCTTGCCCTGGTACTCCTTCACCAGCACGGTCACCTTTTTATCGGGCTTGATGAGCCACAACTCATTCTGCGCGTCGGCACAGGAATACAGATCGCCTTGCGGGCTGAAGATCATGCCGTTGGATCGGCCGGCCGGCTGCATGAACACCGAAAGCTTGCCGTCCACGCTCCATTTCATGATGCGGTCGTTGGGCTGGTCGGTGAAGAAGACGTTCCCTTCGGCGTCGCAGGTCGCGCCCTCCGTGAATTTGAATTCCCGGGAAAGCAATTCGACCTTCGCCCCCGGCGCAGTGACGCCCCTGCCGGTTGAAGGACTGGTCGAAGGCTGCTCGGCCCACGCCAGGCCGCCGCACAGCGAAAACACCGACAGAATGCCAAGGGTCCAGTATGTCGATTCCATGATTCCGCTCCCATTGGATCAGCGCAACGCACAGCCCGTTGCAGGGACAGGACCGTCACCTCACGTCACATGCCAGAGAGGATAGCAGCCAACCCGGCCGGCCGCTACCCGGCGCCAGTGCCGTTTCCAGTACACCAGTTTCTCGTCGGATCAGGCAGGCAAGATGTCCAATCTCCCGCGTACCAGCGAGACGCGGGTGCCACACGAGGCGGGCAAGATGCCCGCCCTCCAGAACCGCCGGCCGGCGCTGTCGGGGGGCGGGCATCCTGCCCGCCTCATGGACCAAAGCGCGAAACTCCCGGACCGGAAAGGGCACTGGAAAAAACTAATAAGACGCCCGCCCTCAAATCTCGATCAGCATCCGAGAGGGTTCCTCGATCACCTCCTTGATCCGGCGCAGGAAGAGCACCGCCTCCCGGCCATCGACGATACGGTGATCGTAAGTCAACGCCAGGTACATCATCGGGCGGATCACCACCTGGCCGTCGCGCGCCATGGGGCGATCCTGGATGGCGTGCAGGCCCAGGATACCGCTCTGCGGCGGGTTGACGATCGGGGTGGAGAGCAACGAGCCGAAGACGCCACCGTTGGTGATGGTGAAGGTGCCGCCCTCCAGCTCTGAGAGCTTCAGCTTGTTCTCCCGTGCCCGGGTGGCGAAGTCGGCCACGGCCAGTTCAATCTCGGCAAAGCTCATGCGCTCAGCGTTGGCCAGCACGGGAACCACCAGCCCCTTGTCCGTCGAAACGGCCACCCCGATGTCGTAATGGTTGCGGAACACCATGTCGGTGCTGCGGATCTCCGCGTTGAGCTGAGGAAAACGCTTGAGCGCGTCAATGGCGGCCTTCACAAAAAAGGACATGAGCCCCAGCTTGATACCGTGCCGTTCCTGAAAAGATTGCTGGTAACGGGCGCGCAAGCTCATCACGGCGGACATATCCGCCTCGTTGAAGGTGGTCAGCAGCGCGGCGGTCTGCTGTGCCTCCACCAGACGCTGGGCAATACGCCGGCGGAGCGGACTCATGGGTACGACCTGCTCTTCACGGGCACTGGCGGGCGGGACCGGACGGACGCCGGCGGCCTCTCGTTCTTCCTCCTCCTTGGCCGCATCACTCAGGCCGGCGCTGACCGGCTCCGGTGGCGGCGGCGGCACAGGTGCGGCCGGTGCGGGCCTGGACACCGGAACGGCCTCGCGCGAAATACGCGGCAAACCCGCCGGCGGTCCAGGGGGCTTGACTATCTGCTTTTCGGCCACGGGCGCGGCCCCCACGTGCGGGGCTGCCGGCGCCATCCGCCCGGCTTCCGGAGTTCTTGCCGCCGCGGGGCCGACATCGCGGGCGGGACCGCCTTCCGCGGGCGCCGCAGCCGGGGCGCGGCCGGCGTCCGTCTTGTGGTCTGGTTTTCGTGGTTCTCTCGGCGGCGCCTCAGGCTCCGCGGGCGGGGTCACCGGCTTTTCGGGCGGCGCCGCGGCCGGCGTCGGCTCGGGGCCGGCGGCCGGCGCTTCAGCCTCTTCGAGATAGCCGATGACTTCAGCAACCGTCGCGGCGGCACCGTCACCTTTCAGGATTCTGGCCAGCCGGCCGGAAACGGGTGCCGGCAGTTCCACCGTCACCTTGTCGGTCTCAATCTCGACCAGCGTCTCGCCCTGGGTGACGGGATCGCCCTCTTGCTTGAGCCAGCGCCCCACCTGCACCTCGGTGATAGACTCACCGACCTGGGGAACGGTCAGTTCCACTGCCATGCGGTCGAACTCCTTCCCGCGCAGAATGGCCAAGGACGGGATCAGAAACACGAATCAATGCCGAATCACGAAACCGTCGGCGTCGCGTTCGGCCGCCGGCGCCATCTCCACCCGCAGCCAGGCTTCGTCACCGCCGTCGCCGAAGGCTTTCTCGATCAATTCACGCTGTTCGAGCTTATGGCTGGCGGCCGAGCCGGTGGCCGGGCTGGCCGAGGCCGGACGATACACGCCCATGAACGGGAACCGGCCCAGCAGCATGCTCCCGAAACGCACGCGGATATAACGCCACGCACCCATGTTCTCCGGCTCCTCCTGGACCCAGATCACCCGTGTGCCATCCGGGTACGGAGCCAGCGCCGAAATCAGCGTGCTCTGAGAGAGCGGATAGAGTTGTTCGAGGCGAATGATCGCCACGTCTTTGCGCCCCAGCCGCTCGCGCTCGTGGTCGAGTTCGTAATAGATCTTTCCGCTGCACAGCAGGATCCGCCGGACCTGATCGTGGCGGGATTTGGAATCGAGCAGAATGCGCTCGAACCTGCCGTCGGCCAGGTCTTCCAACCTGGACACCGCCTGCGGATGCCGCAGGAGGCTCTTGGGCGTCATCATGATCAAAGGCTTGCGCCACCGCCGAAGGACCTGGCGCCGGAGGCAGTGGAAATACTGGGCGGGAGTGGTGGGATACACCCCCTGGATGTTGTGCTCGGTGGCCAGCAGGAGGAACCGTTCCAGCCGGGCGCTGGAGTGCTCCGGCCCCTGGCCCTCGAAGCCGTGCGGCAGCAGCAGAGTCAGGCCGCTCAGCCGCCGCCACTTATCCTCGGCGCTGGCGATGAACTGGTCGATGATGACCTGGGCCGCATTGACGAAGTCCCCGAACTGGGCCTCCCACATGACCAAGCCGTCCGGGGTATCCAGGCTGTAGCCGTATTCGAAGCCCATCACGGCCACCTCGGACAGCGGGCTGTTGTAGATTTCGACCGGGGCCTGGTCAGGCGCGAGGTGCTGGAGAGGCATCCAGGTGTTCCCGTTCTGAATGTCGTGCAAAACGGCGTGGCGATGACTGAAAGTGCCGCGGGCGCTGTCCTGGCCGCTCAGGCGGACGCGCACGCCCTGGACGGCCAGGGACGCCCAGGCCAGGGCTTCCGCCGCGGACCAGTCAAGCGGTCGCTCGCCGGCGGCCATCTCCCGGCGGGCGTGGAGGAAGCGCTGGATCTTGGGATGCGGATGGAAGCCCTCCGGAACCCGCGTCTGGACCTCGAGCAGGTGTTTGAGTTGCTCGACAGGCACGCCGGTATCAACTTCATCGCCCATACTCTCGCGGCCACCGCGATAGCCCTTCCAGATGCCGGTGGGCTCCTGCGCGCCGGGAACGTAGTCCCGACTGCGGGCGGCCGACAGCTCCTGTTCAAGTTGCTCGCGGCGTTGTTCAAGAATGCGCTCGGCTTCTTCACGGGTAACTGCGCCCAACTTGAGCAGGTGTTCGAGGTATCCTTCGCGAACGCTCTTGCGCTGATCGATGACCTGATAGAGCATGGGCTGCGTGAACGACGGCTCGTCCCCCTCGTTGTGACCCCGGCGGCGATAGCAGTACATGTCAATGAACACGTCGCGCTTGTAGGTCATGCGGAAGTCCATGGCCAGACCCACGCACTGGGCGACCGCCTCCGGGTCTTCGCCGTTCACGTGAAAGATGGGCACCTGCAGCATCTTGGCCACGTCGGTGGCATAGCGGGTCGAGCGGGCCTCCTCGGGCGGGGTCGTGAAACCGAGCTGGTTGTTGACGATCACGTGGAGGGCGCCGCCGACGGCATAGCCGGCAAGCTGGCTCATGTTCAGCGTTTCCTGGATCACGCCCTGCCCGGCAAAAGATGCGTCCCCGTGGATCAACAGGGCCATGCCCTTCTCGCGCCGATGATCGCCCACCCGATCCTGCTTGGCGCGAATGCGACCCATCGCCACCGGATTGACGTACTCCAGATGGCTGGGATTGAAGCACAGCGAGAGATGCACCTTGCGACCGTTGCGGGCTATCCAGTCTGAGCTGTGGCCGAGATGATACTTCACGTCGCCCCGGCCCAGGTTGAGCAGCGGATCGGAATCCTGGAACTCATGAAAGATGTCGCGGGGCCCCTTCCCCAGAATGTTGGCCAGAACGTTGAGCCGGCCGCGATGGGCCATGGCCAGCACGATCTCATCGAGCCCCTGCTCGGCGGCCTTCTCGATGGCCAGCTCCAGCAGCGGGATCAGGCTCTCCGCTCCCTCCAGGGAAAAACTCTTGGCCCCCACAAATTTCTTCTGGATAAACTCTTCGAAAACAACCGCATCCGTCAGACGGGTGAGAATGCGCAGTTGCTGTTCCCGGTTCAGTTCAACCCGGTTTTCGCTCTGCTCCATGCGCGCCTGCAGCCACTGACGCATGCCCAGATCGTCGATGTGCATGAACTGGACGCCGATGGACCGGCAGTAGGTGTTGCGGAGCCGCTGGACGACCTCGCCGAGGGTCTGAAGGTCGCCGCCGGCCACCGTCTCGCTCGACACCGGCCGGCTCATGTCTTCATCGGTGAAGCCCCAGTACTCAGGATCCAGCTTGGGCTGATGCGGACGCGGCCGCCCCAGAGGATCTATTCTGGCCACCAGATGGCCCCGGACACGATAGGCCCGAACCATCTGATCGACTCGATCCTGAAAAACCAGTTCGCGTCTGGAAGCCACGTCCAGCCGGCCGTCGTCACCGGCGACAGGATTAAAGATGCTTCGCGTCCGGAACGTCGGAGCGGCCACCGCGACGGTGGAGTACCCACTACCATCGCGCAGGGCATCGAAATAACGTCGCCATTCGGGATCCACGGCGGCCGGATTGTTCAGATACTCGGCAAAAAGGCCCTCCACGAAAGCCAGGTTAGAGACGTTTGGTGGATCGAAGTTCGCGTTCATGCTCGCACCACCGATCGAAGCGCAATGATCGCTTGAGCTTGCGGCTTTGGAATACCACAGTATAGGCGCGCCGCCTCGAAGGCCCGGTCAAGCCTGAGCTTACGCGTATCCCGGGCGCCTGGTGTACGAACAGGGCGAGAACCGGGCCATCAGCCGGAGCGCGCATCCCTGCCTATGCCCGCCCCCTGCCGGGAGCAGGCGGCCAGCCACCACCCTCCGGACTCAGGATCCGAGTTGAGTAGCACAACATTCTATGTGGCCAGGCGCTGCGGGGACACGCCCTGGAGCGCGCCGCCGCGCCGCGTGAGCCATGCCTCTTGAGCAGGGCCGAACGGCGGAGCCGCCCGCCCCGCCAACGCCCGCAACACGTTACGGTCTGGCCACCGGCCACACGCTGATGGTTTGTTTTCCGTCGCCGGTTATCTCGAAAGGCCCCGGGAAGGGGTTGGCGGCGTTTCGGCCCTTTCCAAAGTAGTCGGTGTCAAGGCGATACGGCGAGCCGTCAGGCTGCTCGTAGGGCAGATCCGGTGTCTCCGCCTTTCCGAGCAGTTCCGTCGTCACCAGCGGACGCGACCGGCCCTGCGCCCACGCGGCGTCGAAGGCGATCTCAAGTTGCAGGCCCTGCCCCGCTTCGAGCAGTTTGAGCCCGGGATCGAAGTCCGACAATACCAGCGGAGCCTTCTCGTGTTTGGATGGGGCCGCTTTGCTAAGGAACACATTGCCCATCATGTACATGGGCAGCGTCGCCTTATCGTAACCGGTCAGGCCGGCGGCACCGACGAACACATTGTTGTAAAAGCGGGTGTCGCCGCCCTGGATATTCTTCAGGCCCGCCACCTCGGTTGAATGGGGCTTATGGAAAGGCGTTTCGCGGTTCAATTCCGGGCGCGGCAGGATCCGGCCGGCGAACAGGTTGTGCACGAATGCGCCGCCGTCCGACATGTCCAGCAGGGACGTCGGCGAGAGAAACACATTGCTATCCACCAGAAACGGACCATGATTGACCTCCACGAACAGATCCTCGCTGGGACCATTGTCGTGCAGGAGGTTCCGAGTGACCCGGGTGCCCTGGGTCATCCAGTCCAGCCAGATTCCGCGCGTCGTGCGATAGATGTGGTTATTGCTGATCACCGTGTCAATCGCGGCGTGAAACTTGATACCCGCCATCTCCGCGCCGGTGAAGAGTCCGCGGACGTGGATGTCATGAATGACGTTGCCGGTCACCACGCTGAACACCGGCCCCAGGCTGCCGACGATGCCCGCCTGCTCGCAATGCGAGATGCGGTTGTTGCGCACGATGTGGTGGCCGATGTTTTCCCGGGACCAGCCGTTGGCCAGACCGCGCTCGATGGTCTTGACGTAGCCTTTCGCCGTGTTCTGCGAGGTGTTGTCCCACTGGTCGCCGTACTTGCCGAGGGCAATGCCCACGCACACCGAGTAGCGAACGTCGTTATCTTCGATGATCCAGCCCTTGCTCCAATGCGTGCCGATCAGGCCGATCTGCTCGGCCGTGGGCGGTGCCCAGGGCGTGGCCGCGTGCATCATGGTAAAGCCACGCACGGTGATATAATTGACGCCCGGCTTCTCCGGATAGAACACCGTTCGGCGCACGTTGATCTCCACGTCGGCCGCATTGGGATCGATGCCCGGGAACTGTGCCCAGATGGTGGTATTCGCCGTATCCACTTTGGCGAACCACAAGAGCGTATCCTGTTTGCGCCATTCCTGCTTCCCGGGCGCAGCCGACCAAGCGTTCTTGAACACCAGGCAGACGGTTTGGACTCCGCTGACCGGCTTGATTCTCGCCTTGTACGTGGCCCACGACTGCCAATCGCCGGTGTTCGGCACTTTGCAGGTGCCTAACACTTCCCCTTCCGGCGAGTCGCGGCGAATCTCGATGATCCCCCCCTGCGTGGCGGACGCGGCGCGAATCTCCATCCGCTCCGCGCGGGGGCCGAAATCAACCCCTTCGTATCGAACCCAGTCGCCGTGCTCGATCCACCCGATGCACTCGCCACCCTCGGTGCAGGGCGCCGTCTGGATGCCCTGCTGGGCCGCGAAGCTGTTGGCCGGGATCCGCCCGGCGTTCTGCGCAGCCCCGTCCGGCCGTAGCCAGGCCACATTCAGCAGGTATCCCCCCTCTCCGCTCCCATGCCACAGCGGCGTGTCCGACACCGGGGCCAGGACCTGTTCCAGGTTGGGCGCCTCCGTAAGCCAGTGGCCGTCGAGATAGACCGCGCCGGTGTGGTGTTCGCGTCCCCGCGGATTGAACCAGTCGCCTTTGATGACGTCCCGGTACGGGTTGAAGTCGCCGAACAGACTGTTGGGAACCGTGACTTTCCAGGTGTCGTTTTGCACCTTCTCCCAGCCCTTGACCGGCTCGGAGCCCTTGATAGCCACCTTTTCGCCGGGTGCGGCCTGATAGATGATGCGCTGCTGATCGGAATCTCCCCCGCGCGGCGGGGACACCCGTTCGCGGTACACGCCCTCATGTACCGTGATCACGTCTCCCGGCCGGGCCAGGCGCGCCGCCGCCGAGATGGTTCGCAACGGCTGAGCGACAGTGCCCTCATGCGCGTCGTTGCCTTGCACGGAAACATGGTACTCCCGGGCCAGGGCCGCCGGCACGAGTGTGACTACCAGAAAGGCTGCCAGAAGATGCTTCATGATCGTTCTCCATGGATTGAGGCGTGGCACCAGCATAGCATAACACTTGTGAGAACCACAAAGGCCACAGCCCGGCTGATTCTGAGGGCATGGTGGTTCCATTCCCGCGGCGGGCAGGCCGAGACGGGGTATCATTCGGATTGCAAATAAATCCCGCGCATTGGGGTGCCCTGCCTCTTATGACGTTTGATTGTCTAATCCGGCAATGGCGACCGAGGGCCGGCTTATGATGTTTACCGATCTGTTGGGGTAATGCCGGCGTCTCTGTCACACCGCTTCCAGCGGCGTTGCCGCCGAAGGCGGCTTCAGGCCAGTGTTTGTAGCACTGGTTGGCGAACACCCGGCCTCTCCACCTGGCACCGGCACCGGCCGGCCACCAGAACCGGCGAGCACAGAACTGAAACGTCCAAGTTTCGAGAGGAAAAAAAGGAAGCGGTCAGAATCCGCGAGAATAAACGGAGGCGGGGGGATTCGAACCCCACAAACGAAACGTAACAGATTGCATTTGCTCAGCTTACGACACGGGGAACGTGTTTCCCGGAGAATTCATGGTAAGAAACCACGAAAACCGACGGCGACAACCACCACGAACACACTCGGGGCGGCGGATTGGCCGCGTGCCCCACGCGCCGCCGGCTGACTGCCTGATGCGCAATCACCGGCCTCTCGTCTCTTGGGCAATCAGCGGATCGCTTGTGCGATGGACGACCGACTGCAACTCGTCCATGACGGTCATCAGATCAGTCAAGTCAAGGCGGTTGAGAGCAAAGAAGAACCCGGAATTGATCTCAGGGATGAAGACCCAGATGCTAATATTCCCCGGGTTTGCCCCGCTGTGGCTGTAGAGCACCTTCCCCTGATAGGTCGTGACATTCATGCCGAATCCGTAGCGGTCTGCCGGACTCGTGACGGTCGTCATCTCCTGCAGCGCTTGCGGCGAGAGCAGATCCTTCACAAACAGCAAGTCGAGGAAATGCAGCATATCGCTGACCGTGGTAACCCCGGACCCTGCGGTCCAGTCCCAGGAGAGGTTCCAGTTGGTCACGTTGACGATTTCCATGCCGTCGACCGGGACGCTATAGAATTGAGTCGGCGCCCCGGCTGTCAAACCGGCAATGACCTCGGTGTCCTTGAGGCCTTTTTTGCTCAGGACATATTCATCCAGGGCCTCCTGGAACGTCTTCCCCGTGGCGCGTTCGACAATGACACCGAGGATATAGTAGCCGGCGTTGCTGTAGCTGTAGTCCGTGCCGGGATCGAAATCCAGGGGGAAGCTGCCGATCCAGTCGAGCATTTCCTGTTGCGACCATTGACGATCGGGGTCATGGAGCATCCAGTCGACCAAAATCTCAAACGTTAGACCGTCATGAATTCCCGCGGTGTGATTGAGAATCATCCGGAGCGTGATTTGGTCGCTGCGCTCGACGACGCCGGGAAGCCACTTTTCCAGCGTGTCATCCAGGCTCAGCAGACCTTCGTCCACCAGCTTCATCACCACCGCCGCGGTGAACGTCTTGGTCATGCTCGCGATCCGGACCTTCATGTCCGGGGTCATCGGTTCACCGGTGTCCAGATTCGCCACCCCGGAAGCTCCTGCGGCCCACAGGGTTGGGCTCATGATTCCCATCACCCCACCGGGCGCACCTGTGGTGGCGACGATCTCATCGAGGATGGCCTGATACTCGCCTGGGAGTGGAGCAATTGCCTCATTGTCTGGTTCGCCTATGCAGCCTGAGAACAAACCGCAAGACACAACGAGGGAAAGAAGAGTTAATGCCGGACGATGGCAGGTTGGCATGATGACCTCGATGCATTCTCGATGCATTAGAAACAAGGTTTGTACACAAACCACGTATCGGCCTCTGAAATACCGCACTCTGCTTCTGCTCCGATCGGTTAAGCTTCGAAAGTCGATGCGTTGCGGAAGCCCTCCGCGTTCTCTGATGGGTGGTCAGGTATTGTCCTGCCCGCTGCTGAACCAAACGGCACGGCGGTGTGCCCCAGGCACGAGCGTCTGCTGCCTCCGATAATGCAGTTCAACCGAGTCGCTGCTCCCCAGGTCAATTCGATTATGAGGCGTATCCAGGCGGCAAATCACTTCCGCTTACGGGCAGCCCCCCAGATCCCCTCGACCATGACCCGGCGGTCCTCGGAATCGCATGCGCCTTCGGCCAGCCCGATCCTGGCGGGAGAGAACAGCGCAGACGCACAGAGGGCGGCATGCCCATACCTGCTCGCTACCCGGCCATTGAGAATCCAGCCACACTGACATGAGCAATCCCGCGCGCAACGTCCTCTTCCCCGCGCCCCGCCATGGACCTGGCACAAAGCGAACTTGAAGTCAAATCAAATGGTCAGAACGTCAGAGAAGAAGCGCGGAGAGAATCAACGAGAAAAAGGTGAGAACCAACGAGAAAAAAACGGAGGCGGAGGGATTCGAACCCCCGGTGCAGTTTCCCGCACGCCGGTTTTCAAAACCGGTCCCTTCAGCCGCTCGGGCACGCCTCCAGAAGGGTTACTACCACATTTTAATACCAATAATTCCCTGGACCGTGTAGAATCCCGCCGAGGAGGACTCCATGCCGGCAGGTCGCCGCAAAGTTCCCGGCTTGGGATTCCACAAAAACCTTGGCCAGTATCGTAAGGTCATCAATGGCCGGTCCATCTACTTCGGGTCCGACCCCGATGAGGCACTTGCCCGATATGGACTCTTCCTCGAAACCGGGCTCCTCTGGAAGCGGGGCTACCGCCAGTACTGCTTGCAGCAAGACGGCAAGGTCATCCCGTTCGGGGCCACTATGGACATCGCTCGCCGTAATTTTAACGCATTCGCCGCCAAAGCCCAACAGGCAAGTCATGAAAGCGTACATCCAACCGATTACGTGGTCGATACGGTCCGCGAGGTCGGCGATGCTTACGTCGAGTGGCTGATCGAGTGCAAAAAGAATCCCTCCTACGCCTCTGAAGTCAAGCACGCCTTTAAAGAGTTAATTGCGTTCAGCGGGGACGTTCCGCTGGAACACCTGACGCCCAAGTACTTCAAGGACTGGTATCGTCACTGCTGGAAGAAGGTCAACGATGAGGGACTGCAGGTGAACTGGGCGAACCCCCGGATGCGAACGGTCAAGGCGGCATTCCTGCGGTGTCGGAAAGAGAACTGGTTCGGCGTTGCGGTGCCGGATCTCGATGCTCTCGTTGCCGTGCTGCAACAGCACGGTGGGCCACAACAGGAACAGGAGATCTTTAAACCGGCAGAACTGCGATCTCTGCTGAAAACTGGGGAACTCGAAGACCGAGCAGCGATCCTGCTTGGACTGAACTGTGCAATTGGAAACATGGACATGGGAAGGTTGAGATGGAAGCACTTCAACCGCAGGGAAATCGGTGAAGACATCGAGTATATCTATGAGCAGCCACGAGGCAAAAACCAGCGAAAAAGGCGCCCCCCCCTTTGGCCTCTCACGGTGGAGATTCTACACAAATGGAAAGTAGAGGCTTCCTCGCGAGGTATGGCAGTCGGCGGCGACAACTACGTCTTTACAACTCGCGACGGGACCCCCGTGACTCTCTCCGGCATAACCCAAACAGGCAAGGTCTGGCATCACCGAGCTTTGGCCAAACGGTTCACAGAACTTCTCAAGAAGGCAGGCATTAAGCGTCCTCGACTTGGCTGGTACTCCCGCAGCCACGTGGGCCACGGACTACGCGGACGACGATGTCCTAGCGGGGGAAGGGAACCAGTTTCTACTTGGACAGGCATCTGGCACGATGTGGAAGACTTACAGCAAGGGCGTGCCGCCGTCTGTACGCAAAGCCGTCGAGGCGATCTGGCGAGGCTTGAACGACGGCGAAGCACTCGTGCTGGACCCGCCTTCTCCGTCCGCCGACCAGAATGGTAGCGCTACCTGAATCACGGGACCGAAGCAGAAGCGCCCCCGATAGGTCAAAAATCGCTCGCCCGCCGCCGGTCCCCTGGCTCTCCGCTGGCGTTCGGTCCCACGTTTGCCCTCTGGCGCCTCCGGCAACGATCCGGCCCATGTCGGCGATGCATCCTGGACTCACAAAAAAATGTCATCGCGTCCCCCCGCAACCACAAATCGCAGCGAAGATTGAGTTTTCAGAGTCGGCAAGGACACGTGGAAGCAGCAACTCTTGGGAGTGGGGGGAGTTACGCAAAAACAACCCTTTCGAGCTGCCTGTCACGGCCCCTCAAAACAACTCCTCAAACCGCCTGTTTAAGCGCTTTGGGTTGTCATAAGACACCAAGATGACGTCCAAACCGCCCCTTCCGAGGCACGAAAAGCCCATCTGCCTGTCGTGGGCTGATGTCAAACCCGTTCACCGGCTGGTAACCAGAACACCATCAGATGATCATCGTGGACGTGATCGGCGACATGTCCGGATGCATGGTTTTGTTGCAATGGGGACATGCATGATTCATGGGTCGACACCACCTACGGAAGCATGGTCGCGAGTGGTGCTCTTCCATGGTAAATCCTCATAGTTTCGTAGGGGGTTCTTGCAGGTCTCCCGATCCCCTATAAAACACCTGTTCTCGATAGAGAAAATCTATGCGTCCCGAGAGGTCTAAACATGGTCAGTGGCAAGCATTCGCCGAGGTGGTCGCCACAACCGCCACAATCTCGCAAAAATCGCATGTTTTGCATGCTAAACACGTACTCCACGTTAGTAGAGAGTATGGGCACAAGTACGCACGCTCTCCGACCCTTAATTTCGGCGCTGTTTCGCGTATTTTCCGATGAAGGTGGTCCGTTACCGATCAGGGGACCTTCGCCTGACGGCAATTAGGCCTTTTTCCAGGCCGGAAAATGCAGCTTCGTCAAGAACGAAGCTGCGAGCCTGCTTTTTCGCCTTGCCGATCCCCCACCTGGATAGCCACCCGCCAGCGAGCATCGCTCAGACGCGATCTTTGCGATTTCCGGGGCCATCGCCGAGGTCCCGACCTGCTTTTTCCCACCCGTCTGCCCCGACCTGACCCGCTTCTTCTGAGCCAATCGTGCCCTTCGAAGGGCTGTGGTCTTTTTCTCGACCATCGCCCCACGACAGGGGCATTTTGCGTTCAGGCATCGTAAACGAGCACTGCAAATGATCCTTCTCTGAAGTCCGAACCCATCGGCTAATCGTCAGCTGTCCTTAAACTTCTCTTTCTAAAGAAAGGATGTCCCATACCATTAAAAGCCAACGTCAGTCTCTCGAAGAAGCTGGGCCTGCCCGACTACGGCTCCATCGGCGCCCACTGCGGCTTAGAGCTGGAGCTGGATTCCACCCTGATCGAGGACGCCGAGGCATTCCGCCAGAAAATCCAACGGCTCTACGCCCTCGCACACCAGTCCATCGTAGACCAGCTTGAACGGTACGGCGGTAACGGGAATGGCACCGCCAACGGAAACGGCCAAGCCAACGGTGCCCGCAATGGCCGGTCCAACGGCAACGGCCAGCGCGCCGAACCCGCCGACAACCAGCCCGGCCAGTCTGCCCCCGTCAATCGCACCGGCAACGTCAATGGACGCACCGGCAACGGCAGTGATGACGACACCCCAGCCAGCAATAAGCAGGTCAAGTATCTGCTCGATCTGGCCCGTCAGCAGCACAATATGAATATGACCCAGACCGGCGAACTCTGCCATCAGCTCACCGGCGTGGGCGATGTATACCGCCTGACCAAGACGCAGGCCAGCCTCGTGATCGACCATCTCTCCGGCGGTAAAAACAACGGTAACACTAACGGGAACGGCAGAACTCGCGTGAACGGACGGAGATAATTCCCATGATCAAATCAGACCGGGAACACTGGTCGTACAGTCAGATCAACCAGTTCCTCAAGATCTGCCCGCTCCAATTTGCCTTCCAGCGGCTGTTCAGGATGCAGCCGGAGTTCGTCACGGAGAACATGCCTTTCGGCTCCGCGATCCATCGCACCGCCGAGTACTTCTGGGCCAAACGAGTCAAAGGTCAGGACGTAACCAGCGACGAGCTGGCCGCCCTGTTCGCCGACGTGTGGCAACGCGAGGTCGCCGACACGCCGAACCTGCGGTTCCAGAGAGGCGACTTTGACTCATTGCTATCGCAGGGACAGCAACTGATCCGGGTCTATCGAGAGAACATCCCCGATGACCTGGACATCGTCGGCTTCAACGTGCCCTTCCAGGTACCCCTGATTGACCGCCAGGGTGAAGTGCTCGAAAAGCCGCTGGTGGGCGAGATTGACCTGCTGGTTCGGCACGGGGACCGGCTCTGTGCGGTGGAGCTCAAAACCGCCGGTCAACGCTACAGTGAATCCAAGCTGGCCAGTGACTTACAGCCAACGGTCTACCTGTACGCCCTGCGAATCATGGGCCACGAGAACTCATTCTTCCGCTGGGACGTGCTGGTCAAGACCAAGACCCCCGCCTTCGAGCAGTATTCGGTGAGCCGAACTGAGCACGACTTCCACCGGCTCGTGGAGCTGGTCAGGTACGCAGAGATCATGATCAACTCCGGGCTTTTTCTGCCAAATGACGGCTCCAGCTTCTGCCCCGGCTGCGGCTACCAGACCGCCTGCCAGAACTGGCATCTCTCCGATTCGCCGGAACCTGCACCGGCCTGTCAACTGGCCCATGCCTGATCGCAACTGGTGTGCCTTGCCGGGCGGACGCCTAGGAGACGATAAACGGACCTACCAGCGAGATGAGAAAGCCGGTAATCGCGTACTGCTGCAGGGTGCAACCGAGGGGCTGAAACAGCATGCCCGTGGTGAGCATCGCCAGCAACGCCAGCCACTTTGCATTTCGCATTGTGTCACTCCCGCTCTATGGACCGCATGAAAGGGCATCGAACTGAGTCCGAAGTCTAACCGGAAAGACATCGGCCTGTAAACACTTCGGCTCAGCCCGCCCACGCCTGCTTTTCAATCGTAAGCCCGCCTTGGGCTGATTCCGTTTGGTAATTCGTGTTAACCCCGTACGCCCTCTGACTGAGGGAAGGAAGATTCCACATGTGCATCGTTCGCGAGAAATGTCTTTCCATCGACGATCTGGCGTTCCTGATCGGCTCCAACGTCCTGGCCTGTGAGCCGGACGAAGAGGCCATCCAGCGGAGCGTGGCCATTCACGAGCGGGCCCCAGCTTGGCAGCGCAGTGCTCAACGCCTTCCGGCATCATGGAATCGGTCACGCCGATTGGAATACCAGCTTGCACTGATTGCGGCGGTGCTCAACGCCTTCCGGCATCATGGAATCGGTCACGCCGACCTATGTCACGACAACGAAGCGGGCGACGAGTGCTCAACGCCTTCCGGCATCATGGAATCGGTCACGCAGTACACGTTCATATACACGCTGGCAATCATC
>JAAXZI010000056.1 GCA_012719955.1 Phycisphaerae bacterium | reverse complement strand
GTACAATCCCCCTCCTATGGCACGGCGTCGCCCCCTTATCGACTGGCTCATCTACTGCGGCATCCGGCTGGTCGGCATGGCCTTCCAGATGTTCCCCATCAACGTCAATCTGCGCACCGCCCGCTGGATGGGCAGCATCTGGTACCGCCTCATGCGTCGCCACCGCGAGCGGGCCTTCGAGCACCTCCGCCTGGCCTACGGAAACGAGCTCTCCCAGGCCGATCGGGAACGCATCGCCCTCGCGTCCATGCAGCAGATGACCATGCTGGCCGTTGAAACCCTCTTCACCCCTCGCCTGATCAACGAGTGGACCTGGCCGCGCTACGTCCGCCTCAAGAACCTCGGTCCTGCCGCCGATGTGCTGCTCTCCCGCCGCGGGGCCATCCTCGTCACCGGCCACTACGGAAGCTGGGAGTTGCTCGGCTTCACCCTCACGGCCCTGGGCTTCCCCACCGTGGCGGTGATGCGGCCGCTCGATAACCCCTATCTCAACAGTTACGTGATGGATGTTCGCGCCCGCCGGGGCCTGCAACTGCTCTACAAGAAGGGCGCCGCTCGCTCCGCCGGCGAAATCCTCAGCAGCGGCGGCACGCTGGCCTTCATCGCCGACCAGAACGCCGGCCACAAAGGCCTCTTCGTCGACTTCTTCGGCCGCAAGGCCTCCACCTACAAGTCCATCGGCCTGCTGGCCATCGAGTACAAGGTGCCCATAGTCGTCGGCTACGCCCGCCGCGTCAGCGACCGGTTCGAATATGAACTGGGCTGCAATCGCGTCATCCACCCCGAGGAGTGGGCCGGCAAGGACGACGAACTCCGCTGGATTACCCAGGAATACACCCGCGCCATCGAAGCCTTTATCCGCGAAGCCCCCGAGCAGTACCTCTGGATCCACCGCCGCTGGAAGTCCCGCCCCCGGGATGAGCTTGCAGTCGGTTGACCCCCCTGCCCCCGAATCCTACAATCCCGAACAAGATGCCGGGAAGCGGGCCCCCTATCGCCCGTAAACGATTTGACAGTGAGGATTTAGCTCATGGCGGGACTGAATACCAAAGAATTCACGGAGAGTAACTTCGAGACCGAGGTCCTGTCGGCCAGCGAACCAGTCCTGGTGGACTTCTGGGCCGAATGGTGCATGCCTTGTAAGGCGCTGGGGCCGACCATCGACGAGCTGGCCACTGAGTATGCGGGCAAGGTCAAGGTTGGCAAAGTCAATACCGACAAGAACCAGTCTCTCTCCGCCCGCTACGGAATCAGCTCGATTCCCACCGTTCTTCTGTTCCAGGACGGGCAGATCAAGCAAAAGTTTGTCGGCCTGCGCAGCAAGCAAGACCTCAAAATGTCCATTGACCAGCTTCTGAGCGCTTAGGAGCTGCTTTTCAGAACCATCTTCGGACCGTCGCTTCGGTAAAAATACCATTCTCAGCCCCCTGCGTGTGTGCCACTGCTCAAAAGCAGTGCCACACACCGGGGCGGTAGCGTTCTCCCACCTTGACGGCCTCTCCGGCCGGCCTAAGATGAGTCTTGGAAACCACTTGGCGGAAAATGCCGTCAAAACCGGAGCTTTGCTGGCATGGCCCAAACGGATGAAGAGTTGCAGGATCGCGTTTGCCGAGCCTGCAATGCGACGTACCAGTACCCCGTGCTCAAGAGCACGGCCACGCGCTTCTACTGCGAGAACTGCATGGACCTCCCCGCAGGCGTGCGGGCCACCTTCGAGCAATTCAATAAGCGGATCAAGGCCCTGACCGCCACCGTCCAAAAACTCGAACAAAGGACCACCCCGGCGTCAGGCAAATGATCCCCCGGTGTCTGGCAGATGATTTCGTGTGGCGCCGGCGTCTGGCCGGCGCTCTTCGGGGTTCAAGCCACCCCATAAGGGAGTAACGCGTTGGCCGAGGAGCTTGACAATACCCCCCGCGACCGTCGGGCCATGTTCCGGCTGGGTCTCAAGCGGCTCATGGAGCCGGTCGCCCAATTCCTCGAGGAACGGCTGCAGATTCCTCTGCCGATCCCCCGGACCGTTCTGCGCCCGCCGGGAGCCCAGCCCGAGCGCGAGTTTCTGGCGGCCTGCTACCGCTGCGGCAACTGCGTGGACGTCTGCCCGGCCCGCGCGATCCGAAGCCTGTCCAACGATGACATCGAGCAACGCGGCACGCCCTACATCGACCCTGACTTGGCCGCCTGCGTGGTCTGCGACGAACTGGCCTGCATGAAAGCCTGCCCCAGCGGGGCCCTCCGGCCGGTGAACAAGCCCACCGACATCCGCATGGGGCTGGCCCGCGTCAAGCTCGACCTTTGCCTGCGCAGCCGGGACGAGGACTGTCGGATCTGCGTCGCCAAGTGCCCCATCGGCCCGACGGCCATCACCATCAACCCTGCCGGCCAGATCGAGATCCTGCCCCAGGGCTGCGTCGGCTGTGGAGCCTGCCAGTTCTACTGCCCCACCACCCCAAAAGCCATCACCATCGAGCCCCACTTCTAACCACCCCAACAGATCGCATCCCCCGCTCCCACACTCTCCCCCCTC
>JAAXZI010000055.1 GCA_012719955.1 Phycisphaerae bacterium | reverse complement strand
TGACGGAAATCCTGGGGCTGGGCGATCGGGAGCGCATCAAGCGGGCGTTTCGAGCCAAGATGAAGCGGCTCAGCGAGAAGGTGTTGCAGGGCAACATCCGGGCCATGGATCGGGCGGCTCGCGAAGTGATCCGGGAGATGTGAGTCATCGTCATGGAATCCGCGACAGAGACACGCACGCTGCCACAGGAAGGCAAGCTCATCCCCCAGGAGTTCATGGGTTTGGCGCGGGGGCTGGGGGCCGGGCATGCCGCCTGCGCGGGCTGTCCGGCTCCGACGGTGATTCAGGCCGCCATCTACGCCGCCCGCGAAGGACTCGGGTGCGAGCCGGTGGTGGTGTTCGCGACGGGCTGCATGCAAATGGTCTCGTCCATCTACCCGCACAACGCCTGGCGCATCCCCTTCCTGCACTCGGCGTTCGGGAATGCGGCGGCGGTGGCCAGCGGCGTGGAGGCAGCCATCCGGGCCCGCCGATCGCGACATCAAGGTGCTGGCATTCGCGGGCGACGGCGGCAGCTACGATATCGGACTACAGGCACTGTCGGGAGCAATGGAGCGAGGTCACGATCTGACGTTCATTTGCTACAACAACGAAGCGTACATGAACACCGGCATCCAGCGCTCCTCCGCCACGCCGTCCGGTGCGTTCACGCATACCGCGCGGTCGGGCAAGACCGAAGCCCCCAAGGATCTGACGTGGATCATGGCTGCTCACGCCCTGCCCTACGTGGCCCAGGCCTGCGTGGCCAGATACCAGGACATGATCGCTAAGTTGTCCAAGGCGATTGCGGTGAAAGGACCGGCGTTCGTGAACGTTCTGTCGAGTTGCCCGGTGGGCTGGGGCCTCGCTCACACCGATGACGTGCTCAGCGTGGCCGACCTGGCGGTCGAGTGCAACGCATGGCCGCTGTACGAATGCGAGAACGGCCGATACCGGATCACTTATCGGCCGGCCCAGCCGCGACCGGTCCGCCAGTACGTGCAGATGCAAGGCCGGTTCCAGCACCTCCTCGAGCCCGGCCGGGAAGATTGCCTGGACCGATTGCAAAAATGGGTCGATGCCAAATGGGCCGAGTTGTGTCGACTCGAGCGAGCCGGCGTTTGAGTTTCCAACCGCCCCCGCGGGAGGCGGAGCCGGCGTGTTGATTTGCAGCTCGATTTGATGACAAGTTTGAAGGCAAGCTGGCCGTCCGATATGATCGGGCGTCGTTCGAGGTCGCAGCAAGCTCTGACACCCAGTGACGTTTCAAATCCGACCTGCCGGAACGGCCCCGCGGTGCGCGGGTCGACGGCGTTGAATCCGACTGCTGGTCCGCGGTGCACGAGGGAACCAAGCGGGCGAACGACCGCTTGGCCAGTTTCAGGGCCAGTCACAGCGGACAAACATTCCCTACAGGAGCTATAACGGGTATGGCACGAAGTGCAGCCAATCCAGCGGTGCAGGCCGACGGCAGCGGGGCCCAGAGCCGGGTCCGCGACCTGGAGCCACTGTTCGCCCCCAAGTCAATCGCGGTCATCGGGGCCTCCCGAACCCCCGGCACGGTGGGCAGTGCGATTCCGTCCAACCTCATCCTCGGCGGGTATACCGGCGTGGTCTACCCGGTCAATCCCAAGGCCAAGAGCATCATGGGAGCCCGCTGCGTCCCGAGTATTTCGGCGATTGACGACCACGTGGACCTGGCCGTGATCATCCTGCCCGCCCCCGCCGTCGAGAAGGCGGTCCTCGAGGCGGCCGACCACGGCACCAAGCATCTGGTGATCATCTCCGCCGGCTTCAAGGAGGTGGGCGAGGAAGGCGCTCAGCGGGAACGCCGCATCAAGGCCATCGCCGACGAGCGTGGCCTGTCCATCATCGGGCCCAACTGTCTGGGCGTGATCAACACCGCCCCCGATGTCCGCATGAACGCGAGTTTCGGCCGCGACATGCCCCGCCCGGGCCGCATCGGCTTGATCTCCCAGAGCGGCGCGTTGTGCACCGCTCTGCTGGACTATGCCAAAGGACACCACCTGGGCTTCTCGCGCTTCATCAGCTTCGGCAACAAGTGCGACGTGACCGAGGTGGATCTGCTGCGGTGCCTGGCCAGCGACCGCAACACCGATATCATCATGATGTACGTCGAGGACATCTCCGACGGGCAGGCCTTCGTTAACGCCGCCTACGAGATCACGCACGGCAGCAACCCCAAGCCGATCCTGGCCATCAAGACGGGGCGGACGCCCCAGGGCGCTGCCGCGGCCGCGTCGCACACCGGCTCGATGGCCGGCTCCGACGAGGTGTACGACGCGATCATGACCCAGGCCGGTGTCATCCGCGTGGAGAGCGTGGAAGACCTGTTCGACCTGGCGGAGATCTTCTCCGACCCGGTCATGCCGGCCGGACGGCGAACGGCGATCATCACCAACGCGGGCGGGCCGGGCATCATGGCCACCGACGCGTGCATCCGCTACGGGCTGCAGCTCTCGAAGTTCGCGGATTACACCATCAAATCGCTGAAGTTCCAGATGCCCCCCACCAGCAGCCTGAAGAACCCGGTGGACGTCATCGGAGACGCCCGCCACGATCGCTATCGGGCGGCCTTGGACGCCATCGCCGCGGACGAGAACGTGGACAACATCATGGTGCTGGTTACGCCGCAGTCGATGACCCCCGACGCCGAGATCGGCCAGGTGGTCGGCGAGGCCAAGGGCTTCTGCACCAAGCCGATCGTGGCCTGCATGATGGGCGCGGCGGACGTGGCCGAGGGCGTGGAGAAGCTGCACAGCTACAAGGTGCCGACCTACCCGTTCCCGGAGAACGCGATGCGGGCTCTGGCGGCCAAGGCCCGCTTCGCGGAGTGGACCCGGACGCCCCACAGCCGGTTCGTGCAGTACGACGCCGACAAGGCCGCGGTGGAAAAGCTGCTGGAGGAGGAGTTCAAGGCCGGCCGCAAGCAGATTGTGGAACTCAAGGCGCTGGAGGTCTTCCGGCACTACGGCTTCTCGCTGGTGCCTTATGCTCTGGCCAAGACGGCTGATGAGGCCGTGGCCGCGGCGGCCAAGATCGGCTACCCGGTGGTCATGAAGATCTCGGGACCGAAGATCCTGCACAAGACCGACGTGGGCGGCGTGAAGCTGAACCTGCGCGACGAGGCCTCCGTGCGGGCGGCCTTCGATGGTATGATCGCCTCGGTCAAGGACAAGATGGGCGATGACGTCGAGATCTGGGGCGTGCTCATCCAGAAGATGCTGCCGCCGGGCAAAGAGACGATTCTGGGTATGAGCCGGGACGAGCGTTTCGGCCCGCTGATCATGTTCGGTCTGGGCGGCATCTACACCGAGGCCCTCAAGGACGTGTCCTTCCGCCTGGCCCCCATCCGGGAGAACTCGGCCTACGTGATGGTGCGCAGCATCCGTTCCTACAAGCTGTTGGAAGGCGTCCGCGGTGAACCGCCTTCGGATGTGCCCGCGATTGCCGACGCCCTGTGCCGGCTGTCGCAACTGGTCACGGAGCACCCCAGAATCAAAGAGCTTGACATTAACCCCCTGATCGTGTACCCGCAAGGTAAGGGCGTTGTCGTGGCCGACGCGAGAATCATCTTGTCGGAGAAATAGCCTATGGCCGGAAACTGGCGCGAGCGGTACGCTGATAAGCTCGTATCGGCGGACTTTGCCGTTCAAAAAGTCAGTTCCGGCGACCGGGTATTCATCGGTTCAGGATGCGGAGAGCCTCAGGCCCTGGTAAGGGCCCTGGTGCAGGCCAGCGACAAGCTGAACGACGTTGAAGTGATGCAGGCGCTGCCGCTGGGCCCTGCTCCGCATGCCGACAAGCAATACACCGCCAGTTTCCGAGCCAACACCCTCTTCATCGGCCCGGGCCTCCGTGACGCTGTCAGCGAGGCCCGGGCCGATTACACTCCTCTGCTGCTCTCCCAGGCAGCCCGGTTGTTCAAGTCGCGGGAGCTGCCCATCGACGTAGCCATGGTGACGGTGACTCCACCGGACGAGCACGGCCTGTGCAGCCTGGGCGTTTCGGTGGACGTGACCCGGGCCGCGGCCAAGGCCGCGAAGATCGTCATTGCCCAGGTGAATTCGCAGATGCCTTACGTGCTGGGCGATTCGTTCCTGCACGTGAACCAGATCACCTGGCTGGTGGAGCATGACGAACCGCTGCTGGAGATGCCGCCGCTGGATGAGCCGGACGACGTCACCGAACAGATCGCCGCCCACGTCAGCCGACTTGTGCCTGATGGGGCCACGCTCCAGGTGGGCATCGGGCGTATCCCGGATGCGATCCTCTCCAATCTCACCGCCCGGTACGATCTGGGCGTACACAGCGACGCGATCTCGGATGGCATCATGCGACTGGCCCGGGCCGGCGTGATCACCGGCAGACAGAAGACGCTCAACCGCGGAAAGATCGTGGGCAGCTTCGCGGTCGGCACCCACGAGCTGTTCCGTTTTCTCCACGAGAACCCCCAGGTGGCGCTGCATCCGTCGGATTATGTCAACGATCCGCGGATCATCGCCCAGCATGACAACATGGTGGCCATTAATGGAGCGGCGGAGGTGGATCTGACCGGGCAGGCCTCGGTGGATTCATTCGGTCCGCTCCTGCGCGGCGGAATCGGCGGGCGGGCCGATTTCATCCGCGGGGCGGCGATGGCCAAGGATGGCAAAGCGGTGGTGGTCCTGCCCAGCACCATGCAGACCCCCCTGGGCCCCCAATCGCGAATCAAAGCGGGCTTGGAGGAGGGGGCGGGTGTGTTCACCACCCGGGCCGACGCGCAGTACATCGTCACCGAGTACGGCATCGCCTTCCTGCACGGCCGATCGCTGCGCGAGCGAGCCATGTCCCTGATCAGCATCGCCCATCCGGATTACCGCGGCGAGTTGCTCCACGCGGCCAAGAGACGGCGGATCGTTTATCCCAACCAGATCATGCCGCCCCCCCGCCAGCCCTATCCGGAGAGGTACGAGTACCAGGCTACCTTACGAGACGAATCGAAGGTGTTGATCCGCC
The DNA here is from genome assembly GCA_012719955.1 of Phycisphaerae bacterium. GTDB lineage: Bacteria > Planctomycetota > Phycisphaerae > UBA1845 > PWPN01 > JAAXZI01. The sequence goes on along the minus strand of JAAXZI010000055.1, from coordinate 47,412 downwards.
CAATCCGCTCGGATGATGAATCGCGCATTAAAGACATGTTCTACTCGTTCAGCGAGCAGACGGTCTACCTGCGGTTCCACGCCTCGCTTAAGACTATGTCACACAATAAGTTGCAGGTGTTCTGCAACGTGGATTACGACACCGAGATGGCCTTGGTGGGCACGGTCGGCGAACCCGGCGAGGAGGAAGTGGTAGCGGTCGGGCGGTATTTGACGGACCCGTCCAAGACCAGCGCCGAGATGGCCTTTGTGGTCCGCGATGACTGGCAGCGCAAAGGGTTGGGAACAATCCTGTTTCAGAGGCTGCTGGAGATCGGGCGAAGCAACGGCATTCGCAAGTTCTCGGCCGAAGTGCTGATTGAAAACAGCGGCATGCTCAAGATCTTCCACCGCTCCGGGCTGAACATCGAGACCACCACCGAGGGAGGCGTGGTTCACGTGGTCATGACGGTGTGAGGACAAAAAAGCGGCCCCGCGCCAGAACCTCATCAGTGGGAAGCAGCGTATGAACAGGGTGCGGTTCCACCTTTCGCAAGTTCGCGCCATCGTCTTCGACCTGGATGACACGCTGTATCCCGAACAGGCGTATGTGTTCAGCGGATTCGATGCGGTCGGCGAATGGCTGCGGGCACGGGTGGCCTGCCCCATAGATCCGGCCGCAAGGATGCGGGAGTTGTTTCTGGCCGGGGAGCGACGTCATGTATTCGACCGCCTGCTGGCGGAATTGCGTCACCCCGCGTCAGAGCAGCTCATTTCCGAGATGGTCCGCTGTTATCGGACCCATGTGCCGCACATTACGCTTCATGAGGATGCGCGCGTTGCCTTGGAGGCATGGCGCGGACGTTGGCGGCTGGGCCTGCTGTCCGATGGCCCCTTGGTGATGCAGGAGAAGAAGGTTGAGGCTTTGGGGATCCGGCCTCTGCTCGACGAAATCATTCTCACCGACCAATGGGGCCCGGAGTATTGGAAACCACACCCGCGTGGATTTGAAGTGATGGAAAACCGTCTCAAAACTCACGGGGCCGCAGTGGTCTATATTGCCGATAACTGCAGCAAGGATTTCGTTGGACCTCGGCGTCTGGGATGGCGGACAGTCTGGGTGCGGCGCCCCGGAGGCGTGTACTGTGACGTGCCCCCGCCGGTCGGGGGTGAACCAGAGATGCAAATCGCGTCACTGGCGGAACTTGACCGCTAAGCAGCGGTGGAATAGCTTACCGGTCTAAAACCTCAACCGCCCCCGGCTGGATGCCGATAACTAGGCGCGATTCGATTCTTCTGGGCGTTGGAAGTGGAAAACCGGAGCCGTTGAGGGGTCTGCGCCCCTCGGGATCGACAGCTATTCATGCGACTCAGCCAACAGACAGCTTTTCCGGATTCTCGTGCGTTGTGCCTGCTGTCCGCCATTGGACTCCTGTGCGCGGGTTGTTCGCAAGCGTGGTTTAACTCATTTCTGGACCCCACCCAGATAGGTAACTTCCGCAGCCACGAGATTGTAGAGATTCAGCGGAGCATCAGTTTCTACGACCCGCCCATGGGCGTTCCCGGGGCCGAAGAACCGAAGCCGGAGGACCTGGTCGCGATTGTCGAGGAATATCGCATCGGTCCCGGCGATGTGCTGTCGATTCGGCTGCTGGACTTTGTGGCCATTGGAGCGGAAACCGATCTGACGCCGGTAACGGTCAACGAGCTTGGCGAGGTATTCATTCCGCAGTTGGGCAAAGTGCCGGCCGAAGGCCGCACCGCTTACGAGCTGCAGGAGGACATCATCGCCCGGGCCAAGGAACGGGAAATCTACAGCCAGGAGGATCAACCCACCGTCGTAGTAACGGTCACGTCGGCCCAGCAGCGGGTGTTTTACCTGGCCGGTGCGATTGCCCAACCTGGTATGTACCCCATTATCCGGCCGGACTTCCGCCTTCGAGAGGCGTTGAATCTGGGAGGCGGGCTGGACCAGTCGGTCAAAGACATCTACATCGTGCGCAACCAACCGCGCGAGAAGATCCGCCGGGAGCCGACGATGGAGAGTACGCCTCCCGGTACTCCGGCCACCCGTCCGGACGAGTTCACCACCCCGCCGCCGGTCAGCCCGGTCTCGCTCGCAGAGATGGGACAGGCACAAGGACCGGCAGCAGCGACCGGCCACAACGGATCGAACCAGCCGACCACCCACCTGGCGGTTCCTCCCGAGCAGGCCGAGCGCGAGCTGATGGAAGCCCTGGCGCCCGAGGCAGAAAAAAATGCGACCAGGGGACAGTCCCAAACCCCCTCGCCCGCTTCTCCGTCGGCCACTCAACCTTCCCGTCCGAGATGGATTTACGTGAATGACACGTTCATCGAGGCGCCGGCCACAGAAGCGGCAACCACGGAACCGACAGCCGCCGAACCGGCCCTCCCAACGCCGGCGGCCCCTGAAGCCGCCCCGCCGGCCACCACCCAGCCGGTCGATTGGGAAGAACTGGCCCAGGAAGGTCAGCAGCGGATCATCCACATTCCCGCCGAGAAGCTGCGAAGCGGCGAAGCGAACTACAACATCGTGATCCGCCACGATGACTGGATCCGGCTGGATCCCGGCCCGACGGGGGCCTTCTACCTCAGTGGTCACGTGGTTCGGCCCGGGGCCTATAACTTCGTCGGGGAGCAAATCACGCTTCGCCAGGCGATTGCCTCGGCCGGCGGTCTGGACGGGCTGGCCTGGCCGACCCGCTGCTCGATTACCCGGCGAATTCAAGGGGATCGTGAAGAGATACTGCAACTCGATCTGGCTCGGATCGCTGAAGGGAAAGATCCCGATTTTTACCTCAAACCTAACGATCTAATTGACGTAGGAACTCATGCGATCGCCCCGCTGCTGTTGACGATCCGAAACTCGTTCCGGCTGACGTATGGGTTCGGTTTTGTGTATGACCGCAATTTTGCTGACATCGACGCCTACATTCCGCAACAGAATCCGCGGGATGTGCGACGAGTCACGCTCCAGCAACGGTTTCCGGGGTTATTCCCGTAACCGTTCACGTAGACAAGGGTTGTATGCAGGCATCAGGATCGCTTAAACGACCGTGGTGGACCTCCGCGATGACCGTGCAGGCAGTGATCCTGGCGGCCCTGCTGGGGTTTCACTACCGGCACGTGCTGTACTCGCTGGTGTATTACTGGCAGAACAACGGGGACTGGTCACACGGTTTTGTCATCCCATTGTTCAGCTTGTACTACCTGTATGCCCGGCGGGATCGGTTGCCGGTGCAGTTTCCGGATCGGCGGGCGACCACGCGGATGGCCGGCGCTCTGTTGATCGCGCTGGCCTTTGTCGTTTACACGGGCAGTACCATCTACCAGATTGAGTACCCCAAGCGACTTTCCCTGGTTATCAGCGTGATGGGAGTGGTGCTGATGACCTGCGGCTGGCCGGTGGCGCGCTGGTGCTGGTTCGCGGTGGCGTTCCTGGTCTTCGCCCTGCCCTTGCCGGAACGGCTGTATTTTCAGTTGACCATGCCGCTGCGTGTGGTGGCGGCCCAAGTATCAGGCGCAGTCCTGCAGGCAATCTTCCCCAATATGATCTTCGAGGTCCAGGCGGTGGTGGTCCACTACTGGGACGGCGCCCGGCACGGGCAACTGGACGTCGAGCAGGCCTGCAGCGGAATTCGACTGCTGATCGCGATGATGGCCCTGGGCGTGGCCACCGCCTTCGTCAGCGATCGGCCGGTGTGGCAGCGGATGGTCATCATCCTGGCCTGCATGCCAATTGCCATCTTCTGCAATTTCATTCGCGTGACCCTGACGGGGCTCCTGCACGTCAAAGGTCACAGCGATCTGGCGACGGGCTTCTGGCACACGCTGTTGGGGCTGGGCATGCTCGGCATCGCCTTCGGCATCTATTTGGGAATCTCTTATGTCTTAAGCCATCTGTTCGTGGAGGGTGAATCATGAAGCCCGGGCGGATGGCTGGAGGACTGGTAGAATGACCTCCGTACCAGTGACTATTCAAGATCGTCTCCCCATGGCCGCGGGCGCGATTCGCAGGCCGGCAGGGGCGAGCGCGAGCGGCCTGACGTTCAGCGACGTCGTCCGCATCCTGAAGCAGCACATATTCCTGATTGTGTTCATCTGGTTCTTCCTGACCGCCGTGACCGGCGTCATCACGTGGTATCTTCAGAAGTACCACGAGCAGTTCAAAGCGGAGACCATGATCGAGGTCCAGGCGCAGGGAGTCAGGGATCCCTTGCGGATCGAATCGAACATCCACATACAAGTGGAGATGCTCAATCGCTGGCTGACGAACCATGCCCAGATGGTCAAGCAACATCGGGTGCTGGACGCGGCCTTCAAGGATCCCGGGGTCCAGGCCACCTCCTGGTACATGGAGGGGATTCAGCGAGTGGGCGCTGCCAAACTGTTTGAGCAACTGAAGGAGGCCTTGAACGTAGCTCCGATTCCGAACTCCAGCTTTCTGCTGGTCACTTTCACGGCCCCGAACAAGAAAGACGCGGCAACGATCGTAAACACGATCGTGCGCAAATACCTGGAGACGACACGGGTAGAGTCGAAGACGGCGCTGTCCACGCAGTTGGAGGCCATGACTGCCCAGTTAAACATTCTCGAGAAGCAGCTTGAAGCGGCCCGCGAGGAGAAAGAGCGGTACATCGGCAACTCCATCCGCGAGCCCGGGGTAGTCAGCGGCCTCAATGTGACGGGCGAGCAATGGCGGGCCCTGGCCACGGAAGCCAGCCGGCTGTTAGCCGAGCAGCTCATGCTCAAGGGCGTCTGGGACAACATCAAGGACATGGATCCCAGTCAGTTGGCCCTCAGCCCGCAGATGCAGATCAACATTCAGCAGGATCCCCAGGTGATGGCGTTGAACAACACGGTGGTTGGGCTGCAGCAGCAGTACCAATCACTGCTGGGTCGGGTCGGCCCCCAGCACCGGGAACTCAGGAGCCTCGCCGACCAGATCGCCGCCGCCGAGCGCGCACGCGATGAGGTGATCCAACAGAAGGAAAACGAGATCCGGGCGTTCCAGGTGACTTCGGCCGAGACCGCCTGGCTCAACGCGCTGAAGGCCCAACTGGCCCTGGAGGAGCGAATCAAAGAGTATGAGGACGCCCAGCGCGATCTTGAGAGCAAGCTGGCCCGCGTCACCAGCCTGGAAGAGCGCCAGGCCATGCTGAAGGCACAGTACGAACGGCTGGCGGATTTCGTGCAGCAACTCAGGCTGCTGGACAGCAGCCAGGAGACGGTCAGCGTGCGGCAAGTCGGCACGGCCGTCGAGCCGTTGAAACGCAGCTTCCCGCGATGGGAACTGAACATGCCCGTGGGCAGCTTCCTGGGGCTGCTGGCCGGCGTCGGCCTGGCCTTGCTGCTGGAAGTGGCCAATACGTCGATCCGGACACCGCGGGACATCGTGCGGCACGTGCGCGTTCCGATCCTGGGCACGGTTCCCCACCTCGATGACGAGGAAGTGGACATCGAGCGGATCGAGTTGGCTGCGCACACCGCGCCGCGTTCAATGATCGCGGAAGCATTCCGGGTAGTGCGGACCAACCTGCTGCTCAGCTCTCCGGCGGAACGGCAACGTTCGGTACTGATCACGAGCTCGAAACCCGAGGAAGGCAAGACCTCGGTGGCCGTCAATATGGCCATCACCATCGGGCAAAGCGGGCGACGGGTGCTGCTCGTGGATGCGAATTTCCACCGCCCCACGCTCCACACTCTGTTCCCCAAGGTCCGGTCCGAGGGCTTGAGCAACATTCTCATCGGTCGCGGACGGCTGGAAGACCTGGCGGTTCCATCCGAACTGCCCAACCTGGACGTGTTACCTTGCGGTCCCATTCCTCCGAACCCGACTGAACTGCTGAGCAGCCGGTACATGGCTGAGCTGCTCAGCCAGGCGGCAGACCGGTATGATCAGGTCATCCTCGACGGCCCGCCGGTATTGCTGATGAGCGACGCGCTGGTGCTGGCCAGTGCGGTGGACGGCGTCATCATGGTTTGCCGGGCCAAGTCGGTCTCCCGCGGCGTCATTCAGCGGGCCCGCGAGCAACTGGAGCGGGTGAATGGGCGGATCTTCGGGGCGGTGCTCAACGCGGCCCAAGTGGCCCGTGGCGGATACTTCCGCGAACAAATGCGCAGCTATTACGATTACCAGCCCGAAGAAGCCGTGCTGACGGGCAGCGCGCGAGCCCTGCCCGGCACCCCCGGGGACAACGACAGCGAAGACGAGTCGAGATCATAAAGCTCCGGGCAGGCTTCGGGCGGACCACCTGCCGCCCTCACGATCTCTCCCTGTAAGCGAAATGCGGAGTATCCGGAAGGGTACTCCGCATTTCTTGGAGTGTGCCCTTCCCGGGAGCCGGCACCGAGCCAACCGTGGGAAGCCGGTACAACGGGCCTGGCTCAGGCCGAGTGCCGGGACGAACAGTGCGTCGGCACTCCTTGCAGGCTCGCTGGTAGCGGTCAGGCGTTTGGCCTGGTGGCGTACCGGACTACAATGCCGCGGAGGTAAACGGACTGTTCAGGCGTCTCGTGCGCGATCCGTCGAGCGGGGGTGCCCTTTACATGTTCCAGCAACAATGGTCTCGGATTGGGGGCGGCTTGGTTCCGCTCGGCATTCTGATCTTGCTGGCCATGCTGCTGATGCGTTGGCTGGGGATCGTCCGACCGACCAACGGGTCAAGCTTTCTGCTGATCCTCGGCATCGTGGTCCTGTCCAACCTGCTGTGGTGGTGGTGGGTTGACCGCGTGGTAAGCGGCAGCCCTGTGCCGGCAGGTTCATCGCGACGGTGGCGATGTTGGCTGAGGGGCTTCTGGGCCGGCTACTGCGTGCTGATGCTCCTGCCGTTCGCCTTTTTCATGGGTGGAGCCCGGGACAAGTGGGAAGCCCTTCCAGTCCCCATTCTCTCGTGGACGCTGGTCTGGCACCTGCTACTGGCACCGCTGGGTTGCGTCGCTTCGCTATTGCTCCTGCTGACGCTGACAATCCGCTGGATGCGCCGCCGGGGGCCATGGCCGCACCGTGACCTTGCGACTGATCCGCCCAGCCCCCTTGTTCACGACCCGGATGTGTCGCCCGCCGGCCAGGGGCCGTGTCTGTCCCGCCGGGCATTGCTGGCCCGGGTGACCGCCGCCGCGCCGCTGGTCATCACCGGCGGCTCCGTGCTGGCCGGTCAACGGCAGGAAGGCCGTTTCCTGATTCGCGAGGTCACCATTCAGGTACCGCGACTTCCGGACCGGCTCAAAGGGCTGACCATCACGCATCTGAGCGACATGCACGTGGGGCGGTTCTTCCGGCCGGAGCATCTCCCGCGAATGGTCGATGCCGCCCATCGCCTGCGGAGCGACCTGGTCGTGGTAACCGGGGACACCGTCGATCACTCCAACGATTTTCTGCCGGCCGCCCAGCAGGCGCTGGCACAGATTGAAGCCCCCTTCGGCCGGTACATGGTGATCGGAAACCACGACCTGATCGACGAGCCGGTAGCGGCCGAGCTGTTCTGGGTTCGGCACGAGCGTTATTTCCTGCGCGACGAACATGCGACCATCGATATCGGCGGCGAACGGATCCAGATTGCGGGGCTGTTCTGGTCGCGCGGCGAGACACAGATCGGGAGGCACCCCGGCCACCTGGAGCGGACCCGGGCAGCCCTGACCGGAGCCGATCCCGAGCGTTTTACCATAGCCCTGGCCCACCATCCGCACGCCTTCGACGCGCTGGCCGCCGCCGGCGTCGATCTGGTGCTGGCCGGCCACACGCACGGCGGGCAAATCATGCTCACCCCGCCGGGCCTGAACCCGCCCCTGGGGGCGGGAAACCTCCTGTTCCGCTACATCCACGGCACGTACGCCATCGGCCGGTCACGCATGTACGTCAGCGCGGGGGTAGGCAACTGGTTTCCGGTACGTGTCAACGCTCCGGCGGAGATGGTCCAGATCAGGCTGGTATAGAAGGCCGGGAGGGGCGAGGGATGAGTACTGAGTACTGAGTACTGAGTGCTGAGTGCTCAGTGCTGAACGCTGACTGCTGACTGCTGACTGGCTGAGATCAGTGGTCAGTAGTTGAGTTCTTGGTCCTTGGCCGCCTCTCGGCCCGGGCTTCCCTGTAACCCGCCGGGGCGATCAGGGTCTTCTTTTCAGTTGTCGAACAGCCGCAGCAGCTCCTCGGCGAAGAGGACGTGGCCGCGGTCGTCGGGATGGTTGATGCCGTTCTTCTCCAGGATCTCGTAGGGGATGCCCAGCGCTTCGAGCTGCTCCCAGCGGAAGGCCGCGTCGGCCAACGGAACTCCGTTCTCGCGGGCGAACTTCCGCAGGAAAGCTACTCCCGGGCGCGGGTCCCTGCTGTGTCCCGGCTCGGTGAAGGGCATCCAGGCCGGCATGACGAAGTGCGGCGTAATGATGACCAGGACCGCGCCGGCCTCGCGGGTTCGGCGAAGGATTTCCTCGTAGAGTTTCGACATCCGCTCCACGGGCAGGGACATGTCGTTGACATACTCGAGCGTGACCACATCGGGCTTGTGTGCCAGTACCTCTTTTTGGAAGTTCGGCAACCGGACGGGCGTGCTGCTGCCGCCAATCCCCGCGTTGATTACACGAATGCGCGCCTCGGGGAATCTCGCTTTGAGCCCACTCTCCAGCAGGCCGACATAACAAGTCTGCGGAGAGCTGGTGTCGCCGCAGGCGGTCACGCTGTCGCCCCAGCAGACCACCGTCACGTCCTGGCCGGCGCGCAGTTTCTGGAGCACCGGAGCCAGGGCCGCCGTATCGCCCCGCGGCGGCGGCTCAGGCGCCGGCATGCGGATCACGTAGACGTGCTCCGGCTCCACGCCGGCGGCGTGAAACGGCCGATAGAGATTGGCCAGGCGCAGGGCGTCTGCGGGCACCTCGGGGATCAGCGGGCCATCCGGAGAAGGCTCGCCATCAATCAGAACCAGCCGGCCCTGCGCATCGAGCACCAGGGTGTCTACGCGCCGAAGGCTCATCTTAAAATGGGCCACCACTTTCTGGCCGGGTTGGAGCTTGCCGCCGGGCTTGAGAGCGAACGCACCCCACTGAGGATCCATCACCACATCCTCCTCGGTGGCGACCACCTGCTCGGGCGCGGCGGGATCCACCAGGCGCAGCGTGCCGGGCACGAAGCTGCCGGGCAGGACGTTCCGGCCGGTGTCCGGCCCCAGGGTCAACCGGTTCCCCCCGTACCACTGATTGACCGGCCCCTCCACCAGCGTGATGGGCGCGGTGGACTGGGACACGATCTCGGCGGGCTTCAAGGCCACGCTCCCGCCGGCGGTGGTCACCACCCGGTCACCGATTCGAGCTTCGCCAGGCGCGAGCTCAATTCGCCCATCCCGACAGAGCAAGTCCATGCCTTTGACCACCGCCGGATGCACGCCGGCCAGGCGCACGCGCTTCACGGACCCGGCCGTTGAAGACGAGGCCGGTTCTGTCGTTGCCGGGGAAAGGCGGCGCAGGTCGTAGCGTCCACCCAGGCCCACGTCATCGGGGCCGATGTTGACGGGGAAGTCGGCCCGCTCGGCGAACACCTCACGGATGGCTTCCAAATCCTTAAACCCGAACTCGGCGTTGGGCTCGATGTACGAGCCTTCGCCCCACTCATTCCAGGCTTCGAGAATGGCCATCCGCTCGCCGGTCGCATCGAGATGGGCCTTGAGCTGCCGCAGGGCTTCCGCGAAATGACGGGTTTCACGGGCGAATTTGCGCTGCGTACGCGGGCCGTGCCAGGGCCGGGCATCCCAACCGACCGTCAGCAGCGGGATGTACGGCAAGGCATCGGCCTCCCGCATGTCGCGCCAGATGGCCTCGTGCCCCAGCAGGAACTGCCGATACGGGGAATGAATGGCCAGCGCGCCGGTGCGCAGGTAGTTGTAGGCGGTCAGCGAATCGAACCCCGCGTTTTTGAGCTGCTGCCCGGCTGCCGGATCGGGCCCGCTGCACGCGGCGATGTGCAGACCGGGCAGCCCGGCCGCGCGGACCCGCTGGCGCATGGCATCCAGGGCCGCGCGCGTTTTCTCCGGTGAGCGCAGGTTGGAGATCAACTCGCCGGGGCTAAAGAAGCTGACATAGGGCTTCCCGTCGAGAGTAAGATAGTTATCCCGGCGGAAATAACGCTCGATCCAGTAATCGGTCACTTCGAGAAGCTGCTCGGGGGTGTGATCGGCGAAAGGTTTGTGGTTGGCCCACATGAGGGCGAATTTCATCAGGTGGTTGTAACGGGCCTTCAGGAAACCTTCGTTGAGGCCCGCGCCCAGTTCCTCCTTGCCGTTGCGCCAGTACCAGTCGTAGACAAAGAAGGACAGGCCGTTCTCCACCGCCCACTTGATGTGCCAATCGGCCACTTCAGGCGAGCCCTCTGCATACCAGCCCAATACCGGTTCGCGTTCCGGGAAGTCGCGCTGATTCTTCCACCGCGACAACTGGTCCGCCGACCAGCCCGGGAAATAGTAAATGCCCAAGTTGTACCGCGTCTTCACCGGCCGGGGCGGCGGAACGTAATCAGCCGCCGGGGGTTCGCCGCCCACAACCCGGCTCACTCGTGGATCCACCCGCAAATCGGCCTTGAAGATTTGCCCGTTGGCATGAAACTGGACACGGAGGTAATCCGTGGCGTCGGGCGTGACCGGCCACTGGAGCACGGCCCGCCCGCCGACCTCGATGCCCGGCAAAGCGGTCTCAAGCCGCGTGGTGATCAGCGCCCCCTTCACCTCCAGCACAGCGATGCCTGCGGGAACAGCAGGTCCACCCGCGTGCTCCAGGATGGCCTGGATCGTGGCGGGCTGATTCGGACGATTGATGGGCCGCGCAAAACCCAGATACCGGGTCCGCAACACCGGCTGTTGCGGCTCGTTCGGCTCCACCGACAGCTTGCGCAGCGTGAGCGTCTCGTTCCCAAACGTCCCGAAGGCCAAACCGAGGTGCGTGACGGTGCCCTGCCACGTGGGGAACATCCGCAGGTCCAGGGCCTGACCCTCGGCCAGCGGCTCATGGCCAACTCGGATCGGTTCGCCCATCAGGCCGGGATGCTCCCGAGTCACCCAGTAGAAGCCGATGACCTCTTCGCCAGGACAACTCGCCGTAATCTTCAGCAGCGACCGCTTCGCTGCATCGAACGGCTCTACTGGCGTGACCACCAACGCCTGTGGGCGCAGGGCTTTGATCCGCAGGCCCTCTTGGGTCCATTCCAGCCGGGCCGCGTGCATGGACTGCCAGGAATCGCCAGAGGCGTCTTTGGAGAACGTCCACACCGGCAACGGAGCGAGCGTGGTGGATTCCCTGATTCGGACGGCGTGCAACGTACACCGGCCTCCGCTCGGGGGATCCAGTCTCAGCCGGATGATCTTGCCCAGCTTTTCCCAGAACGGCCAGACCCGCACCGTCTGCCGACCGGCCGAGGGGACAATGACTCGGGTCATCCAGTCCGGTTCCAGCCCGCCGTAGCGGCCGGTGGTCTTATTGGTATAGAACAGTTCGCCCTCGCCGGGGGCTTCGCTCGTCAGGTCGATCTCCACCCACTGAAGGTTCGTCGCGGGGGTCAGTTCAAAGATCGGGCTGGTAATCTGCGGATCCGAGCCGACAGGGCGGAAGTTCACGCCGGCCTCCTGGAACTGGATGTCCCGGATGTTGCCGTCGGGAGTCCAGCCGGTCCAGCGGCCCTTCGCGTCGAAGCGCCACTCGATTCGGGCTTGCGGCTGTGCCACCGCCACGCTCGAAAGCCCGGCCAACGCCAGGATCAGAAAACCAAGCCGGGCATGTCTGTTAATACTCATCCGCAGGTCCTCCACCGATATTAGTAAATCCCGCCCATGCTAAGCCGAATCGGCCGAACACGAAAGCGGGGTTTATGCCGGCCCAGGCGTCTTTCTCCAGGGTTGGAATACGCCGGACAAGAACGGGGCGTGGATGTTATTTCGGGAGAGGCGGACGTGATGCAGCGTTGCTCAATAGCAGTGGCACATATCCGTTCGGGGCAGACATGAAGCGGTTGTGGCCTCGCAGCCCGCCCGGTACCATTCACCACCGGGCAGCGCGCCCGCGAGAGACCGCACGTGCAGAACCAGAACCGTCAACCATTCCTGATCGGCCGGGCGTCTATCACGGCCGCCATGCTCGTGGCTGCCATTCTCGGCATCGTCGCTTTCATCCCGTCCGTCGATAACCAGTTCGTCTACGACGATCTTCCTGCTATTGTCGAGAACCCCCTGGTGACTCAGCCGGGGCCGTGGTATCGCTTCTGGCGCGAGCCTTACTGGCCGCGCGGGGTATCTATTGACAAGCTCTATCGCCCGCTGACCACGTGGTCCTTCCGGGCCAACGTAGTGCTCTCAGGGAAGGACCGGCCCGATGCGCGTTCGTTTCACCTGGCGAATCTGGCCCTTCATGCCCTGACCGGTGCAGGGGTGGCCTTGCTGGCCTGGCGGGTCACCGGCCGAGCGTGGGCCGCCTGGCTGGCCGGCATCCTGTTCGCCGTACATCCGCTGCACACAGAGGCGGTCGTCACCGGCTACGGGCGAAGTGAACTGCTGGCGGCGTTATTCGGCGTCTGGTTGATGGCGCGGTATGTCCGGCCCGGTCAGGTGGATTCGGGGTTCAGAGTTGAGGCTTCCGCGGAGGGACGAGGGACGAGGGACGAGGGGCGAGAAAAGGGGGCAGAAGGGCCGCGGGAAGGAACGGCACCGGCTGAGGGAGAAAGCGGAGCCGCGGCTGGATCCGCCAGTGGCCATCGGAGCCTCCGCACCGCCTGGTTCCATGTAATCAACGCCGTGTTGCTGCTCCTGGCGGTCATGAGCAAGGAGCATTCTCTTCTGGTCTGGCCTGGGCTGATGCTCTACGACGGGTGGCGATACCGGCGGATGCGTGGCGCCGATGGGGAGGTGCGGCGTCAATGGTTCAACGAGCGCATCGCCCCCGCTCATCTGGGCTTCATCCTGGCGACGACCGTGTTTTTTCTGCTCCGCTTCTCCGTATTCGGCGAGCATTACCGGATGAACCCCACCAGCATGCGGGTTTGGGAGAACCCGGTGGGGCATGCCACTCTGATCGAACACCTGCTCACTCCCTTCCGGCTGCTGTGGCTGACGCTGGAGATCATCGTGTGGCCGCGGAGGCTGTGTCCCATCTGGTCGATTCCGGCAGTGTCCTTACCGAACGGGCCGGCCCCAGACGTGGTGGCGGGCATGCTGCTGTTGGCGCTGCTGGTGACGTTGTCGGTGGTGATGTGGCGGCGGGGTTCGGCGCTGGGAGCGTTGCTTGGGGGGCTGCTGATCCTGCTGGCGATTCCGGTTCATGCCCTGCCGATGGCCAACTGGCTGTACGCGGAGCGATGGCTGTATCTGCCTTCGACGCTGATGGCGGTGCTGGTTGCGGCCGCCCTGGCCCGTGTGCCGGTGGCGGGCTGGGCTCTGGGGCTGGCCGCGGCCGGGGTTTTGCTGCCGGCCAGTTGGCAGTATGGCCCCAAGTTCGCCAATAACCTGATCATGAATCAGGAGGTCATTGAACGACAGCCGGACAATTTCCAGGGTCGTCGCAACCTGGCCCTGGCCTATTACCAGCAAAATGCCTACCGCGAGGCCATCGCCGCGGCCCGGGAAGTCGTTGAGCGGTTCGGGCCGGTGGTGGGCGACCCTTACTGGGTGCTGATCCAAAGCCACCTGGCCCTGGGCGAGGGACGGGAAGCGATGGAAGCCATCAACACCTATGAGTGGATTCGACGCGACCTGCCGGGAACAAGCCTTTCCCGGGAGCGTGAACGGGCTGAAGCTCTGCTGACTGCCGAGGCCTCGGAGTCCCGGCCGGCGGAGAGGCCTTAATCCGCAACCACTGCATTCACAACACGGACAATTCTCTCTTTACACCTCCAGACTAGTTGATATGATGACATCGTAAGGGGCCCTCTTCGCGTTGCCGTCAAACGGCACACGCCCCGGGATGACTGGAGGTTGTTTGACGCAGAGGCAGGGAACTTCATGCACCATCACAATTCACCAAGTCGCGGGATGTTTGCAGGTTGGGCATGGTTTGGGCCGGCCGTCTTTTGCGGGCTGAGCTGGCTGGCGGGAGCGGTCTGGGCCGTGCCGGCCAATCCGACCCCCTTCACGCGCACGCAGCCGGATGGCAGCACGATCACGCTGCGCGTCCGGGGCGACGAGCATTTCAGTTGGCTTGAGGATCTTGCCGGACACACGGTCGTCCGGGATGGCGACAAGTACGTTTACGCCCGGCTCGACGACCAGGGGCGACTCGCCCCGAGCGAGCACCAGGTGGGCAAGGTAGACCCCTCATCCGTCGGTCTGCAGCCACGCATTCTTCCGCAGCGCGAGGTTCGTAAGGCCAGGGCGGCGCGAATGGCGGCCCTCGAGCCAAAGGTGCCGCGCAAGATTCAGACCACCGGCACGCTCAAGAACCTGGTGCTCCTCGTGAAGTTCAGCGATCATACACTCGAGCAACACACGCTCCCGAAAGAGGACTTTGAGGTCCTTTTCAACAGCGACACCCCCCATCCAGTGCTGGCCCCCACCGGCAGCGTCAAGAGCCTGTACCTGGAAAACTCGTACGGCGCCCTGACCATCGAGAGCACGATCGTGGACTGGATCGAGTTGCCTCAGACCGAGGCCTATTATGCCGGCGGGGATTTTGTGCTGCGGGCCCGGGAGATGGTCGAGGATGCGTTGGAGCTGGCGGACCCGCTGGTGGACTTCTCCGAATTCGATCAGGACGGCGACGGCTGGATCGACGCGATCGACATCATCCACTCCGGCTATGGCGCGGAATACACGCAGAACCCTAACATGATCTGGTCGCACAAATGGAGCATTGAACCGTGGACCAGCGCCGAAGGGGTCAAGGTGTCCCCGTATCATACCGAACCGGCCCTGGACGGCATGGAGGAAATGCTTATCACCACTTTCAGCGTGATCGCCCACGAAACGGGGCATTTCCTGGGCCTGCCGGACCTGTACGACACGGATGATGACAATCCCAGCGAAGGCGCCGGCGCCTGGTGCATGATGGCCAATAGCTGGGGCTTCGACTACAGCGGTCTTAATCCGCCGCATTTTTCGGCCTGGTGCAAGGTCTTCCTGGACTGGGTGGAGCCCATACGAGTGCTGAACTCCGGCACCTACGACGTCCCCCAGGTCGAGACCAATCCGGTTGTCTATCGGATCGACCTGGGTTATCCAGATGACGAGTACCTGCTGATTGAGAATCGCCAACCGGTGGGAATCGAATCCACCATTCCCCAGGGCGGCCTGGCCATCTGGCATATCGACGACAAGAAAGGCTCACTCAACGCGAATAATGTCAATAATGACCAAGGCTATCCCGGTCAGCCCGGATGGCCGAAAAACGGCAGACACTATCGCGTCGCGCTGCTTCAGGCCGACGGCCGTTATGATCTGGAAAGGAACAAGAACTGGGGCGATGCGGGCGACCTCTACCACAGGGAGGGCGTCTTCCTGCTGAATGAGAAGACCGTGCCCAATACCAACGCCTACCAGAACGGCGAGATCATCCAGACTCTGCACTCCATCGAAGTGCTCTCCAACGCCGGCGAAATCATGAGCTTCATGTTCAGTTCCGGGTTCATCGCCCCCCCCCGCGCGCTGGATGAGCGGATCGAGGTCGATTCGAACGGGAGCGTGGACATCACGCTCCGGGCACCAGATGACGGTCTGCCCGAGCCGTCGCGGATCACCTATACCATCAAGACCGGGCCGAACCACGGAAGCCTGAAGGTGAACGATACGCCCATCGACACCTTCCCCGCTGACTTGGACACGACCAATGTGGTCACTTACATTCCGACGACCGACTATTCCGGTCCGGACAGCTTCACCTTCTCCGCGAATGACGGCGGCACCCCGCCGGACGGGGGTGAGTCGAACGTAGCCACGATTTCGATCTGGGTGCGCCCCCCGGTCATCATGCTGGACCCTGAAATCATCAGAGTGACCACCAATGTGGGAACCAACGCAGCGCCCCAGACCTTCACCGTCACAAACTCGGGCCCCGGCAACCTCTACCCCGAGGTCATACTGGCCCCGGCCGTCCCCTGGGTGCATGTCACCGGCGCAGCCCCGTCTGCCCTGGCCTCCGGACAATCGAGAGAGTACACGTTGACCTTCAATACCAGCGAGGTGCCGCCCGGTCGGAGCACCATCACCATCCGCGTCGTGGATGCCAACCCACTGGCCGCGACACTGGAGAAATTGGGCTCCCTGCGGGTGCAGATCGTGGGGCCCAACGTCAAGACCGAAGGCCTGCCCATCAGACTCAACCTGACTTCGCCGGGCCAGACCTGGCCTCCCAGTACGATCCGGATCTACAACGACGGGCCGGGCACCCTGACCTACACGCTGATCAAACCCGACCTGCCCTGGATCAAGTCGGTCACTCCGACCGAGGGCACTTCCACCGCGGGCCAGAAGCAGGAACATGTCATCGAATTTGACTCCAGCGGCATTCGCAACAACGGCTACTTCAGCGGGTGGGTGACGGTCCAGGCCGAGCAGGCCGACCCCGCTTACCGGGAGATCAAGCTGCCCATTTATCTGACGGTGGCGCTGCCTGAGCAGTTGCCCGATACCAACGAGTACACCAAGCCGGGTATCGCCGACACGGACGGAGACGGGCTGGCGGACAACATCGATAATTGCCCCGAAAAGCCCAATCCGGATCAGGCCGATATCGATGGGGATGGTAAGGGTGACGCCTGCGACTCAGATAACGACAACGACGGCATCCTCGACGATGGAGCGACCGAAGACACTCCCTGCATTGAAGGCAACACCTTTAACTGCAATGACAACTGCCCGCTGACGCCCAACGCCGACCAGACTGACAGTGATAACGACGGCATCGGCGACGTCTGCGACAATTGCCCCCTCCTCGCCAACCCCGACCAACTGGACAGCGATGGAGACGGCGTGGGCGACGGCTGCGACAACTGCCCCATGGTGGCCAACCCGGACCAGGCGGACTCGAACCACAACCAGATCGGCGATGCCTGCGAGACCATAGCGCCACCGCCGACGAACGACGAAACGCCGCCGCCATCCAACAACAACGGCGGAACACCCACCCCGCCATCCGGCGGCCCCGAGCCGGGTACGGGGGATCCGCCCACTAACGGCGGCAACGGCAATGGCACCACTCCCTTCGTGCTCTGTGGCAATGGTGTGGGGCAGGCCCTGATCCTCTCGGCGCTGGCCCTGGGCCTGATCCGCCGGCCCAGGCGAATCGGCTCGCGGGCGAGGCGCTGAGCACACGTAACGCACCACTCGCCATCACAAGACACGACGCGGCCGCGCTCCCGGGCGCGGCCGTGTCGTATCCCGCAATGATTGTTCTTCGCAGTTTATCTTAATTGCCGGTCGCTCCGCGCTGATGGCTCGAATCTCCATGCCCCCACCTATGGAAGGGCAGCGGTCAGCGGTCAGCAGTCAGCTATCAGCAGTCAGCGATTAGCACTCAGTACTCGTCCCTCGCCCCTCGTCCCTCGCTCATATTGCCGCCTGGTATTCGGCCACCAGCGCGGCCGCCAGGGCGGGGCCGGCCACAATGAAGGGAACATTCTGGTCGGTATACGAAGCCAGGTCCATGGGGAAATGCGGCTCACCGGTGGGTCGGACAAAGATCGCTCCCGCCTCGCTGGCGATAACCGCTCCGGCGGCGATGTCCCACAGGCGGCAGTCATCCGAGCAGGCCGCGTCCATTGCCCCGCTGGCCACCAGGGCCAGGTGCAAAGCGGTCGAGCCGGTGTTGCGGAGCACCATGCGATCCATCCAGCGATGCATGATCCCGGGCAGGGGCGCCTCCCGGGCCGACGGCACCCCGATGATCGTGCTGCCGCTCATCGGTCGATCGACGGCGGCCATGGGCGCTCCGTCCAGCCAAGCCCCCCCGCCGGCGAACGCCGAGTACATGTTTCCGGTCATGGGGTTGTGGATCACGCCCAGGACCGGCCGGCCGGCCTCCATCAGCCCGACTGAGATGGTAAAAAGAGGGAAGCCGCGGGCGTAGTTGCGGGTCCCGTCGATCGGATCAATGACCCAGCAACGGGCCGCCGAGCCAACGGCCGCGTGCCGTCCCGGCGCCTTTTGGGTTTCCTCCGTGATGGCCGCATCGGCCGGAAAATCACGTCCGATCCGCTCCAGGAGGATGTCCTGCACGGCGTGATCGATATCCGTCACCACGGAACGGTCCGCCTTGCGCGATGCAACCGCCCGCCCCTGACGCTCGCGAGCCAGGACGCCGACTTCCCGGACCCACTCCCTGACCCGCGAGCAAATCGTCTCGTACTCCTGGTTGGCCATAACATCCCCAGAACGATCGGCACGGATGCCGACCGGCACAAGCCCTCTTACTTTCCCGCCTTACCGGCCGTCGTGCAGGCCGCAATCCGCCGGAAATCTTCCCGCAGGCTCCTGTAGAGCTGCCGGTAGTGCGGATACATCGAATCATAGACCTTCGAAGCCTTCTGGGGCTTGCGCGTTTCGGTGACTTTGATAGCCGCCGAGCAGGCCTCAGGAACACTCTGGTATTCGCCCGTGCCGACGGCCGCCAGCAGGGCCACGCCCAGTGCCCCACCCTCCCGGGTATTGATCGTCACCACCCGGGCGTTGTACATGTCAGCCTGCATCTGCCGCCAGAAGGCGCTGGCCGCGCCGCCTCCGCTGGCCCGGACTTCGGTCACCTTGACGCCGCGGGAACGCATGATCTCCACCTGGTCGCGCATGCCGAAGGTGATGCCCTCGACCACCGAGCGGATCAGGTGCGACCGGTTGTGTCGGACGGTCAGGCCGACCCAGGCGCCGCGCGCGTCCGGATCGGCGTAGGGGCAGCGCTCGCCGGTCAGGTACGGCAGGAACAGCAGACCCTCGCAACCGGGCGGGGCCTCGGCGGCCTCGGCGAGCATTTCCGGATAGAGCAGGCCGGGGTCCTTGCGGGCTTTGCGGAAGGCTTCGACGTCATCCGCCATCAGTGTGTTGCGCAGCCACTGCAGACTGCCGCCGGCGGAGAGCATGCAGCCGAATACGCACCACTTGCCGGGGACGGCGTGGCAGAAGGACTGCAACGCGCCGTCCTCGTTGGGCACCGGCTCATCGGCGTGGGCGAAGACAACGCCGCTGGTGCCCATGGTAGCGGAGACGATGCCGGTCCGGACGATGCCGTTGCCGACCGCGCCGGCCGGCTGGTCGCCCGCCCCACCGACCACCGGCGTGCCGGGGGCCAGGCCGGTCAATTTGGCGACGGCGGGAGTGACCTGGCCGGTCACCTCCGGCGACTCGTAGAGCCGGGGCATGAGGTCGGAGTCGATCCGGAGCCGCTCCAGGAGCCCGGCGTGCCATTGGCGGGCCTTCACGTCCAGCAGCAGGGTACCGGCCGCGTCGCTGACCTCGCTGGCGTACTCGCCGGTGAGTTTGAGGCGAATGTAATCCTTGGGCAGGAGGATCTTGAAGGTTTTTTCGTACGTCCGGGGATCGTGCTTGCGAACCCAGAGGATCTTCGGCGCGGTGAAGCCGGTCAGGGCGACGTTGGACACCATCTTGATGAGCTGTTTGCGCCCGCCGGCCCGCTCCTCGATTTCGGCGCATTCGGCCGCGGTGCGCTGGTCGTTCCAGAGCAGCGCCCGGCGCAGGGCTTTCCCGTTCTTGTCCACGAAGACACTGCCGTGCATCTGGCCGGAGAGGCCGATGCCGGTGATGGCACGGGGCTTGACTTTGGCCTTCCGGCAGACGGCCTTGAGGCCCTGGACGGTGGCCTTCCACCAGTCGTCCGGGTTCTGCTCGGACCAGCCGGGCTTGGGGGTGTAGACGGGGTATTCGACGCTGGCCGTGGCCAGCACTTTGCCGTCCGGCGTGCAAAGAAGCGTTTTGGTCGCCGACGTTCCGACGTCGATTCCGCAGAGCAGTGCCATGGAACAGTCCTCCTGTTGGCGGGGAGTATACCCGCCCGATTCGGCAAGTGCGATGGCCGCTTCCACCGGCAGCCGTTAAGGCCATCCGATGAACCGGGCTCTGCTGGATACTGATATCCTTTCCGAGTACCGACCGGTTCGCGGATAAAACGTCGCTCCTCGTTCGGATTCAGCAAGGCGGGCAAGATGCCCGCCCTCCCACACCGGGGAGACGCCGGTGCCACCTGGCACGGCGCACGGCTCAAGAGCCGTGGCACACAGAGAACCTCCGCAGCCTGCACGAAGTCTGGTATAATACAGACATCTTGGCCGGTATCGTTCCCTGCTCCATCCGCCGTGCCTCAGGCGAGGAGCATACGCTCAACCTCGATGGTGCCCCATGGATCTGGATGTCGTCCTCCTGTCCCGCCTCCAATTCGCCCTGACCATCATGTTCCACTATCTTTTTCCCCCGCTGACCATCGGCATGGGGGTGGTGCTGGTCTATCTCGAGGGCATGTACCTGTGGCGGCGCGAACCCATCTACGAAACAGCCGCGCGCTTCTGGACGCAGCTTTTCGCGGTCACCTTCGCGGTGGGCGTGGCCAGCGGGATCGTCATGGAGTTTCAGTTCGGGACCAACTGGGCGGCCTACTCGCGATTCGTCGGCGACGTGTTCGGTTCCGCCCTGGCCGCCGAGGGAATTTTTGCGTTCTTCCTGGAGTCGGGCTTCCTGGCCGTGCTGGTGTTCGGGTGGGACAAGGTCAGCGCCGGTTTCCACTTCTTCGCTACGCTGATGGTGGCCCTGGGCTCCATCTTCTCGGCCATCTGGATCGTGGTGGCCAACAGTTGGCAGCAGACCCCGGCCGGCCACCACATCGTGCAGATGATGCGCGACGGGAGGCCCTGGCTCGACGCCGCCGGCGAAGCCATCCTGCGGGCGGAAACGGTGGACTTCTGGTCCGTGGTGCTCAACCCGTCCACCATCGACCGGCTGACGCATACGCTCATCGGCGCGTTCATCATGGGCGCGTTCTTCATCATGAGCATCAGCGCCTACTACCTGCTCAAAGGCCGGCACGAGGAGTTCGCCCGGCGATCCTTCACCGGGGCGCTGATCTTCGGCACGGTGTTCAGCCTGGCCCAACTGGTCTCCGGCCATTCCAACGCCAACATGGTCGCGGACCATCAGCCCATCAAGCTGGCGGCGTTCGAGGGCCATTTCCGCACCGGTCCGGCCGACCTGAGCATCCTGGGCTGGCCCGACGAAGACGCCCGCGTCACGCGGTTTAACGTGGCTATCCCCGGCCTGCTCAGCTTCCTCGTCCATAACGACGCCAGCGTTCCCGTCATCGGGCTGGACAAGGTTCCCCGCGCGTACTGGCCACCGGTGGCGATGTCGTTCGTGAGCTATCACGTCATGGTGGGCATTGGGACGATTTTCATCGCGCTCACCGTGTTGGCCTCGGTGCTGCGCTGGAGAGGCACGCTGTTTCAGAAGCGCTGGCTGATGTGGACGTTCGTGTTCGCGGTCATCCTGGCCGTGGCCGCCAACCAGTTGGGCTGGATCGCCGCGGAAGTGGGCCGGCAGCCCTGGTCCGTCCATCCCCGCGTGGAGCGCGACGCCGCGGGGGGATTCGTTTTCGATGCCGACGGCATGCTCAAGTATCGCCTGGAAGAGGGACTGCTCACCAGTAAGGCCGTCTCAGAGGCGGTGAGCAGCGGACAGGTGGTGGGCTCAATCGTCATGTTCGGGCTGGTCTACCTGTTGCTGGGGGCCATCTGGGTGCTGGTGCTGAATCACAAGATTCATCACGGGCCGGTACCGGTGACTCCGTTGCCGCGGACCACCGGGAGAGGCATCATCGAGTCGGCCGCCGGCCGGGTGGATCATGAGGCCAGCATGACGGAAGCGAAGGATCCGGAGGATCGTGAATAACCCGGGAGAGCACGGAGCAGAGATGGAGAGAAGGAGAGATGGAGCAATGGAGAGAAAAGAGTACCCTGCGCCCTCTCTCCATCTCTCATACTCTCCATCTCTCACACTTCCGTCTCTGCTTGGTGAGCATTGGAGGAGCGCATAATGGATCTTCCCGCAACCTGGTTCGTGTTGCTGGGCCTGCTGCTGGCCGGCTACGCCGTGCTTGATGGTTTTGACCTGGGCGTGGGCATTCTCCACCCCCTGGCCCGCAACGATCACGAACGGCGGGTGTTCCTGAACGCCATCGGGCCTATCTGGGACGGCAACGAGGTCTGGCTGGTGACCTTTGGCGGGGCGCTCTTCGCCGCCTTTCCCGAGGCCTACGCCACGATCTTCTCGGGCTTCTACACCGCCTTCATGCTCCTGCTGTTCGCGCTGATCTTCCGCGCGGCCTCCATCGAGTTTCGCAGCAAGCTCACCTCCCCCGGCTGGCGGCGGGCCTGGGACGTCGGTTTCTTTGCCTCCAGCCTGCTGGCCACGGTGCTGTTCGGGGTGGCGGTGGGCAACGGGATGATCGGCATCCCGCTCAACGAGCGCGGCGTGTTCGTGGGTGACTTTTTCGATCTGCTGGGGCCCTACCCGATCATGGTCGGCCTGCTGGCCGTCGCGATGTTTGCCATGCACGGGGCGCTGTACCTCTATCTGAAGGTGCCACAGGGCGAGCTGCACGCCCGCATCGGCCGGTGGATGTGGCACACCTGGGGCGTTTTCCTGGTCGTCTACATGCTGACCACCGTGTACACGCTGATCGCGGTGCCCCAGGCGGTGGCCAATTTCGAACGTTGGCCATGGGCGGCGGCCATCGTGGTGGTCAACGTCCTCGCGATCGCGAACATTCCCCGCGCGGTGTATGCGGACCGGCCGGCGGAGGCCTTCCTGTCAAGCTGCGTCACCATCCTGGCTCTGGTGGCGCTCTTCAGCATGGCCCTCTGGCCGAACCTGGTGGCGGCGAGAAATCATCCCGAATACAGCCTGACCGTTTACCGAGCGGCCTCGGGCGACAAAACGCTGGGCATCATGCTCATCATCGCCCTGATCGGCATGCCCCTGGTGATCGCCTATACGACGCTGGTGTACTGGACCTTCCGCCGCCGAGTGGAGATCGGACCGACGAGCTATTAGCCCGGCTACGCAAGTAGGTGGCGGCCAAGCTCCGTACCCTCCGTGCACTGTGTAGCGTCCAGGCTGCGTACTCGCCAGCTCTGTGTAGCGGCCGGGCTCCGTACCGGCCGTTTGCTCCAAGAACGGCCGGTACGGAACCCGGCCGCTACAACAAAAGCGGTACAGCAGGGAACGGCTGATGCGATGCCCGGCCGCCACAGAAGATGGTCCATTTTGCCGGGCCGCGGAAGATGGGCCATTGTGCACCGGAGCCTCATTGTGCGCCGGGCCATAGCAGATGGCCCTCCTGGCGCCAGATCGCTACAATTCCCCGCTACGCCATTAACTTGAGAGCCCGCTATGCCCACAACTGAGAGACAGCATCTTCTGGGAACGACGGTTGAGCAGTTTTCCGCCTTTCTGGCGGAACACCAGGAGCCCGCCTATCGGGCCAAACAGGTTTTCGACTGGGTCTACCGCAAGGGTGCGGACAGCTTTGAAGTCATGAGCAATCTGTCCAAGCCGTTGCGCGCCTTGCTGGCTGAGCATTGGGACATCTACACCAGCACCATCAGCCGCCGGTGGGAATCGTCCGACGGCACGGTCAAGTTGCTGTTGGAGTGGTCGGACGGGGCCAACAGCGAGTGCGTGCTCATCCCGGAAGAGGATCGCAACACCGCCTGTATCTCCAGCCAGGTGGGCTGCCCGGTCGGGTGTCACTTCTGCGCCAGCGGCCTCAGCGGGCTGGAGCGTCAACTCACCGCCGGCCAGATCGTCGAGCAGGCCATGCGCGTGCGGCAGTTGTGCGAACGGCCGGGCGAGGCGGAAGCCAAGCCCCGGAGAGGCCCGTCACGTGCGGCGGCGCCCAACCACGACGGCCGCCTGAGCAACATCGTATTCATGGGCCTGGGCGAGCCACTGGCCAATTATGCCAATGTCGTTACGGCCATTCGGCTCATCAATTCGGCCGAGGGCATGAACATCGGGGCCCGGAAGATCACCGTGAGCACCGTCGGCCTGCCCAGCCAGATCATGCGGCTGGCCAACGAGAACCTGCAGATCAACCTTGCGATTTCGCTGCATGCCCCGAACGATGAGCTTCGCCGGCAGATCATCCCTTGGGCCGAGAAGATCAGCATCGACGAGATCGTGGAGGCCGCCCGCTACTACTTTGAGAAGACAGGGCGCGAGCTCACCATCGAGTACATTCTGCTGGGCAATCTTAATGACCAGCCGGAGCACGCATACGAGTTGGTCAGGCTCGCCCGCAAGATGCGCTGCAACGTGAACCTGATCCGCTATAACCCCGTGCCCGGCCTGCCCTTCGAGCGGCCGACCTCGTTCGCGGCGCACAAGTTCGTCGAACGGCTTCGCGAGCGCGGCGTTAACGCCCACGTCCGCAAGAGCCGCGGAGCCGACATCGATGCCGCCTGCGGCCAGCTCCGTCGAGCCAGCCGGGCGGGGAAATCAACCGCGGATGCGCGCAGATAGACGCAGATGAAGACAGGCCACGGGGACAGACGGTCCGGGAAGGACCATCCGCATTGGGCCGATCTATCCACGCAAACCACTAGCGCCCACCGCCGGTTTCGAAGTTGCGTCCATTCCAGCGGGATTTGTGGCCGGAACTCATGCCCTGGTGGCCTCCTGCCCGTCAGAGACGGCCGCCTCAATCTGGGGCAACGACTCCCTCACCCCTCGCCCCTCGTCCCTCGCCCCTGTACGATAGTGGCATGTACCGCCTTAACGATAATCAACGCCGGCAACTCCGCGAGTTGCTGACCACCCTAGTCGGGATCAAAAGCGTGGTCGCGTCCCGCGAACAGGCCAACCGCGACCGGGCCGAGGAAGGGATGGCCGCCTTCCTGACTGACCACCTCACCAAGATGGGCATGACGATCAATCGGCATGAGGTCCACCCCGGCCGGTGTAACCTCATGGCCTGCTGGCCCGGCCAGGGCACGAGCGGCAAGAGCCTCATGCTCGAAGCCCACATGGACACCGTGCCGGTCGAGGGTATGACCGTCGATCCATTTGCGGCGGAAATCCGCGATGGCCGGATGTACGGCCGGGGAACCTGCGATACCAAGGGTTCGATGGCGGCGTTCCTGACCGCTTTGGCGATTGCCCGGGAAGAGGACGCCCTGCCGGCCGATCAGATCTGGTTTGTGTCCAGCATCGGCGAGGAGACCTGTTGCGAAGGGGCGTACGCCCTGATGACCACACCCTTCCGCACCGACGCGGCTATCGTGGGCGAACCGACCCGTTGCGAGGTAGTCACCGCCCATAAGGGGCCGTTGTGGGTCTCCGTCGAGACCCACGGGCGGGCCTGTCATGCCTCCATGCCCGACCACGGCGTCAACGCCATCGACCTCATGGCCCGTGTTATCCAGTTCGTGCACGGCCCCTGGCGCGAGCACATCAGCCGGGGCGAACACCCGCTGCTGGGGCGGTCCACGACGGCGGTCACCACCATCGAGGGGGGAACCAAGATCAACATCCTGCCCGCCCACTGCCGGGTCCAAGTGGACAACCGGCTGATCCCCGGCGAGCCCATGGAGAAGGTTTTCGATAACTTCCGGCGGATGCTGGCCGGACACCTGGGGGACGAACGGCTGTTCACTGTGACCGGGCTTACCAGCAGCGGCCAGTTGGACACCCCACCGGACACCCCGGTTGTCCGACGCCTTCTTGACGTTTGCCGCCGGGCCCAGGGCAAGGCCCAGCCGCAGGGCGTCAACTACTTCGCGGACACCGGCCCGTTCAGCGAAGCGGGCATTGCATCGGTCCTCTTCGGCCCGGGGGACATCGCCCAGGCCCATACGGCCGACGAGTTCATCGAGCTGGAGCAGCTTTATCTGGCCACAGAGATTATGCTGACGCTCTTGACGGAAAACGCTGGGAAGTCGATTGTTGATTGACGCTTAAGATGGAGAGAAGGAGCGATGGAGAGAAACGGCCCTCTTGCACTTTCTCTCTGTCTCGCCATCTGCACACGCAAGGGGCGAACACATGGCCAAGGAATCCTACGCGATCCTGCTCAAGCACTTTCAGACCAGCTATAAGCTGATCGTCGATGAGATCAGCAAGGTGATCATCGGGCAGCGTCACGTGCTCGACCAGATCCTGGCGGCCATTCTCGCCCGGGGGCACTGCCTGCTGGTGGGCGTGCCGGGGCTGGCCAAGACGCTGACCGTCTCCACGCTGGCGGACATCATGATGCTGTCCTTCAAGCGCATCCAGTTCACGCCGGACCTGATGCCCTCGGACATCACCGGCACCAACGTGATCGATGAGGCGCCCTCCGGCCGGCGCGAGTTCCGCTTCGTGCGCGGGCCGGTGTTCGCCAACATCATCCTCGCCGATGAGATCAACCGCACGCCGCCCAAAACCCAGGCCGCCCTGCTGCAGGCCATGCAGGAACGCGAGGTGTCCGTCGGGCAGGAAACCTACCCGCTGCCCAATCCCTTCTTCGTCATCGCTACACAGAACCCCATCGAACAGGAAGGCACTTATCCGCTGCCGGAGGCCCAGCTCGATCGGTTCATGTTGAACATCTTCGTAGACTACCCGTCGGCCCGCGAGGAGGAGCTCATCCTGTCCAGCACCACCGGGCACCGGAAGGCAATGCTGGCCAAAATCCTCAATGACCGGCAGATCCTCAACATGCAGAAGCTCGTGGCGGCCGTGCCGGTGAGCGATTACGTGATCCAGTACGTCTCCAGGCTGGTGCGGGCCAGCCGGCCCAAGGATCCCACCGCGCCGCCGTTCGTTCGCGACATGGTGGACTGGGGCGCCGGTCCGCGCGCCGGGCAGGCGCTGATCATGACCGCCAAGGCCTTCGCGGCCATGGATGGGCGCTACACGGTGAGCATCCAGGACATCCGCGCCGCGGCCATCCCGGTCATGCGCCATCGCATCGCCTGCAACTTCGCCGCCCAGGCCCAGGGGATGGACTCGGTCGCAATTGTGCGAAAACTCATCGAGACCATCCCCGAGCCCAAGGTACCCACCTATGCCGACGAAATGCCTATGCCGGATGTGGAGGGGATTGAGATTGAGCAGGACGAGTAGTCCGTGGCAAGAGATGACAAGGGGACAAGGAGACAAGGCGACAAGGGGATGAGCGCCCTGCTCTCCTTGTCTCCCTGTCCCCTTGTCTCCTTGTCGTTCGGTTTTCGATGTCCTGCGTGACGCAGGAGCCGGGGAACTGGTCGCGAGATCAGCCGTGCGCGGCACTTCGGCGACGGAAGTAATCCAGCGCGACGGCCAGCACGATCACCGAGCCGATCACGATTTCCTGCACCCAACTGGGCACGCCGACGTGATCGCAACCGACCCGCAGGAAAGCCATGATCAGGGCCCCCACCAGCGAGCCGAATACCGAACCTTCGCCGCCGGAGAGACTCGCCCCACCGATCACCACCGCCGCAATCACGTCGAGCTCAGCGCCCATGGCTGTGGTGGGGTCCCCCACGGTCAGGCGGGCGAACTGCATGACACCGGCCAATCCGGTGGTCAGGCCGGCCAACGTGTAGAGCAGCAGCTTGATGCGCTCGACGCTCAGGCCGGAGAGGCGCGAGGCCGTCTCGTTGGAGCCGATGGCGAAGATGTGCCGGCCCAGCGAGGTGTAGCGCAGCAGAATCCACACCGCCAACGCCAGCACGATCAGCGTCCACACGCCCGGCGAGACCAGCAGCCAGGCCGGCTCGGGTTCACGGACCAGCACGCTGGTGCCCAGCCAGCCGGCTGGTGCGTCGATCTTCTGCTCGCCGGCCAGCCCCTTGGCCAGGCCCCGGGCGATCCCCCACATGCCCAGCGTTGCGATAAAGGGCACCACCTTGAGCCGGGTGATCATGAGCGCATTGGCTAAGCTGCACAGGCCGCCGAGCAGGATGCCCGCCAACGCGGCCGGAAGGGGCGACCAGCCGGCCCGGAGGCAGAAAGCCACACACACGGAGGTCAGGGCCATGACCGAGCCCACGGACAAATCGATGCCGCCGCTGATGATAATGAGCGTCATGCCCATCGCGGCAATGCCCACCGAGACCATCTGGTTGGCGGTCGAACGGAAGGTGTTCACGCTCAGGAAGCGGTTCTCGTAGTCGCGGATCAGCTCCCACTTGCTGGGAACCGGCGTCACGGGCAGGCCCAGCGACTGCTGGCGCTGGGCACGTTCGACGGCGTAGCGGTGCTGGTCGAGCCCGCCCTTGATCTGAATGGCCACCGCGAAGCCGATGATGATCAGCAGCAGCGCGGCCAGCGAGCCGAGGGTGTTGAAAAGCTGACGCAGCTTGCGCGCGCGATCGCCCACGGTGAGCAGCGCCGGCGCAGGCGTGACAGACGAGACCCCTGTTGCCCCTGCCGAACCCTGAACCTTGAACCCTTTCTCACTTCTCACTTCTCAGTTCTCACTTCCCGAGGTACTTCTCCACCGGCGGGGACAGCAGTTCGGCGATACGCGGTTCCTTCATGTTGTCCGGAGTGGCCACGGTGCTGCCGGTGTCGATCCGCGCGGGCACCTTCTCGCCGCGCAGGTGGGCCGCCAGCGTTTTGACCGCCAGGTAGCCCATGCTGACGGGGTCCTGGAGAACAAGGCCGTGAACCCGGCCATCGGCCATGGCTTGAACCAGCTTCTCGGAACGGTCGAAACCAATCAGCTTCACCTGGCCATCACGGCGGATTTCCTGCAAGGCCCGCAGCACGCCAAACAGGACCGGCTCACAGGGGCCAAAGATGCCGTCCACGTCGGGATATTTCTGAAGCAGGTTTTCGGCCTTGGCGAAGGCCTCCTCCGTGGTGGCCCCGGCATACTGATCGTGAGAGACGATCTGGATGTCCGGATACTGGGTGCGCAGCTCCTGCAGGAAACCCTCTTCCCGCTCGCTGGTGCTGGCCGAACCCTCTAAATACCTCAGGACCAGCACCTTGCCCCGGCCCTCCAGGAGCTCACCCATGCGCCGGGCGGCCTGGCGACCGCCGGCGAGATTATCGGTGGCTACATAGCTGATGTAGTCCTGGCCGGCCTCGGCCTTGAGGCCGGAGTCCATGATGACCACGGGAATGCCGGCCTGCATGGCATGCCGCACGGGTCGCAGTAGCGCGGTGTCGTCCAGGGGGGCAAGCACGATGCCCGAGACCCCCCGGTTGATGAAATTCTCCACCACGTTGATCTGGTCGTTGCGATCATCTTCGCGGGGCGGGCCCTTCCAGATGATGCGCACGTCGGGCAGTTCCTGCTGGGCCTTGAGCGCGCCGGCGTGGATGGCCTTCCAGTACTCGTGGTTGGTAGCCTTGGGAATGACTGCGATTTCGAGGACCTGGGGGGATTTCTGAGTAGAGCTATCCTTGCTGCAACCAGCGATGGAGAGCGCTATGACGACGCCCCAAATCGTGAGCCCACCTCTGAAGAGGTGGGCCACCCATCTGAGGTGGACCACCCGTCCGAGGTGGGTCACCCATCCTGAACCCTGAACCCTGAACCCTGAACCCTTACTCACTGCTTACTTCTCACTTCTTCACCCCCGCCTGGCGGCCGGAGCGCGGTTCTCAGTTGCCGAGGTACTTCTCGATCGGCGGCTTGAGCAACTCCTGGATGCGCGGCTCGTTCATATTTTCGGGCGTGGCCACTTCGCTGCCGGTGTCGATCCGCGCGGGCACCTCCTCGCCGCGCAAATAGGCGACCAGCGTCTTGACCGCCATGTAGCCCATGTTGAGCGGGTCCTGCAAGACCAGCCCGTGGATCCGGCCGGCGGCCAGGGCCTGCACCAGCTTCTCGGAGCTGTCAAAGCCGACGAACCGGACCTTGCCCGCCCGGTTGGAGCCTTCCAACGCCCGCAGCATGCCGAAGGTGGTAGACTCGTTGGGCGTGAAGATGCCCTCCAGCTCGGAGAACCGGTTGAGCAGGTTCTCCGCCTTGGCATAGGCAGTCTCGGTGGTGGCCCCGCCGTACTGATCGCTGGAAACGATCTGGATTCCGGGAAACTCTTTGGCCATGGTGTCGAGGAAACCGCGTTCGCGTTCCATGGTGCTGGCCGAGCCCTCCTGGTAACGCATCACCAGCACCCGGCCTTTGCCGCCGAGGAGCTCGCCCAGACGCCGAGCCCCCTTCTGCCCTCCCACGTAGTTGTCGGTGGCCACAAAGCTGGCGTAGTCCTTGCAGGGCTCGGCATCGACGGCCGAATCCATGATCACCACGCTGATGCCGGCCCGGCCCGCTTCGCGAACGGACTGCACGAGGGCCCGGTTGTCCAGCGGGGCCAGGGCGATGCCGGCCACGCCCTGATTGATGAAGTTCTCGCAGACGTCGATCTGGGCCTTGCGGTCGTCTTCCTTCACCGGCCCCTTCCATTCCACCTGCACGCCCTGAAGCTCCAGCTCCGCCTTCACGGCCCCAGCGTGGATCGACTTCCAGAATTCATGCGTGGTGCCCTTGGGAATAACCGCAATCCGGAGCAGATCCGCCTTGGCCGGCTGCTCACGCCGGCAGAAACCTGCAGCGGCAGGCTGAGTCGCGGCCGATCCGTCCGAGACGCCGGCCGTGCCCCCGGAATCGCCCTTCTTGCTGCAACCCGATATCAGACCGGCCAACAGCAGGCCGCCCATTACGCAGCGTATCCATCGTCGCATGCCTTTACCTCACCTGCCCATCTTGCCCTGCTTTTCAATCCGCAGTCCGGGGTTAACTGCCCAGTTCTTGGGCCCGCTCGAAGGCCTTGCGGACCGCATCGCGTATGGCGTCGCCCACCGTGCACGCGGCCATGTGTTCCAGCGCTGCCTGGGTGGTGCCGCCCTTGCTGGTCACTTTTCGACGCAGTTCGGCGGGCGGCTCGCCGGTTTCGAGCATCATCCGGGCCGCGCCCAGGCAGGTATGCTCGGCCAGTTTGAGTGCGTCCGCTTCGGTCAGGCCACAGGCCACTCCGCCGGCCACCATGGCCTCTACGAAGTAGTAGAAGTAGGCCGGCCCGGAGCCGGAGACCGCCGTCACCGCGTCTATCAGGCTCTCGTCGGTGACCACGACCGTACTGCCGCCGGCGTCCAGCATGGCCCGCACTTCGGCCAAATCGGTGTCGGTTGCGTGCTCGCCCCGGAACACGCCCGCGATGCCCGCGCCCACCCGGATGGGCAGGTTGGGCATGACCCGGACCACGCGCGCCTTCACGTGCGGAAACGCGGCGGCGATCCGCCCGGTGCTCACGCCGGCCATGATGCTGATCAATAGGTGGTCCCCGCTGACCGCGTCCGCCAGGCCGCCGGCCACCTGCTCGAAGTTCTGAGGCTTGACGGCAAAAAGAACGCGGCGAGCCTGCGCTACAAGCCGGCGGTTGTCTTCGGTGACAACCGTCCCGAACCGTTCAGCGAAGAGTTGCCGCCGGTCAGCCACGGGATCTGACACGATAATCTGGCCGGCCGGGTACAGCCCTTTGGCGACCACGGCCGCCACGATCCCCTCAGCCATGTTGCCGGCGCCGATGATGCCCAGGTTATAGGAACCCATACCCTCTCCAATGCCGAGATTCCCTCGGCTTCTGTTGTGGCACGGCAGCATTGTACTCCCAAGGATAATGCTGCTCAAACCGGGTAAATCCAAGGGCTTGTGTGCTCTCAAGGATTCAACATGCCGTCTTGAAAAGACGCTTGAAACGTGCGGCCCGGATGGTGTAGGGTGCACTCAGGGGAGAACCAGCTGAGGAGAACCAATGGCCAGCATGGGTCCGATTTCACGGCGAGAGCTGATCAAGCGTCTCAGTGCGTTGGCCTTTGACGGTCCCTTTCCCGGGAGTCGCCACGACTACATGCGTCGTCCTACGGACCAACTCAAAGTGCCCCTCCCAAGAGCAGATGCAAAAAGCCGTGAGATCGGCGTCGAGCTCCAGAAGCGGATTCTGCGCGAAATCGGCGTATCAACGAAAGAATGGCTGGCTTTGGGTTAACCGGCAACCTTACGCGGAAGCTTTGGCACTCGGATGCGAATGCCGTTGACCGTTGGGAGTTTATCACCGAAGCGAATACCCAGTAGCAGCCAATCTTCAAGCGCTGACTGGAGTTCACGCCGGCATCCTTCGAGGGTGTCTGCATTAGCCCAGAGCCCCTTGAAGCCGGGGATCCGGCCATAGTAGCTGCCGTCATCCCTAAGGATTTCGTACTGCGCCCGATCCATGGCGGCCTGAATGTATTCGAGCAGCATAGTGCACCACCTCCCAAGGACATTCTATGATAACTCTTTAGCCAGCCGTACGGCAACCCTGCCGTCGCATTCGTGCAGCCACACTGAAACTTGAGCCTCCGCCCTCCGAACTCTCCAGAACCCCGTGTACATGCTTTGGGGATGGAATTACAATAAGCGATGCGCCCAGAAACTACTGATGGGGCGATGTTTAACAGCAAGAGGATTAGGAAACAATGATCAAGATTTTGGTAGCCGACCCTCTGGCCGAGGAGGGGATGAAGAAGTTCACTGAGACCCCTGGTGTGCAGGCCGACGTGAAGACCGGCCTGAGCGAGGACGATCTGGCCAAGGCCGTCGGCGAATACGACGGCATGATCATCCGCTCGGGGGCCAAGGTGACGGCCAAGGTGCTGGCCAACCCCGGCAGGCTACGGGCGATCGCCCGGGCCGGCGTCGGCGTGGATAACGTGGACCTGGATGCCGCGACCAAGGCGGGCATCCTGGTGATGAACACCCCGGACGGCAACACCATCAGCACGGCCGAGCAGACCATGAACCTCATGCTGGCCATCTCGCGCCATACGCCCAAAGGCGATGCCCATGTCCGCGAGGGCAAGTGGGAGCGCAAGAAGTTCACGGGGACCCAGTTGGCCGGCAAGACGCTGGGGATTGTCGGCTTCGGCCGGATCGGCCGGACGGTGGCCGAGCGGGCACTGGCCTTCGGCATGAAGGTGATCGCCTACGACCCGTTCTTCACGGGCGATTCGGCGATGGACGGGCAAGTGAGCATGACCAAGTCGCTGGATGAGCTCCTGCCCAACGCCGACTATATCACGCTGCACACCGTGCTGAACAGCGATACCAAGGGCATGATCAACGCGGCCACAATTGCGAAGATGAAGGACGGCGTGCGGCTGGTCAACTGCGCCCGCGGCGGTCTGCTCAACGAAGCCGACGTGGCCGAGGCCCTCAAGAGCGGCAAAATCGCGGCGGCGGGCATCGATGTGTACAGTACCGAGCCACCGGCCAAGGACAACCCCCTGCTGTCGGCGCCGAACACGGTGCTGGCCCCGCACCTGGGCGCGTCCACGGAAGAGGCTCAACTCACGGTCACGATTGACGCGGCCGAGAGCCTGCTTAGCTTCCTGCTGCGCGACCAGATCCGCTGGCCGGTCAACGTGGCCGGTCTGCCCAGCCAGCTTACCGAGCGGGACAAGCGTTACGTCGATCTGGCCCGCCGGATGGGGGTGATCCTGTCCAAACTGTGCACCGCCGGCATCCAGACGGCCAGCGTGCGCACGCACGGCGAGTCGCTCCAGCCGATTACGCGGATGATCGCCCGGCAGATCCTGGCCGACACGCTGACCCCGCACCTGGGAACCAAGCTCAACCTGATCAACGTGGATGCGGCCGTACAGTCCCGGGGGATCAAGGTCGAGGCGGTGACGGACCAGTCGGTCAGCACGCTGATGGACACGGTCGCGGCCAAGGTCACCACGCCGGAAGGCTGCCAGGAGGTGGTCGGCGAGGTCTTCCTCGACGGCAAGCCGCGCATTCTGGCCGTCAACGGCTACCAGATGAACCTGGTGCCTGAAGGCGAGATGCTGTTGATCTTCAACGACGACCGCCCGGGCGTGATCGGCATCGTGGGCACCATTTTCGGCGACCACAAGATCAACATCGCCGACATGATGCTCTCACGGCAGAACAACACCGCGCTGATGCTGCTCAAGCTGGACGCCCCCATCCCCGCGGAGGTCCTGGCCAAGCTCGAGGCCCAGAAGCCAGCCATCATCAAGGTGCTGCCGGTGACGCTACCGCCGCTGTGAGCGCGGAGAGGGCTGAGGCCGTAGAGGGCACAGAGCGCGGCGTTCAGCCACAGAGATTTGGGCCACAGAGGACCCAGAGAGAAGACTTTATTGGGAGCCCCGTCGCTTGCGGCGGGGCTTTCTTGTATATATGGGACCGTGCGCGCTCCTGTGAGATGCCTTGGAGCATACCCCCACACGGTGTGTGCCACTCTCGAGCAGTGGCGAACATCCGAGTCGTCCCGCCGCGGCTCAAGAGCCGTGGCACACAGAGCTGGTCCATTGAAAAAGGGAGAATCCCATGCTTCGTCAGCTTGTCGGGGTGTTGCCGGTTCTGTTGGCCGCGAGCATTGCACTGGCGGCCGAATCGCCCTCCTCACAGCCCGCTGTGGACGCGCAACGGGCGCGTGTGCTCCGGGGCACGCTGGGCACGTATGCCGGGGAGCCGCGCTCCGCGGACAAGCGGGTTGATCCGCATCGGCTCATCACCGAACTGAAGGACCTCAAGGCCAATACGTACAACTGGCTCATCTGGCATCAGCCCACCGACTGGGAGGACCTCCAGAAGTTTTTGCCTCTCGCGCGCGAGGCGGGAATCCGGGTCTGGGTTACGCTGGTGCCGCCTTCGGAGTCGCCGCCGCGAACCCGCGCGTACTCCGAGCCGTTCCGCCTGGACTACCAGAAGTGGGCCGTCGAGATCGCCCGGCTGAGCCTGCGCGAGCCCAACCTGGTGGCCTGGAGCATCGATGATTTTCTGCACAATACCGACGTCTTTTCGCCCAAGAAGCTTCGGCCCATCATCACCGCGGCCCGCGAGATAAATCCGAAGCTGGCCTTCGTGCCCTGCTGCTACTACGCCCAGGTGAAGCGCGGCCTGGCCAAGGGTTACGGCGATCTGCTGGATGGCGTGCTATTCCCCTATCGCAACGAGTCCGTCAAGGCGGACCTGAAGGACCCCGGCCAGGTCGAGAAGGAGGTCAACGACCTGCGGAAGATGCTGGGAGCGAATCTGCCCATCATCGTGGATGTTTACGCGACAGCGCACAGCCGCCTGGGGGCGTCCACGCCGGAGTACGTCAACGAGGTGATCCGCGCAGCCCGCGCGTCGGCGGACGGGGTGATGATCTACTGCCATCAGGACCCGAAGACCAACCGCGAGAAGTACGAGGCGATCAAGACTCAATTCCGGGCCGAGGCTGCCGGCCGCGGCATTGACCCGCGGTAGTACCCTTTCCAGTCCAGGAGTCTCGCGCTTCGGCCTGTGAGGCGGGCAGGATGCCCGCCCCCCCCAACAACGCCAGCGGTTCGACACGAAACACGCCCGTAGCGGCCGGGCTCCGTACCGGCCGTTCTTGGAGCAAACGGCCGGTACAGAGCCCGGCCGCTACGGAAAGTTGCCCACTTTGCGCTGCAGGGTAGAAGTACGGCGCCCCGCACGTTTCCATTCACTGCGTTTCACGGCCGGGGCTGGACGGCAGACGGCCGGAAAGGAGTTCAGGCAGGCCCCCCGGCGGGACATGGATGCCGATGTAGAAGGGGCCGAACTCCGCGAAGAGGGCGCTGGCCGGGTCGAAGCGCATCTCGTAGATCAGCTTCTTGAAGGTGAGGGCGTCGTCGCCGTGCAGGCTCACGCCCCACTCCCAATCGTCCAGCCCCACCGAGCCGCCGATGATCTGGGTGATGGTCTCGGCGTATTTGTGGCCGATCCGGCCGTGGTTGCGCATCATCTCGCGGCGCTGCTCGATGGACAGGGCATACCAGTTCACCTGCTCGCCACGCCGCTTGTTCATGGGGTAGAAGCAAATGAAGCGGCCCTCGGGGATCTTGCGGAACAGGCGGGTCCGGACCCGTACCTTCTGCTTCTCTATCTCCACCTCGAAGGCGGAGTCATAGACGTCGCTGCCGGGCCGGATGCCCTGATCGATCAGCTTCTTGCGGGCGATGGCGGTGAGCTCGTACATGGAAAGCTCAATGACCGAGAAATAGGACCAGGCCGGCCGGAGAAAGTCGTAGAGCCGTGTCTGGCGCAGGGAGAGTTCGACACGATTGAGTTCCTCCGGCGTCTCGCGATAGTGGAGAAACATCAGATCGCCCTTCTGGGTGAGGACGCTGTAGAGGGCCGAATCGCCCGCCTCGACGCCGGCCATCTCCGTCAGCCAATGGGCCGAAGACGCGGCGATGTCGCCCCGCGTTTTGGCGTCCAACGCCCGCCACCGCGGCCAGTCCACGTTGTAGACGTCGTGCAGAATGTAGTACCCTTCCAGTGTCTGTGGGACTTCCGGCCCTTGCGTCACGTCGGCCATGATCCTACTCCTTCCTGAAGAGGCCCGATGACCCTATTGTCGGGCACGCGCGGGGGAAATTCCAGTCCAAACAATGACCATTGACCAGGAACCCGATGACCAATCCATGACCAATCACGGAATCGCAAACCGCCGGGCACGGGCCGCGCGGATTCGTCATTCGGAAGGGACCACTGGGGCTTCCCGGGTCCGCGGTCTGGTCATTGAACATTTCCACCGCTCAGAGAAGCCGGGCCCAGACCGCTTTGAGATAGGCACTTTCGGGGGCATTGGCCATCACCGGGTGATCGGGGGCCGCGCCGGTGATATCCACGATCTGCAAGGGGCGGCGGACCCGGTTGGCCGCCGCCTTGACCATGCCCATAAAGTCGTCCCGGGAAACGGAGCCGGAACAGGAACACGTTAACAACAGGCCGCCGGGCTTGAGAACGGTCATCCCGAGGGTGTTGAGATCCACGTATTTGCGGGCGCCCTCGTGGAAATCGTCCCGGCCGGCGACGAATTTTGGGGGATCCAGGACCACCACATCGTACAACCGGCGGTTGGTCTGCATCTGGCGGAGGTAGGCAAATGCGTCCGCGTGGACGTGCTGGATGCGCAGATTGTTCAGGTTGGCGTTCTTTTTGGCCAGCTCAACGGCCTTCTCGTCCAGATCCACGCCGGTAACGGCGGCAGCCCCGCCGAGCTTGGCGGCGTAGATGCCGAACCCGCCGGTGTAACAGCACACATCGAGGAGTTCGCATCCACGGGTCAGGCCGGCCAGCCGGCGACGATTGTCGCGCTGGTCGGCGAAGAAACCGGTCTTGTGCCCGCCGCGCAGATCCACGCGAAAGCGCAGCCCGTGCTCGCGCACGGTGACCATCTCCAGGCCGGCCGTGGAAAACGCGGGCTTGACGTGAAATCCCTCGAGCTGCTCAACCCGCTCGTCAGCCCGGACGACAAAGCGGTCAATGCCGGTTAGTTCGCTGAACAGGCGTTTGATAAGCTCAATGCGGCGATAAACACCGAGAGAGAAAATCTCAATGGCAATGACGTCCGCATAACGCTCGGCGATCAGGCCGCTGAATGAATCGCCTTCGGAATGCACGAGGCGATACACATCGGTCTTCGCGTCGCCTCCCAGGAGCCGATCGCGCCAGTCAAGGGCCAGGCGGAGTCGGCTCCTGAAGAACTCCTCATCCGAAGGTTGAGGCACATGCGAGAGCATCCGCAGGGCGATCTGGGAGCGATCATGGTAGAACGCGTGACCGAAAAAGCGATCGTGCTTGTCGTAGACGGCCACGAAATCACCGGGCCTGGCGGCCGGATCCACGTCGGCCAGCATGCGGCGGTAGATAAACGCGTGGGCGGTGGCGGATCTGAGACGCACCCAGGGATAAGGCAGCTCGTGCTCCGCAGGGGCCACAGAACTACTCTCGCTCACGGCACTTGCAACTCGACGGCGTGTTTTCACGGTTTATTCTCTTTGACGCACAGCCTGACTCAAGAGTTTCGCCCGGGCTGGGAAGCTGAACAGTCCGGCCAAGCTCAGGCAGTTAATTTTATTTTACGCTCTTGCTTCCACCATGCACTTCCCCGATATATGTTAACGTAAACTGCGGGAGAGGTCCGGATCGGGCTGGAGCCCGCAGGATGTTGCAAGGACGCACTCCCCGTGAATGCGAAGCAGGGGCATTCGAAGCTATGACTGATTCGGTTCTCCATACGCTCCTGGTCGAAGATGACCGCGCGTATGCTCGCATTGTTCAACACGCACTACGCCGCTCCCAACCTCAGTGCTCTGTCTGCCACGTTACTGACGGAGAAGATGCGTTGGATTATGTTTACGGGCGGGGCCGATTCGCCGATCGGGACAGGTATCCCCTGCCGCGACTGATCCTTCTGGACTTACGCATGCCACGTGTGGACGGATTCGAGGTATTACGCGAGCTCAAGCTCGATCCGCTCACCCGCGAGATCCCCATCGTGGTCATGAGCAGCTCCGACTTGGCCAGCGATCAGAAGCGCTGCCGGGAGTATGGCGCGGACCTGTTCATCACCAAGCCGGCCCATATCACCGAGCTTTTCCGGAAACTGGAAGCTATTTATGAGACGTTGGCGGCGTGAGTAGTCGCAGCGGCCGGGCCCTGTACCGGCCGCCGGGCCCGGGCAACGGCCGGTACGGGGTCCGGCCACCATCCCCGGTCAGGCACTCACGATCTCCTCCACCGCCGGGATACAACACCGGACCACTGATACAGGATAAATCCTCGCAGGCCGAAAACACGCAGCCGGGAGCAATTCCCCCGGCTCAGCGGCCCGGCCCATCGGCGCGTCGCTGTCCCACGCTGCCTCGACAGACAGCCAGCGGGGTGGTTTTGATGACGGCCGCGTCGCCAGCCCTGGAAGGGCCGCCTGCGCGGCCGACAAGGCCTCAACAATTGCACCAATAAAGAAGGCGTGGAAGCAACCCGCATCGCTTCCACGCCGGCTTACGGGGAGGGCCGGGTTCAAGGAACCGTCATTCCTTTCTACGCGGAGTCCGAGGCGGCCGCGCGGTTGGATCGACATCCTCCGGGAAATCGACGTCGCGCATGGACCGCTCTTCGGTGGACTCCATCGGCTCATCATCGGTCACGGAATCGGAGTTCGGCGACTGGTCCGCCAGCTCCTCTTTCCGCGGGTTCCCGAACCGGCCGGCCGACAACGCCCGGCGCGGCGAATCTGAAACAATCGGCGTCTCCGAAGGGTCCAGATCGCCAGGCGCCTCGGGAGGGATCATCTCCTCGCCGGGGTACGGTTCCGGCAGGTCGGATCCGGGCGCCAGCGACTCCGGGTCCTGGCCGGGACCGGCGCCATGTTTTTTGCGCGTCATGCCGCACCTCCTCGCAAGCTCCAAGGGGAATCGGTTCACCGGCCGGAATCGGTGTGCTCACCCGCCTGAGCCGGGCCGGCCACGGATTTCACCGTGATTCCCCGGGCGTCTCCTGATCGCCCTTCATGCCTTCCTTCCAGAAGGGCTGGACGCCATAGTGGTTATAAACCTGCTCGCCCCACTGAGAGGTCATGTTAGGCCACTCGCGTTCGCCGAACTTGGGCCCGTTCTGAAGCTTGTCGCGCGAGACATTCAGGACGAGCTGGAACTGGTCCGAGTCCGTCAGCACCTTGCCACGGCCCAGGTCGGCAGTCTTCAGTCCGCGCTCCTCGTCAGCGGTCTCCCTGCCGGGCATGGGCTCGGACCGCCCCTCATCAGCCCTGTCGCCGACATCCCGCCCCGCACCGGGCCGGTCATGGCCGGTATACCTGACGCTGATTACCTGCCAGGGGACCGGATGCATGTAATCCTTGGAGAAGTCGGGCGCCTGATCGATCTGAACAATTCCGTACAGCAGGGCGCCGCTCTTGGGGTCGACCATGATTTCTTCAAGTTCGGCGAACTCCTGGCCCTTCTGATCAAGCAGCTTGTGCCCCACCAGGTCGTTGCCTCTCAGGAGCAGCGCCCCACGGCCGGGCTCGCGTTGGCCACGCTCATGTTCGGGAGAGATGGGGGTCCCGGTGATGGTGGGCTGAGCCCTCATGCGGGCCTGGGCGACGGCCCCTTCCCAGTAGGGCTGCTGGCCCCAGAGCGTGTGGAGATCGCGCGCAAGGGTGCGATCGGCAAGATTGGGCCAGTTGTCTTCATCAAAGCCCTTGGCCTGCTGGAGCTTGTTACTGTCCACGTTCATCGAGAAGGAGATCTTGTCGAAGTCCTTTTGATCCACCTCCTTGTGAATGGCCGTCCAGGGAATGGCGAAGTTCTTGTCGCCCACGCCCATGGCGCTGTCGAACTCCACGATGGCGAAGGCGATCTGGCCGGCATGGGGATCAATGACCACACTCTCGATGTCGCCCACGTCCTCTCCCCGGTCGTTGTAGAGATTCTTGCTGTAGAGTTTACTGAGCCGCCGGACGGAGAATTTCCCGGTCTGCAGATCCTTCTGGGCCAGGTCCTGCTCCCTGGAACCATGCCGCACTTCCACATTGATGCCTCGTCCTCCTCCGATCTGCACGCTCACGTCGGTGCCGTGCTTCTTTTCGCCCTCCGACTTCTCGTCGTCAGCGGCATAAACCCAGCCCGCGAGGGCTACGGCCGCTACCCCCGCCCCCCATTGCAGCTTCCGCATCAGCTCGATCATCGCTTACCTCCATATTCCCGAGGGCATGTGCGGGGCGCAAATCACTGAACGCGTGCGGACGCCGCACGCCGCCTCGAAGCCTGGCGCCTCGTCTGATGCCCAATGGTGTTACCACGATTCAGGTTCGCAGAGAACTGCATCCTGCAGGATGGTTCAGGAGGATTGCCTGCATGCTTTCCGCAATGGATCTAATGGAAGGTAGTGCTGGGTTGTCAAGGTCAACGGGACTGCCAAAAGGCTTTCATGCAAGCAGATACCCTGCCGAGCGTCGGCGCTGTCAGCCGGCACGCCTCCGCTCCGATCGGGTCGCCCGCCCCGCTTCAGCGGCGGCGAATGCGGTCCAGCGCCGCTCAAGAGCATCGCCCCCCTTTTCATGACCACCGTTAAGCGCCGGGGCCTGAGCGGCGCCGGGTGGAGCGATCCACGGGCGGGGCTCCTTCCACGCGCCCGAACACCATGCGTCCGGCGCTGGTCTGAAGCACGCTGGTGACCAGAATCGGCACCGTCTCGCCGATCCGATCGCGAGCCGCCTCCACCACCACCATGGTCCCGTCTTCCAGGTAGCCCACGCCCTGGCCGGGCTCCTCGCCGGGCTTGATGATCTTAACCTGCATGCCCTCGCCCGGCAGGAACACGGGCTTAAGGGCGTTGGCCAGGTCGTTGATGTTGATGACGTCCACGCCGCGAATCTGGGCGACCTTGTTGAGGTTATAGTCGTTGGTCACGATGCGCCCGTCGAGCTTGCGGGCCAGCGTAACCAGCCGCTGATCCACCGGTTCGGCCGCCTCCTCGCGGGTGAAACGCGGCTCATGGAACTGGATCTCGATCTTCTCCAGGCTCTGCAGGCGATTCACGATGTCGAGCCCGCGCCGGCCGCGATTGCGCTTCAGGCGGTCGCTCGAATCCGCAATGCCTTGAAGCTCCTGGAGCACAAAACGGGGAATCAGCACAGGCGCATCCACCGGCCAGGTCTGCAGGATGTCAGCAATGCGGCCGTCGATGATCACCGACGTGTCCAGGAGCAGCGGGTGCTGGCCCTTGCGCTGCTTGGCGAACTCCACGTATGGAATCACAAAGCGGACATCGTCTTTGGTCTGAAGAATGAAACTGACGGCCAGGTAACAGGATACCACACCGAGCAGGATTTTAATGGTCGCCACCAGCTTCTCGAACTGCGCGCCGCGCATGTCGAGGGTTTCGATCACCGGCATCCGCCAGGCGTCGGAGAGCAGATCCACGATGTTGCCGGCGCCCCAGGCGACGACCAGGCCGACCAGAAGCCCAAAGAACAAGCCGGAAATAGCCAGGAGCGATTTCTGGGGGATGAGTACATCCAGGCCAATGGTGAGGCTGGCCACGCCCAGCGCGATAAGGAAGATGGTCATGGCGTCCAGGGTCATGAACTCAGACTCGGCAAAGTTCATGGCCACGCCAACCACAATAAGCACAAACAGGACCCGCAGAACGGACAGCAGCATTGCTCGGCTCCTTGAAGTGCCAATCAGTATACGTCCGGCCAGTGGCAGGGCCAAGGCTGAAGGGAGTCCTGAGTCCCGAGTGCTGAGCAGGCGTATTTGACACCTGTTCCCAGGGCTGCGTGCATCTCGCGCCCGGCACAGGCATCGGTATGAGTCAGGATCCGGCACAACGGCAAACCACGGCGGCAAGCGCTGATAGCCGG
This sequence comes from Phycisphaerae bacterium, assembly GCA_012719955.1. Taxonomy (GTDB): domain Bacteria; phylum Planctomycetota; class Phycisphaerae; order UBA1845; family PWPN01; genus JAAXZI01. The sequence goes on along the minus strand of JAAXZI010000055.1, from coordinate 5,319 downwards.
GCGCGGAACCGACGAGGCGGGGATCTTCTCTTCACGGCAAACCGGCCAAGCCATAACCGTCAGGCAGACGGATTCTCTACCGCCGCACCTCCCCACCAGGTGGGAAGCAGGCTCACGCCGCCGGACGCCGAACCCAGCCACAGCGGCGGCAGCACTGCCGGCGGCGCCGGGTTTACTCGCTGACCTCAGCAAGTCCACAAGCACCAGCCTCTCCTGGGTTCAGAAAAGAATGCGAGCCCCGGCAGGAGATGGCCTGCCCAAGGGCTCGCAACCTGGTAAGAATCAAAAAAAGCGGAGTGGGCAATAAGCCGAATTCTGTCATCCACCCGAAGGCGGAGGGCGATCATTCATCTAGGCGACCGGTTACCCGGCCGCTCGTGCGCCCTACCCGCAGCTCAAACGAGACGGGCCGCCTCTCGCTGCTTATTTGGGCTTGCTGGCAGTGGGGTTTGCCCTGCCGACACGGTCACCCGTGCCGCGGTGCGCTCTTACCGCACCTTTTCACCCTTACCGACGCCCGCCATTGACGGGGCTCACACGGGAGCCGGGCCTGGGCTTGCGCCTCGGGCTCGGTTCGAGTGCCGGACGCCGGCGGTATGTTTTCTGTGGCACTTTCCCTCGGCTCGCGCCGGGTGGCCGTTAGCCATCACTGTGCCCTGCCCAGTTCGGACTTTCCTCCCGGCCTGCCCCAAAGGCCGACCGAGCGATCGCCTTGCCCACTCCGCTGAGTTTTTATTATAGCACACTCGCGAGAGCTCGCGGCCGACCGGCTTCTTGTGGTCCCGGCGAGAGGAGCCGGCGGAGGGCTGCCCGGCAAACAATCCTGTCTGCAAAACGCTACTGAGCACGCTCAAGTTTCCGCCGCCCGCACGCGACGTTATTGCGCCGGGGCGCTGGTCGGCAGGCTGGAGAGGATCTCAATGCGCTGGTTGGCCCACCTCCAGATCGGATAGGCGTTCGGCAATTGGCCCAACTCGACGCAGGCCCGATAAGCGGTGATGGCCTCCTCGCGGTGGCCCTCCATTTCCCTCCGCTGGCCCACGTAGAACCAGGGCAGGCAATCGAGGCGGTATCCAAGCATCGACACGCGATTGTACCTGCGGGTGTATTCGTCCTCAGGCACCTTGCCCAACAGAAAAGCCGCCGTCCAATGATCGGGGCTGGCCTTGTCCGAAGTGGCGGGCCAGTCCTCGAAACCGGCCAGCGCCGCTTCCAGGACGACCTTGGCCTCCTCTTTTCGTCCGGCCTGCAGCAGGGCCCAGCCCAGTGATTTCTGATACCCCGCTCCCTCACCGCCCTTCTCAACGGCCTTGCGGAGCAGCTCAACCGCCCGGCCCGGGTTGCCGCCCACAATCATGGCTTCGCCCCAGCCGCGCATCTCCATGGGCGTGCCGTCCCTCAGCATGGGATCCTCGTCCGACTCGGGACGGGCGGCCGATGGGTCGCGGCCCACGACGGCGGCCATCAGGGTCCCCTCGACAGGCTCAGCCGGTCTGCTGGCCGGAGGAGGTGGAAAAGCGGCCGGCGGGGCTGAAGGAGCGGCCGAATCTGCTGAGGATGCGGTCGATTTCTGAACGGGCGGAGCGCCCTGCGTCACGGACGATGCGGCCGACGCCCCCGAGTTCACTTCATCATCCGCCGGTCGAATGGTTGAAACCGGCCCGGCAGGCGCATCCCTGTCATTGGAAAGCCGTGCGGCGATCGCCTCCTGCCACTTGGCGACGGCCGCGCGCTCATCGGCCCGCGCATCGCGCGCTTCGTCGCGGTAGCGCTGCACATCGGCCTCCAGTCGCGCGACGTGCTCCTTGAGGGTGTCCAGCGATCGCTGGACCTCGCCGGCCCGCAACTCAGCGCCAGCCAGCTTGGCTACGGCCTCATCCCGCCCGGTCTCGGCTGCGGCGAGTTTCTCCTCCGCAGTCGTCCGTGCGGCTTCGGCGGCGGCAAGTTTCGTTTTCAGCTCGGCCAGGGCCTGCTCCGACGCTGCGAGCCTGGTTTCCAGCTCCTGTTTGGTCCGCTCAGCGGACTCGGCCCGCGCCTCCGCATCGGCCCGCCCGCGCTCAGCGTCGGCCACCCGCGACCGGTCGGAGCTTCGCAGAACGTCGGCGCCGGCCAGCAGCGCCTCGGCCTTGTCGAGGGCCTTGCTGGTCGCCTCCAGCTCGCTCTCGACCTTTTCGAGCCGGGCCTGCCGCTGATTCAACTCATCCTGCAGGCGGGCCAGCCGGGTCTCCAGCCCGGCCACTTCCGATGGGGACGTGCCCTGCTGGCGGGCCAGGCGGATATACAACATCCAGCCGGTGATGGAAGAACCGGCCAGCAGCAAACACAGGATCGCCAGCAGCACGAACCAGATCCACTGCCGTTGAAGGCGGGCCATCAACTCAGAGGGAAGCACCGCCATGCCCGGGGGCGGCAACTGGAGGGTGGGCCTGCTCACATCCACCGACGCAGGCCGTGGTGAAGGTTCCGGGGCGACTGGCGGGACCGTCGGCTGCCTGAACCGAACGGCCGCATCCGGCACTGCGGGGCGCTTTCGACGACGTGACTTGGACACGGGACAGCTCCGTCTGCATAAAAAGCAACAGCACCAACCCCCAACCTCCCGCACTACTTCGGACACGCGAGAGGGCGACAGGATGCACCGGCCGCAGGCAAGAGCATATCCGGCACCTTCGGCGGCGACAAACCGGCAAACCGCCCAGCGCGCAAAAAAACGAGCCAGGCAAAGCCTGACTCGTTTTGTGTATCAGTAAACAGTGTGTTCATCCGCCGGGCGAATGGATCGCTCCATCCACCGCGTAGCCTCCGGCTCACATGAACCGGTTACTACGCCGAGAGCGTGCTGACTTCCTGGAGTCGACCTTTTTATGCGGGTCTGATCCTCACCGAAGCGAGGCAGTCTAGGATCCGCGATCGACTCCGTCTAGGTTATCCCCTAGAAAGGAGGTGATCCAGCCGCAGGTTCCCCTACGGCTACCTTGTTACGACTTAGTCCCAGTCACCGGGCTTTCCGTCGGCACCACCGAATCGTGGCGACTTCGGGAACTCCCAGCTCCCATGACTTGACGGGCGGTGTGTACAAGGCTCAGGAACACATTCACCGCGTCATGGCTGATACGCGATTACTAGCGATTCCAGCTTCATGGGGTCGAGTTGCAGACCCCAATCCGAACTGAGGAACGTTTTCTGCGATTTGCTCCACCTTACGGTCTTGCTTCGCTCTGTACGCCCCATTGTAGCACGTGTGACACCCTGGGCATAAAGGCCATGATGACTTGACGTCGTCCCCACCTTCCTCCGGCTTAACGCCGGCAGTCTCGTTAGAGTTCCCGGCATGACCCGCTGGCAACTAACGATAAGGGTTTCGCTCGTTAAGGGACTTAACCCGACACTTCACAGCACGAGCTGACGACAGCCATGCAGCACCTGTGGTTGTTTCACCCTTGCGGGCAGATCACTCCTCTTTCGAGGCGACCATCCAACCATGTCAAACCCAGGTAAGGTTCTTCGCGTTGCTTCGAATTGATCCACATGCTCCACCGCTTGTGTGAGCCCCCGTCAATTCCTTTGAGTTTTAGCCTTGCGGCCGTACTCCCCAGGCGGCGCACTTAACGCTTTTGTTTCGACCCGAAGACCGTCAGGGGTCCTCGAATCTAGTGCGCATCGTTTACGGCGTAGACTACCGGGGTATCTAATCCCGTTTGCTCCCTACGCTTTCGCGTCTCAGCGTCAGGACAGGCCCAGTCACCCGCTTTCGCCACCGGCGTTCCCTTAGATATCTACGCATTTCACCGCTACACCTAAGGTTCCAGTGACCCATACCTGCCTCAAGACCGACAGTATGCCAAGCAATTCCCGGGTTGAGCCCGGGGATTTCACAAAGCACTTACCGGCCCGCCTACACGCGCTTTAAGCCCAATGATTCCGAACAACGCTCGGGGCCTCCGTCTTACCGCGGCTGCTGGCACGGAGTTAGCCGCCCCTTTCGTCTGCTGGTCAACTTCCCGACGTATTAGGCCAGGTTGCTTCCTGGCAAACTATTGGAGTTTACATCCCGAAGGACTTCATCCTCCACGCGGCGTCGCTCCGTCAGGCTTGCGCCCATTGCGGAATATTCGTTGCTGCAGCCACCCGTAGGTGTCCGGGCAGTGTCTCAGTCCCGATGTGGCCGGTCGCGCTCTCACGCCGGCTACCCGTCAGAGCCTTGGTAAGCCGTTACCTCACCAACAAGCTGATAGGGCATAGGCCGATCTCGTGCCGGTAGGCCTTACGGTCCCCACCTTTGGTCTTCGAGCCATGCGACCCAAAGACGTCATCAGGTATTAACGTCACTTTCGCAAAGGACCCTTGCGGGCCCGACGGTATCCCCGAGCACAAGGCACGTTACCTATGTATTACTCACCCGTCCGCCACTGAACTGAACCGATATTGCTACCGATCCAGCCCCGTACGACTTGCATGCCTTAGCCACGCCGCCAGCGTTCGTTCTGAGCCAGGATCAAACTCTTCACTTTAAGAGCAACGGACGCTTTCGCATCCGCCACTCGTGCAAGTTTGGAATTGGCTTCGCCTGCTTACGCAGGCTACGCTGGGCATCACTTCTCACTAATTGCGAGAACGTGCCATTCCGGGACCGGTCGACGTGCGCCCTCACGGGCTGTTTCGACCGCCCCCTGATTTCACACCTTGCCATTCGGCCGTACTGGCAGTCCAGCCGAACGACTATTGTGGATCTGGGTCGCGACCAAGTGCCTTGCAAACACCCGGCCGCCACCCCACGTTCTCACGGCGGTAGTTTCACACTGTTCACTTGTCAAAGAGCATTCCAAGGTCCCTCGCGTGGGGAGCATCTCACTCCCTTTGGCGAAGGGCTCGGTATCTTAGCATCCCGGTCCGGCTTGTCAACAGTCTTTTTCGAAGCTGACCGGGCATTTTTCAGATTTTTTAATCGGCTTGTCGCCGGCTCATCAGTTGGCTCGTCACCAATCCTTCGGCGTTGCCACCGAAGACCCGAACCGGCTTGAGAAAGCCTGCCGGTCACCCCCACGACCCAAATTCTCTGTGCCGGTTAAAAAACCCGCCACTGCTGACGGGCACCGCCACCTTCGGGAGGCAACCTTCGTTTACCGTCGTTAATATCCACGACGGGCATGTAAGTATAGCATATCGGCAAAGCCTGTCAAGCGGGCGTGGCGGGCAATCCAATAATCCCAATAAGCCATGAATTTACAAGGATTTACTATCGGAATGCCTCGCAATTGTGCCCGAAGCGATTCTGAGTCCGAAGCAACTTTGAGCCCGAAGCGCAAGCGAGGGCAGAAC
>JAAXZI010000054.1 GCA_012719955.1 Phycisphaerae bacterium | reverse complement strand
GGTGTGGCGGGGATGAGCATGGCCCTGGCCGCGATGCTGGTCTTGATCCTCGCGGAGCGGAGGCCCCTGGACCGCGGGAGCCTGTTGCTGATCGCCGTGGGGTTCGTGTTGACGTTGCGGTCGGCGGGGCTGGTTGCCGCGATCGTTGCCGCCGCGATGGCCGTGGCCTGCTTGACCGGGTTGGTGTTTGATGCGGGGGAAAAACGGCGATTGCGCGAATCGGCGGGGCGGGTCGGCCAGAGCCTTCGATCATTTCTTATCGGAAGCAGGTGACCTGTGGGGTGGCCCAGGTTCTGTGAACCTGGGTTCACGATTTCTTTACCCTGTGGCGATCAGTGGGTAGAGGACACGTCTGGGGCGGAAAAAATCGTGAACCCACCTTCGGAGAAGATGGACCACCCGCGCCAGGGTCTTCGATCCTTTCTGATCGGAAGCAGGTGACTGGTAGGGTGGCCCAGGTTCTTCGAACCTGGGTTCACGATTTCTTTACCCTGTGGTGATCAGTGGGTAGAGGACACGTCTGGGGCGGAAAAAATCGTGAACCCACCTTCGGAGAAGGTGGGCCACCCGCGCCAGCTTCAATGAGCGGTTGGCGCCGGATCGAACCGGCACACCGGGTCCCACAAGTGGGCGCCGACCCATTTGACCACAGACTCGTCCTTGAGCAGAGCCACGCGCCACACGTCACACTTGAACGTCTGCCGCCAGTTGCTCTCTACCCCCCGGCCCATGCCCTCCAGCACGATTAAATCGCTTTGCGCCGCCGCCGCGTTGCACTCGTCGCTGACCCGACTCAGATCGATCAGCGGAATGCCGCATCCCGAGGCAACGGTCGCGATCCGGCCGTCCTCCAGCAGCCCGGCCAGCACCGGATCCACCTCCGCCAGGCGACGCAGGAGGACATTCAGTTCATCGATGGTGATGTCATTGAGCGCCGGCGTCGTGTTGGCCGCCACCACCACGCGCGGCCCCCGGCGGGCCAACTCGCGAATGACCGGAATCGCCCCGAGCACGATGTCCGATCCGGCGTTGTCCACGAAGAAGAGGATCTGTCGCCAGGCTGGTTTCGGCCAGAGCCGCTCGTGCAGGGCGTCGGCGTGGTCGATGAACCACGGCCGGGGTGGAATGCGGTCCAGCGTGGCCAGGAAGTCGATCCCACCCGTGTGGTAGAGGTCGATGGTCAGGGGCGAGCCCATGTCGAACATGTTGCCAGCAAAAAGAGCCCGCAGGAGGGTCTCCCAGCGCTGTTCGGCGGGCAGGCGGTCGATCCGCTCGATGACGCCGGGGTACAATTCGGCGGCCGCCTCGTTTTCGCGGGCCTTGATGCCGGCGTAAGGATCGGGGAAGCCGTGCTTGATCAGCATGGCCTGGCGGAACTCGCACAAGGCGATGGTGGTGACTTCGCCGCCGGCCAGCGGATCGGCCTGCCAGCGGGCCATGCCGGCGGCGTATTCCTCGCAAAAAGCGCGCCAGCGGGACTCGAAGTCTGCTCCGGCCAGGCCGTCCGCGCGCAGCAGTTTCTCAATGCGCCGGGGAAAGCCGGCGAACAGCCCCAGCCAATACGCCAGGTCCGCCGGGTCGGCCACCAGGCTCCAGTCAAAGGGACGATAGTGTTCAGGGTTTGCCAGTTGACAAAGAACGGCCATGCGGCTCTCGGTACTCGGGGTTCAGTTCTCGTTGTCGGGCATCAGTTCGTCCGGGATGGGGATGAGTTGTCCCTCCCGGTTGACGCAGGCCAGTGTGCTGGTCGCTTCGCAGATCAGGGTGTCGTCACGGTAGAGCTTGTATTCGTGATCGATGCGGGCCCGGGTCTGGCGGGTGATACGGGTCACGACCCGGAGCACGTCATCGTAGTGGGCAGGCCGGCGGAACCGGCACTCAAGTTTGGCCACGGGAAACAGCACGCCCCTGGCCTCGAGATCGCGATATCGAATCCCCGCGAGCCGCAGCAGTTCCGTCCGGCCCATCTCGAAGTACTCGAAATACTTCGAGTGGTGCAGGTAGCCCATCGGATCGCACTCGGCATAGCGAACGCGAACTTCAATCTCACACGATTTAGGGTGACTCATGGCACTTTCCGAAATTCACAGGGGGTCATGGTAAGCGGTAGAGAGGGCAAGTCAACTCTGGTGCAGGCGATTGTGCTCCGACCGGCAGCCTCCGATGGCCTTGTTCTGAGGGGCATAGGTCGCATGTGGGCATGTGTGCCAGGGCGGGGGGCTATCGCCGCTGCACAAGAACAGTGGCACACGGCTGATAGAGAACGGCCGGTACGAAGCCCGGCCGCTACCACGGGAGGGGGCCCACGGACAATGGGCGGCACGGAACCCGGCCGCTACACGCAAACGGTCATTCGACGTCCGCCGGATGGCAGAAACGCTGGTCCGGGCACTGCTGGCAGCTCAGGCCGTGCTCTTCGCAGGCGCGGACCCGGTGCAGAATGAGGTCGGCCATGAGAGGGTCCAGGCCGATCGGTCCGGAACAGTGCCAGCGGATGCCGGGGTGGCGTGCGGCGGCCTGGGCGCATATGCGGGGGATGTCCTCTCGGCTGTGCCGGCCGGGGGAGAGGAAGTAAGGGAACACGAACACGAAATCGGCCCCGTCGGCGACTGCCTGGTCGAATGCCTGGGGGATCGTCGGTTCGGCAAGCTCCATGTGCGCTGGGTAAACAGGGTCGCTGGTGCGCTGTCGCACCACGTCCGCGAGGTCTTCCAGCATGCGATTGGCGGCCTCGCGCGTGCTGCCGTGATCGACGATGATGATGGCGCGCTTCATTCTTCGGGCCTGTGTTCTGTACGAACGGCCTCGAGAAGGTCTAAGTACGTTGTTCGCACGTAGGGGTCTAAAGAATCCGCAAAGGATTCGTCGAGGTTCAAGATTCTGATGAGGTCCTGGACATCGGCCAAATCGCGCAGCCGAGCCCGGTTGGTCATTCCGGAGGCCAGCTTCAATTCGACCAGCTTGGGCAGGCTGATAATCTTTGCCTTCCCAATCACCACCCCCACCGCAGCCGGATCGGGAAAGATTACCGGTTTGGGCTTACCGTCCCCGGGATACTCGCCTGCTGTGATGAACTCAACTTTTACGTCCGTGTTCGTATTCCGAAAACTCTTGCGGGCGTTCGGGAAAGCGGGGCGGTAACCCCGATCCACATACTTGCTCTTGAACGCGTCCAAGCCTTCTGGCCGAACCAGGACATCAACGTCGGTTGTTTCCCGCGGATAGCCGTGGGCGTTCAAGGCCATGGCGCCAACGATCGCATAGTCAATGCCGGCCTTGTCCAGATCGGAAACAAGTGCCTCGAGCGTCTTATGAACCTGGCCGGTGCCTGAGTGGAACATTTCCGCCTCCCGCAGGCGTCCATCGAAGCTGGCGAGCGCAGCCTGGTGGCTCTCATTGACGGGCTGTAGCTGGTCGAGCAACATGTTTTCTCGCTGACGAGTGTACCAGAAAGGCTCGGCCTTTTCCTCACCCCTTCTTGGCCGCTTCGAACGTGACGCCCACCTCAACGCGTTTCCCATTGCGAAGGATGAGGATCTTGGCCTCGTCGCCGGGATTGTAGTGGTTCATGGCCTCCATGAGCCCGTAGACGTCGTTGACTTCCACGTTGCCGATACTGAGGATGCGGTCGCCCTCCTGGAGGCCGGCCTGTTCGGCCGGGCTGTCGGCGGAGACGCCGTCGATCAGCAGGCCCGGCTGGTCATCTTCGGCGTAGGAGGGCATCACCCCCAGGCGCACCTTCAGGCCCGTCCGCGGCGTCGGCTTTTCGGCCACGGCCACATACCTGGGCCGGGCCGGCGCGTTGGCCAGGGCATGGGCCACGTTGTAGACGAGGTGTACCACGCGGGCGCCGCCCTCCGCGTTGATCGTCTCGGTGTCATCGCTGGGCATGTGATAGTCTTTGTGGATCCCGGTGAAAAAGTGCAGCACCGGGATCTCATTGCGGTAGAACGACGTGTGATCGCTGGGCCCAAAGCCGCCTCCGGACGCCTTGAGATGGAACCCCATCAACCTCGCGTGATGGGTGACCAACCGCTGGAAGGACGTGCCGGTGTTCGTACCAAAGGCCTCCAGCCGGTTGTAGCGCAGCCGGCCGATCATATCGAGGTTGATCATGGCAACGGTCTGCTCCAGCGGCACGGTGGGGTTCTCCACGTAATGGGCGGAGCCCAGCAGGCCGGACTCCTCCCCGCTGAAGGCGATGAACAGCAGGCTGCGATTGGGAGCGCCGCGCAGGGCGAAGATGCGGGCCAGTTCGAGGATTCCGGCGGTTCCGGAGGCGTTGTCGTCGGCGCCGTTATGAACCTCCGGGACCACGGGGCCGGCTCCCGCCCGCTTGCGCGGCGTGGTCCGGCCGATGTGATCGTAATGCGCGCCGATGACGATGTGCTCATCCGCATCGGGACCACTGCCGGGCAGGACGGCCAGCACGTTGCGGGTGGTTACCGTGCGCTTTACCAGGCCCGGATCGCCGCGCGCCACCAGGCCTTTGAGATCCATGGTGCGTTGCTTGCGGGCATCGAGGGCCTTTTGGAAGGTAACCAGGTCCTCGGCCCCGGCGGCCTTGAGCAGCCGGTTGGCGTACTCCCGGCTCACGTGCATCATGGGGATGCCGAAGGGCTTAACATGGTCGATGGAGTCGAACGCGAACAGCGTGTCGCGTTCGCCGTGATGCAAAGGCGGGTTGACCACCAGGATGGCGGCCGCGCCCCGGGTTCGGGCCAGCCAGGCCGTGGTACTGAAGGTGGCGTGCCGCGAGGGGTTTTTGCCGCCGAATTTGGCCTTGGGATCTTTGGCGTGCGGCTCAAAGCGGAACATGAGCAGCACCTTGCCCTCCGCATCAAAGCCCGCGTAGTCGTCGTACTGTTCGTCATCATGGGTGATGCCGTAGCCGACGAACGCCAACGGCCCTTCGAACTTCTTCGCCGTGCTGAAGGGGAAGGGCACGAAGTCTTTCCCCGGAACGGCCTGGCCGGGGGCGCCGCTGACGGCAAGAACCGGCTCGCGGCCGATCTCCTGGCCGAGCGTGACCTCAAACTTCTGGAACCAGGTCCCCTCCTCACCGGCCGGACGCAAGCCCGCTTGTTCAAACTGGTGGGCGATGTACTCGGCCGCCCGCTCGATGCCGGGCGTACCCAGCCCGCGCCCGTCCATGTCGTCGCTGGCCAGGACGGCGATATGCTCGATGAACCGCGAGCTGTTAAATTGTGGAGCGCAACCGGAGACCAGCAGGCAGGTAAGAACGACCCAAATGCCGATTCGACGAGGGAGGCGATGCATAGAGGCCTCTGAAAACAGTGAAACCCGGCGTAGCCACCTTATGGTAGTCTCTTCTACGCTGGAGGAGAACCTTTGGGCCAGTTCTCAGTTCTCAGTTTTCAGCTCGCAGTTCTTATTCCCATTCAATCGTTGCCGGCGGCTTGCTGGAGATATCGTACACCACCCGGTTGATGCCGCGCACCTCGTTCATGATCCGGCTGGAGATGCGGGCCAGGACTTCGTAGTCGATCCGCGTCCAGTCGGCGGTCATGAAGTCGGTCGTTTCGACGAACCGCACGGCGGCCACCTGCTGGTTTTCATAGCTTCGCCCGTCGCCCATGACACCCACCGCGCTGACCGGCAGCAGGACGACGAAGGCCTGGGCGATCTTGCGGTACCAGCCGGCTGAGCGGATCTCGTCAATGACGATTTCGTCCACGTCCTGCAGCAGGGCCACGCGCGCGGGGGTCACCTCGCCGATGATGCGAACCGCCAGTCCGGGGCCGGGGAAGGGGTGCCGCCAGACGATGTCTTCGGGTAATCCGAGGTGTTCGCCGGCCAGGCGCACCTCGTCCTTAAACAGGTTGCGCAACGGCTCGATCAGCTCGAAGCCCAGCTCGGCCGGAAGCCCCCCGACGTTGTGGTGGAGCTTGATATTGGCGGCGTTACCGGCCAGGCCGTGCCCTGATTCGATCACGTCGGGGTAAAGCGTGCCCTGGGCGAGGAATCGGGCGTTGGGGATGCGTTGGGCTTCCTGTTTGAACACATCGATGAATTCATGGCCGATCCGCCGGCGTTTCTCCTGCGGATCGGTCACGCCGGCCAGCCGCTTCAGGAAGCGTTCGCCGGCGCGGACGGTATGCAGTTCGATTTTGAAATGTCCGCGGAAGGTGGACTCGACCAGTTCGACTTCGTGTTTGCGCAGCAGGCCATTATCCACGAAGATACAGACCAGCCGATCGCCAAGGGCCTCGTGCAACAGGGCGGCGGTGACGCTTGAATCGACCCCACCGGAGAGGCCGCAGATCACCCGTTCATCCGGCCCGACCTGGGCCTGGACGGCCTGCACGGTTTCGGTGACGAAGTTGCCGACTTCCCAGGTGCCGGTGCATCCGCAGACGTTGTAGAGGAAGTTGCGCAGGAGCTGCCCGCCGCAGGGGGTGTGCGTGACCTCGGGGTGGAACTGGACGCCGTACAGTGGCCGGCTGCGGTGCCGGACGGCCGCAATCGAGCAGTTAGCGGTGCGGGCCAAAGGGATGAAATCGTCCGGCAGTGCCTGGATCATGTCCCCGTGGCTCATCCAGACCTGCGAGCCGAAGGGAATGTGGGCCATCAGGTCGCTGGAATCCAGCACCTCGATTTTGGCCCGTCCATATTCCCGGGCGGGGGCTGGTTTGACCTGAGCGCCAAGGAGCTGGCAGGCGAGCTGCATGCCGTAGCAGATGCCCAGCACCGGCAGGCCCATCTCAAGCAGGGCAGGGTCGCAGCGGGGGGCATTAGGCTCATAGACGCTGGCCGGCCCGCCGGAGAAGATGAGCCCCACGACGTTCATCTCGCGGAGCTTCTGGGGAGAAATCGAGGGCGGGCACAGGATGCTGAAAACCCGGTTCTCACGCACCCGCCGGGCGATGAGCTGGGCGTACTGGCTTCCAAAATCGAGAATGGCGATGGTCTGTTCCATCAGGCCATTATAAACCCGGGGCGGCCCGGTGTGAAAAGCGGAATAACAGCAGAGAAGTCGAAGCGGGTCTGGTAAAGGATTATGGCGAAGCGGCCGGCCGTATCAGGGGGGGCGGGCATCCGGCCCGCCTTGAAGGCGCGCAAGATGCACGCCCTCCGGGGCCCCGGGCCACCCCGCCACAAAGAATTGCACACCCATCGAAGCCTGGTCCGGCCTGCATCATTCCCCGGCGTGCCGGGTACAAGGCATGGGACGCTCCGCCAGGCCTGAAGTGACGGTTGAAGCCTTTGACCAGGCAGGCGGGTTGCGGTACGCTGGCCGCATGCCCGCGGGCATGCAAGCGGGCTTAGCTGACGTTGAGGGATGACACGATGCGGACACACAACGCTCCGACTTGGTGGCTGTTTGCCTGTGCGCCGATAGGCCTGGCGATTCTCAGCGGTTGCTCGCTTCGGCGGGTGGACTCGGACTACGGGCCGGGGATCAAGTTGTGCGGGCTGGGCCCTAACTTCGTCTGGCGCCCCGGGTTCTTTCCTGCCCCCGAGGATCCCCATGCACCCTATTACGAGGTGAAGGATTACACCCGCCACGTTATCGAATGCAGCCTGGAGAAGCGCGGGTTCGTGCTTACCACCTCCGGAACAGTCGATTTCTGGATTGACTATGGACTCTGCTCCAAGGCCCTGCCGGACGCGTACGACCAGGATATTGAGCACGAGCACGGCGTTCTGGTCCTGCGCATGTTCGATCCGGCCTCCCGGCTCATGATCTGGAGAGGCTGGGCCGAATTTCGGATCTCTGAATCCGCCTCGCCTCAGCGTCGCCGGAAGGTTATCTGTGAGGCGGTCGAAGCGATTCTGGACCGGTTCCCTTACATTCCCCGGTACTACGTCAACGGCGAGACAGGGCAGGTCCGAGACGAGGCTGTGATCGAAGGGTCCGTTGTCGAACTCGAATCCATGTCTCCCACGACCATGCCCGCGTCGCCATGCACGCCACCATGTGATTAGGACCACTGCTGTTCCGGGGTTGCTGCGCCTCGCGTGTTGCCCCATTAAAGGAACGGGTCAGTGTGCCGGGCGGCTGTTAGCGCCCTTTCCGGCCCAGGAGTCTCGCGCTTCGGCCTGCTCCGCCGGGAAACTGGCGTACTGGAGACGGCATTGGTATCGGGTCTGGCGGGTCGATCACCGGCTGCGAAGAGCCTCCAGCGGATAGGCCAGAAACTGCGGGGAGCCGAAGAAGAAGTGATACTCCGGCGAGTCGATCGGTTTCTCGAAGGTGAACACCAGTTCCTCGATGCCCCCGGGGCCTGAACGGGTAGGGGTGACGGTAAAGATGCCGGCGTCGATGGGCTGCCACTCGACGCCGGCGGGCAAGCCCAGTACCTCCAGCAGCGCGGCCCCGGTGATACCCTCGAAATAGGCCCGGCCGGCCGGCGCCCGCACCCGGATCTGCCGATCGCCGATGATTTCGACGCTGCCGGGGCTCTCCATCTTCATCAGATCCGGCGAGAAGGTCAGCATGTGCCCCTGGAGATCCTTCCGGCCCGTTTCGGCCTCGATGGCCGGCACCGCGTAATAGGCCAGCAGAGGCATGTTGATGAAGAACAGATGATCGCCGTCCCGGAGGGGCCTGGCCCGGTCGATGACCTCGCGGACGAACACATCCTCGGCCCGCGTTCCGGCCCGAAAGGCGAATCCGCTGCCCCAGGTCATCAGCGTCAGGCCGGCGGCTTGGGCGGCCAAGATCGCGCCGAATCCGATTTTCCGGATCCGGGGCAAAGGGCCGGCCTTGCGGAGCAGTCCGCCCAGTGCCGCCAGACCGGCCGTCAACAGCAGGACGGCACCGACGCCCGGCAGATACAGATGGTGGCTGGAGGCGAACACCGGGAGCGTCGGCCCGACCAGCAGGGCGATCCACACGGCCGGCCACAGAAGGGAGCGCCGGAAGCGGTAGACTTCCCAGATCAGCACCAACAGCCCGATGATGGCGGCGAACCCCCCGTAGAAGGCTAACGGCCGGGTGGCGAAAAACGCCTGCCCGCCCATGGGAATGACCGGCACGAAGCCGAACAGGCCGAGGGTGTAGTAGACGATCTTGGTGACGATGAAGTAGGCGAACCCGGGGTCGGTGTGGGGGAACACGTAGGGCCGGACAGGCATCTGAAAGCCGCCCAGCATCACCGTGCGGAGGACGAAATATCCCCCCAGCGTCGCGATCATGGCCGCGTGGTCCCAGCGCAGCCACCTTGGCCGGCTGGTTCCGCAGAGCCGGTCTCCCGCCCAGCAGACCAGGGGGAACAGCACGGCGTTCTCACGGCAGCCCAAGGCCAGGGCGTAGCAGAGGATGGCTAGCAGGCCGAGTGGGAAAGTGGCAAAGTGGGAAGGTGGGAAGGTGGCAACGTGAGAAGGTGGGAAAGTGGTAACGTGAGAACGTGAGAAAGTGCCCCATCCGGCTTGTTCGCGGTCAATCCAAGTGTTGCCCTCGGCTCGTTCGTGATCAACCCGAGTGATGCCCTCGCTTCGTTCGCGATCAACCCGAGCGGTGCCCTCGGTTTGTTCGCAGTCAATCCGAGTGATACCCTCGGCTTGTCCGCCGTGAGCCCGAGTGACGCCCTCGGCTTGGTCGCAGTTGACCTGACTGATGCCCTCGACTTGTCCGTAGTCCACCTGAGTGATACCCGCGGATTGTCCGTGGTCAATCTGGGTAATGCCGTCGGCTTGTTTTCCCTTACCACGGCGAGATTCGGGGGAAGGTTGGCCTGGGTGCCCTGGGTTCCGGAGGGCAGGGGAGGCACCTGCCGGCGCGGAGGCCAGGAACCATGCCTCTCCCGGGCGTCCCCATCCCGCGTACCGGGCGTAGGCGAGCACGCCTGCCAGCAGCAGGGCGGTGGTGATCAATTCGGTCTGGCAGGCGATCCAGTACACCGTGGCCGTATGGGCCGGGTGAATGGCCATCAGGCAGGCCGCTACCGTCGCCCACGTTCGCCGCCCGAAACAGCGCATGGCCAACGCCCCGACGAGCAGGGCGCACAGGTAATGCCAGCCCAGCGAAAACGCGTGCATCCAGGCCGGTTGCCAGCCTACGAGCGTGTATTCGGCCTTCATGATCCAGAAGGCGATGGGGCGGAAGAATTTCAGCCCTGTGGCCGGCCGGCCCCACAGGTCGAGCACCTCGCCGACGATGGCCAGACGCGAGGATTCGACCGCCGAGCGAAAGGACCAGTCATAGGTGCGCAGGCTGGCATAGTGGGCGTGATCGTCCAGGAACAGGCCGGCGTCCAGCGACCAGGCGTGTCCGGCCAGCAGGAAGGCGAGCACGATGAGGGCCATGCCCGTCCGCCCGAAGGGCTCGGAGCGCGAGATAGCCTCGCGTGCAGGGGAGAGGTCGCGCGGACCGACGGTGGCTGGTAGCGTGTTCAGGGTTGTTGTGGTCTCCATCATTCAGGCTGCTCACTGAGACAGCCAATGTAGTGATGGGGCCGGAAAAGACAAGGTGTGAGCTCGGGCCGGTGTGGGACTCCGCGGCTCGTGGTGGTTACATCCTCGCGCGCGGTCCGTCAGGGCCTGGCCGGCGAGGGCCTCGTTTTGCTGGGGACGGGGGGGATTTTCTGGTCGGCGGCGGGGGCCATCGGCAGCGAGAGCGTGACCCGCTGGGAACCGCGGCGAAACTCGACCTGCCCGGCCTCCACGCGAACCAGGCGGAAGCCATCGAGCGTCTCCCCGACGCTGAGGCACTGGCCGTCCACAACCGCCAGTCCACCGCGTCCCATGACCGTGGTGGCCTGGAGCCGGTGGGCGGCCTCAAAGGCTTCGGCCGATCCGGGTTGGGAGTCTTCCTCCTCTTCGCCGGCGGTCGTGGCTGGGGCGTTGGCCTGCTTGCTTTCCAGCCAGTCAGGCGAGGCGAAGATGTCCCGGGCGGCCCCGGCAGGCGCCAGCTTTTCCAGCCAGGCGAGCGAGGCGTCGTTGACGAACGGCGCGTTCTGCGGCCGGTCGGTCGGAGAAGGTGCAGGGCGGGCGGCCCCGGGGTCGGGCGATGCCGGCTTGGCCTCGGCGGCCTGGGGCGAAGCCAGGAACAGCCGGTCCACGATGAATGCGACCAGGGCAATGCCCAACACGCTCGCGTAGATCCATCGCTTACGGTTCATGCAGCGCGACCTCCCTGGTTACGGCGGCAATGGTCGGCTTGGGGGTTACGGGTTGAACGGGTGTCCTGGGCATGCCGCTGAGCTTGCAGGACCAGGTCAAGACACAGGTCGAGTCGGCGGGCTTGGCGGGATCCGCCGCCGAGATCAACGTGAAATGCGTGATGTCTACGTAGTCCATCTCCGCCTCGACCCTTCGGAAGAAGTCGTACACGTCGAGGAATGCGCCGCGCCCGGCGAACTGCACGTAGCTGGCCGAGTAATCCGGCGTGTCCACCTCACCGTTGGGCGAATACTGATCGAGGGCCAGGCGGCATTCGCGGGCAATCCCCGCAATCCGCGCGAGTTGAATTTCCCGGTCATCGAGCGACGGAGGCGAGCCGCCCAGCAGGTCGAGCTGCTTTTTCTGATCGGTGATCCGTACCAGCAGGGCCTGGTGCTGACGCTGGGCTTCATCCAGCTCCCGGACCGCCGCATCGCGATCCAGGCGCGCCTTGTCCAGGGCCGAAACCGACGCCAGAGACGGGTGAATGAGCGCGGCGTAGAGGCCGGCCGCCGCAAGCAGCGCGCAGCCCAGGGCCACCCATTCGGTGGGCAGATTCCTGATTGGCAGCTTGTTCTTCATCGCACTCTCTCGTCCTGTTGCCAGCGGCAATACAGCTCAAACACGATGACGTCGCGTTCCTGGTATTTGTCTCTCCTGGCCTGCTTCAAACTCAGCGAGGCGAAGGCCCCGGCGTTCTGCAGGTTGCTGATGAACCGGGTCATGTCCTCATAGTCGGCCGCCCGGCCGTGTAAGCTCAGGCCTGTCAGGAGGCTCGGGGGCGGCTGGCCAGCACCCGTCTTGGTGACGGCCTTCTCACTCTGGGACAGGCTGGGCGACCATCGCGACGGGTCGGTGGAGATGGCGGTCAGAACCACCCGCGAGGGCGCGGCCTGGCTGAACACGCTCAGCAAGCGGCTCCAATGGTGCGTGGTTCGCAGCCTCCTGGCCAGGGTCAACTGCTGGTCAAGCCGGGCCGCTTCCTGGGCCGGGTCTTTCATCTTCAGGCGGATTTCCTCGGTGGCCTCCCGGGCGGCGGCCGCCGCGTTCATCAACTCGCGGGTTCGGGCGCCGCGGCTGTAGAGGATCATGCCCGTCATGGCCTCAACGCCCAGCAGCACGACCGCGACGGTTGCGCCAATGCGGACGCGGCGCCGGCGGGCCCGGGCTTTGCGGTACGACAGTGGCAGGAGGTTGATGCGCGGGCTCACGCGATATCCTCCCGCATGGCCAAGCCCATGCCCACGGCCAGGACCGGAAATTGGATAGGCGTGCAGGCCGGGTGCCATCCGCCGGTGGGGCCACCTTGGCCGGAAGGTGTACCCTGCTGTGCGTTGCGGATCATGGCCGCCGGATCCGGCACGCGGACTGTAATGCCCAGTTTCTGGCTCAGAACTTCCGCGAGTCCCTTGAGGCGGGCGCCGCCGCCCAGCAAATAGAGGCCGCCGGTGATGGCGGAGGGGGTTCGGTCGAGCACGAAGCGATACGACTTCTCGATCTCGACGGCCAGGTTTTCGAGCGTACGGGCCAGGATCGCGTAGAGCATTCCCGGCAGAGCTTCCTCGCTGACCCGCCCCAGCCCGCCGACCATGCTGCGCAGGCCGCGATCCGTCGGTTGAATGCCATACAGCCGTTTGTATTGTTCGGCCACGCCGAACTCGACGTGCAGGCCGCGGGCCAGCGACTCGGTCAGCTCGCGCCCGCCGCCGCGCAGGACGCGGGCGTAGACCGGGCGATTGTTGTGCACGAGATAGAGCCGGCAGGCCCGGAAACCGATGTCCAGGGCGCCCCAGAGGACGTTGTCTTCATCCTTGCCGGGGAGATTGCGGCGGTTCGCGGCGGCCGAACGGTCGGAGGACTGTTCGAGCAGACGGATGATGGCGTTGGGCGTCACATCCGCGAGGACGCATTCGAGGTCCCGGGCTTCCAGAATATCCAGCGAGGTCTGGATGGCGGTGGTCGGCGCCGCGGCCACCATGGTGCTGGTACACGGACCGTTTCCGGCGCCCACGGGCCAGGCGGCCATCTCGGTGTCCTTGGCCGGCCAGGGCAACTGGCGATCCAGTTCGAATTGGAGAGCCTCGTGCAACTCCGAGGCCTTCCGGGTCAGCAGGGCGGTGGGCAGATCAATGAGCCGGTATTCCAGGTCCGGCGGGGCCAGCGTGATGGCCGCCCGCCGCCCGGCGAAGGCGCCCGGTCCCAGGGCCATCTTGAGGTGCGCGGCGTAATCTATCGGCGGAGGCTCCGCTGAGACCGGGTCCGTCTCCACGTTAAACCAGTGGTAGACATGCCAGCCGTCGGCGCGCCGGATCATCTGAACCGCGCGCAGGGAACAGGCGCCGAAGTCCACCGCGATGGGCGAGGTCCTGTTTCTGGTCAGCAGTGCAAGCATGGTCTGCTTTCAGCAATCAGCGTTCGGCATTCAGCCTCATTACCCATTCCTCACGACTCGTCACTCAGGCCCGCCGGCCATGGTGGCCAGGTCAAACATGGGCAAGAACAGGGAGATCGCGACGGTACCCACGATCACGCCCATGATGGAAAGCAGGATGGGCTCGATCACGCGACTCAGCGAAGCCAGCACCTGGGCGTTCTCGTCCTCCAGGCAACTGGCCACGAACAGCAGCGAATCGGCCAGCCGGCCGGATTCCTCGCCGGTCACAATGGCGGCCGAGAAGGTCCGCGGAAGCAGCCACGAATCCAGCAGCGGCCCGCTGATGGACTGGCCCTCGATGATGGAGTTGGCCACCGCCTCCAGCAATTCGCGGAAATCCAGATTGGTGGTGCTGTCCCGGGTGAGTTGCACCGCATCCAGCAGGCCCACCTTGCTGTCGAGGAGCTGGCCCCAGATCCGGCACAGGCGGGCCAGGATCACGTTCCGTACGATGGGCCCGAAAACCGGCACGCGTACGGTAAACCGTGAGATACAGCGTTGCCCTCGCTCAGAGCGCAGGAACCACGCTGCGCCGCCGGCGGCGATCGCCAGCCCCGCAAGGGCCAGCTTCCAGTGGCTCCTGACCCACTGCGAGGAGTCGATCAGCATGCGCGTGGACGCGGGCAGCTCGGCTCCGACGGTTTCGAACATCTCCGCGAAACGCGGCAGCACGAACGTAAACAGGGCCGCCAGTACGACCGTGCACAACACCACCAGCAAGGCGGGATAGGCCATGGCCCCGATGACCCGGTTGCGGATTTCCTGCTGCTGGCGCGTCAAGTGGGCCAGCCTTTCGAAAGCCAGGCCCAGGTCGCCGGACGCCTCGCCGGCGGAGATCATGTTCACGTAGACGGCCGAAAACTGCCTGGGGAACTTGGCCAGCGCGGTACTGAGCGGCCGGCCGGCCTCCACGTCGGTGCGGATTTCGGTCACCACTTTCCGCCAGCCGGGCCGCTGACACTGGCTTTCCACGGCGTTGAGCGCCTGGACCACGCGGGCCCCGGAGCGAATGAGCATGGACATCTGTTGCGTGAAAAAGACGATGTCCTTGAGTTTGCCGCCGGCCTTGACCTCGGTTGTGGTTCCGCCGGAGGTTTGCGACACGGCCTCGTCAGTGGCCACCAGGCGGGTGACGAACAGGCGGCGCTCGCGGAGCAGGTCGCCGGCCTCGCGCAGCGAGGGAGCGTCGATGACATCCGTCACCGTCCTGCCTTGCGCATCGATGGCCTGGTAGCGGAAAGGCATGTTCAGCGCCTCCCCTTGCGCTTGCGCCGCGCAGTCCAGCAGCAGGGGTGGAAGAGAGCGAAAGCGGGACGGACGAGAGGCCAGGAAGACGAGCAGACGGCGCAGGAGCCGCCGCTCACAGGGCGGCGCATATCCTGACCCCTGATCCCTGAACCCTGAACCCTCAATGTCCCGTTCTCACGGCTCACTGCTCACGTCTCACTTTCACGCCATGGCCGGCTCCATCGCCGGGGCGGTCTGTTTCTTCATCTCGGCCCGTATCGACGCCTGTTGCTCCAAATGCGTGACACGCAGTACTTCCTCCAGCGGGCTGAGGCCGGCCTCCACCATGCGGAGGCCCTCCTGTCGCAGATCGAGATGGCCGATGCTGGCCAGGTACTTGCGGATTTCCTGCTCGCTGGCCCGGGCATGGATGAACGCGCGGATCTGGTCGTCGATTTCCATGACCTCGTAGATGCCCAGCCGGCCGCGGAAACCCGACTCATGGCATTGCCGGCAACCTTCGCCGCGCTGGAAGGCGCGTGGCCGGCTGTCGCCCCAGCCGGCATCGGCCAGCGCCGCGGGTGAGGGATAGTACGAAGTCTTGCAGCTCGGACAGATCGTGCGGGCCAGCCGCTGGGCGACGATGCCGTTGACCGCTGAAGCCACCAGGTAGGGCTCCACGCCCATGTCGATGAGCCGGGTCAGCGAACTGGGGCAGTCGTTGGTATGCAGCGTGCTGAGCACCAAGTGGCCGGTCAACGCGGCCTGGATGGCCACGCGGGCGGTTTCGCCGTCGCGGATTTCTCCCACCATGATCACGTCGGGGTCCTGACGCAGGATGGAGCGCAGGGCCCGGGCGAAGGTCAGGCCGACGGCGTCGTTAGTCTGGATCTGGTTGATCAGGTCAAGCTGGTATTCCACCGGATCTTCGATGGTGACGATGTTGCGTTCGACCGACCGCAGCAGGTCCAGGGCGGAGTAGAGCGTGGTGGTCTTGCCGCTGCCGGTCGGACCGGTGACCAGCACGATGCCATGGGGCCGCAGCAGCATGCGCCGGAACACCGCCAGCGTCTCGGCCCGGAACCCCAGCCGCTCCATCTCCGTGTTGAGGGTGCTCTTGTCGAGGATGCGGATCACGATCTTTTCGCCCAGGATGGTGGGCATGGAGGACACGCGGAGGTCGATCTCGCGGTTCTCGGCCACGATGTGCACGCGGCCCTCCTGGGGCAGCCGCTTCTCGGCGATGTCCATTTTCCCGATGACCTTGACGCGCGAGACGATAGCCGCGTGCATGCCGGCGGGCGGGGCCATGAGTTCACGCAGCACGCCGTCGATGCGGTAGCGGATGCGTGTTTTCTTGCGGTCGGGCTCGATGTGAATGTCGCTGGCCCCGTCACGCACCGCGGAAAGCAGGGCCAGGTTGACGAGGTTGACGATCGGGCTGCCCTCGACCATGCGGTCGATGTCGGTCACCGCCGAATCATCCACGCCCTCTTTCTCGACCACCTCTACGTCGCTCTCGGTCAGGTTGACCAGGAACTCGTCAACGGCGACCTCATCGGCCTGATATTTCTGGGCAAACTCCCGGATGTTGCTCTCAAGGGCCAGGACCGGCTGGATTTCGCAGCCGGTGACGGCCGCCAGGCGGTCGATGGCGGGCAGGTTCTGGGGCTCGGCCATGGCCACGATCAGGCGGTTGCGCACCTTGAACATGGGTAGGACCCTGAGGCGCTCGGCTTCCTCGCGGTCCACGAGCTTGGCCACCGCAGGATCGATGAGCCCATGGCGCAGGTAGGTGCCCGGCACACCCAGGCGGGTGGCCAGCGTCTTGACCAGAGCGCTCTGCGAGAGCACGCCCAGCTTGACCAGCGTCTCGCCGAGCTTCTCGCCGGTCTGCTTCTGCGAATTGAGGGCGCGCTCCAGGTCCGCTTCCGTGATGTGACCGGACTGGACGAGTATCTGGCCGAGCTTGTTACCGCCTGCGAGCATATCCGTTGTCCAGCGGCGCCGTGTATGACGCCGGTTCCTGTTCCCAAGTGCCGTCCGTCGCATGCGACCGGACGGCGCGTCTGCCCCGACGGAACGCTAAATGAAGCTCCTGATGGCGCTCTCCGAAGAGTCGTACAAGTCCAACTGCTGGGCTACGCCCGTCAGTTCGAAAATCTCCCTGCACAACTCCGGCACCGCCGCCAGCTTGGCCATCTGGCCGGTGGCCCGCTGACGGTCGGCAAAATCCCACAACACCTCCACCGCCCGGCTGTCCACCAGCGGAACCTGCGAGAATTCCAGCACGACGCGGCCGTTGGTTCGCAGGCGGTGTTCCTCGAGCAGTTGCTCGAAATGCTCGGACTCCTCCTGCGAGATAGCCCCGCGCGGGGAGATCACGGTGACGCTGCCCAGGCGCTGGATATCGACTTTCACGAGACACCTCCGGCCACCAGCATCTGCGACTGCGGGCAGGCGGGCATGGCCACGGGAGTCTCGCAACCCTCGATGCGGGCGCGGCGCAGGGCCTCGAAGGCCCGGCCGGCGGCGGCCTCGAAATGGTCCGTGCCCGTATCGGACAACCCGCAGCGAATCCGCACCGCCTCCTCCAGCGCCGGGTGTTCGTGGACCAGCCGCTGGACGTCGGTCAGCAGTTTGCCGGCGATGATCTGCCCCAGGGCCAGGTCCAACCGACGGAGCACGGCCACGAAACGATCCTCGCTGAATCGTCCCAGGAGGTCGTCGCTGCGCAGTCTCCGCCGCATCTGTTCTCCGATTCGCCGCATCAGCCGATCTCTGAGGGCCCAGTGGCCCCCGTCTTCCAGCCGGCGGATGCCCTCCACGGCCAGGGCGAGTACGACGAGCGGTTCGGATTCGTGGTTCGCCTCGGTGGTCAGTTGGCGGGCGCGTTCGGTGAGATCCATGCGGGTCAGCAGGCCGGAAGTGCGGTCCGTTCGCTCGGCGAGGGCCAGGGCGTCGGCTTGCCGGACGTACCTCCAAAAGGTGGTCAACAGGCCGCCCAGAACGGCCAGGCCGTGAGGGTCTTCCCGCACCGGCTCGGGCAACTCGCCGACCAGCACCAGGCCGATCGTGTGGGTGGCCTCCCGCACCGGATACAGCCAATGGGGCACGGCGCGTTTCACGCCGGTGGCCTGCAGCATGGTATTCGTCCATTCTTCGGCCAGGCGATTGATCAGATCTCCATTGGCCCGGCTGGCGTGGACGTAGGGTCGGCCGCTGCCCAGGGTATGTTCCACCAGTGCGGGCAACTGGCCCGGGGGCCAGAGCGGCTCTTCAAGCTCATTGGTCAGTGAGACCAGCCGCTGGGCCGCATCGGTCACGTGGAAGCAGCGCACGCGCCGGGCACGGAGAAACTCGTTGAGCGCTTCGCGCACCCAGCGATCGAACAGCGGCCAGGGAGTATCGCCGATGGCGTGCCGATCGAACTGGCTGTTGAATGACTCGACGAGCTGGGTGGTGCTGAACGTGACCCAGTCGGCGCAGGCGGGAGCGGCGTCGCGTGGTTCTGTGAGCAAATGGCGGGATTCGTTGGTCGCCAGGGAGGAGGGTAACGGAAACGACTCCTTGGCTGACACCTCTGCGGGATTTCGACGGCGCAGGGCCAAGACCCCTTCCGCGACAGCCATGATCACGCCCAGGGCCGCCAGGATCAGGCCGGTCAGGCGAATCAACGTCAGGCTGGTGCCCCAAAACAGAACCAGGCCCGCCACGGTGGTCACCAGGCCGGCGACAAGCGGAAATCGCTCGACGGCGTTGCCGGGCGCGTTCATGTCGAGTTCTCCTTGGTGTTCCCGAACCAACGCTGGTATTGCTCCGGACGCGTCTTGGGCAACAGGGCCCAGGCGGCCAGGAATTCCGCCACCATGCGGGCGTCCAGCTTGGTGCCGGCATCGCCCTTGAGGATGGCAATGGCCTTGTCAAAGGTGAAGGCTTCGCGATACGAACGCGTGGAGGTCAGGGCGTCGAATACATCGACCACGTGAATGATGCGTGCCGCCAGAGGAATTTCCTGACCCTTAAGCCCCTTGGGGTAGCCGGTCCCATCGGGATTCTCGTGATGATAGAGGACGGCATCCAGCACGCCGGCCAGCTTGGCCACCGGCCGGAGCACCTCGTAGCTCCGCATGGGATGCCCCTTGATGATGGCGTACTCCTCGTCGGTGAGCTTGCCGGGCTTGTTCAGCACGCTCTCGGGGATCCCGATTTTGCCTATGTCGTGCAGCAAGCCGGCCCATTCCAGCTCCTGCACTTCGGTGGCGGGCAGTCCGATGTGCTCGCCGGTGATCTTGGCCAGGAAGCCGACGCGCTCGGAGTGGCCGGCGGTATAGGGATCCTTCTGATCGATCGCGCTCACCAGGGCCCGAACCGCCTCGAAGCTGGTTCGCTTGAGCTGTTCGACGAGCAGCAGGTTGGTCAGGATGTGGTTCGCGTGGGTCAGCGTGGCGTCAAACAGCAGCATGTCGGCGGAGGTGAACGGCCGGCGCCGGCGGATCAGACCGACGGCGGCGAAACCGGTGTCTTTCTCGCCTTGCAGCGGGCCCCACATGGAAGCCCCATGGCCGGTGGTGCAGTCGGCCCTGTCGACGAAGACGAAGACCCCGCGTTTTTCTTCCAGCCGCCGGCAGGCCAGTTCGAATTCGGGGGGCAGATCGACGCCGAAGGCGTGCTTGAACCCGTCTGCGGCGGAGCCATCCGGCCCGGAGGCCCAGATACGGCGGGCCTGCCCGTCCGCTCCGACGTGCTTGAGCATGCTGCGGTCGGCGGACAGATAATAGACCCCCTCGGCGCCGAACATGTGATGCAGTTTGACGAGCAGCAGGCGGCGCACCTCCGCGGGGTCAGCCAGCCCGGCGATCTGGGCGCTGAGATCGAAAACGAAGTTGATCTGTGCATAGCAGCGCAGGACTTCGTCGGCGAGATTCTCGTTCTCGCGGGCGAGCCGGTCGTTTTCGGCCTCCAGGCGACGGATCGTTTCCGGCGAGCAGGAGTCTTCACCGGCTACAGCCATGCTCTCGAGCATTTCAGCCATTTCTGGGACTCCCCAGCAGATCGCAGGCGGCTACCGCGTCCGGTGCGTCCGGCCCGGTCGTGGTATGAAGCGCCTTTTCGATCGCTTCCATGAGATGCAGAGGACTAAAGGGTTTGGGATGTACCACCGCCCCCAGGCTGTCGGCTCGGGCCTCGATCTCTGCCTGATCGCAGCGCGAGGTGAGCACGATGGCCGGGCTGCTCATCAGCCCCTGGTCGCGGATCATTTGAAGCAGTTCCAGCCCGTCCATGGCAGGCAGATTCACGTCGGTAACCAGCAGGTCCGGCTGGGTCTGGCGAATCAGGTCCAGGGCCTTCCTGCCGTCCTCAGCGCTGAGCGTCTCGTGGCCGTTGCGTTGCAGCCACAGACAGATCACGCGGGTGATATGGCTGTCATCCTCGACGACAATGATCCTGGCCATTACTTTTTCTCCGTCGATGCATCCTGTCGGGCCACGCCGTCCGCCGGGCCGCCGTCCAGTGGTTGAGCCGGCAGCACCAGCGAAAAGGTGGACCCCTTGCCGGGCGTGCTGTTCACGAAGACGTTTCCGCCATGCAGCCGCACGGTTTCCCTGACGATCGCCAGCCCGAGCCCGGTGCCGGGAACGCCCTGCACGCGTTCATCGCTGACCCGATAGAATTTCTCGAATATCTTCTCCTGGTGTTCGGGAGCGATCCCGATTCCGGTATCGGTGATGTTGATGCGAAGCCGTTCGTTCTCAGGCGTGCAGTCGATCTCGACCCGGCCGCCCTCCGGGGTGTACTTGATGGCGTTGCCGATCAGGTTGACCAGCACCACGGTCAGCCGGTCGCGGTCGCCGCGCACGCGGGGCGTCTTGGCCGGCAGGCTGAGCACTAGGTCGAGATGCTTGGCGTCGGCGTTGCCCTGCATGTCCTGCACGACTTTGCGCAGGAGGCCGTCAAGAGCCACTTCGCTGAGGTTCAGGCGGGCCGAGCCCACTTCAAGCTGCGAGACGTTGAGGATGTCCTCGATCAGGCGGTTCAGCCGCTGGGTCTCCCCCATGATGATGTTGTAACACTCGCGGATGGTCTGCGGGTCGTCGATCACGCCTTGGGACAGCGTTTCGGCGTAGGCGCGAATGTTGGTCAACGGGGTTCGCAGTTCGTGGGTAATGTGATAGAGGAAGCTGTCGCGGGCCCGTTCGGCTTCCCGGGCCTGGCTGATGTCCTGCATAAACAGGATGTGCTCCTGGTCGCCGAACTCGGAGACCAGCGACCAGAACCGCAGCGTGATGTCGCCGTGCGGGCGCTTGAAGGTGTAGTCGATCCATCGGCCGGCGCCCGTCGCGGCGCCCCTGTTCGGCCCCGGTCCGGCGAGCAGCGAAGCCCGCAGCGCCTCGTCGAACAGGCTCTCGGTGGACCGGCCCTCCAGCGATTCGCCGGCGCTCCCTACCATTCCCGCGGCGGCCCGGTTGGCAAACGAGATGCTGCCGTCGGCTTCCACGACCATCACGCCGAAGGGAAGCTGCATGAGGATGTTGGTCAGCCTCTCGGAGCGGAAGGCATCCATCGCGGCGGTCATGTCCGTGTTCAGCCGGGTTCGGCGAAGCTGCTCCTGCATTTCGGTGACGAAGTCGATCAGTTGGTTCCAGGAGCTGGAAATCTGATCGAACGAGTCGTTCAGCCTCAGGGCGGCCAGTTGTTCGATGGTGGGCTGGCTGCAATGAGCCAGCCGCTTGCGGATCGCGGCCAGCGGCCGCACCGAACGGCGGAACAGCCGGTAGCAGGCCAGGTACAGCGCCAACACCACCGGCAGGATGTAGCCGGCCCAGATCAAGATTCCCGAGCGGTTCCAGGCGAACGGCGGGGGGGCCAGCGCGACATGCAGTTCCTCGGGCTTCTGCCCGGAAGCGGCTGGAGGCAGGCGAACGATCAGGATCCGGCCGTGGGGTTGGGCCGGATCGGTTGCGATCTGCACGTTGCCGATGGTCGAAGGCTGGACTTCCAGATGCTCCACCTGTTTCCCGACTCGACCCGGGTCGGAATGAAGCTGATAGCGTCCTTCGCTCGACGCGATGGCGCACCAGGCCACACCGTCTTCGCGGCCGGCGCGGCGCAATTCGTTGGCCAGGCTCTGAGGATCGGTCTTCTGGACGCAGGCCAGGTGTCGAGCCAGGCACTCTGACCAGCGGGCAGCGCCGGCGAGCTGCGTCTCGGCGAGTTCCTGCTTCTGCACATAAAGCGCGGCCCCGCCCACGGCCACGACCGCCACAAGGTACAACAACCCCAGTGACAACCCGACCCAGGGGGGGATCTCATCGAAGTTTTTCAGCGACCACGGTCGCCGCAACCAGCGCATGGGCAACCCCCAGACTATGCCGCCGCGAGCGAACACCGCGCGCAAGCGGCCGATATCGCGTCTTGTTGTGTATCGTGTCTCGCCGCGCGTGACTTGTGCTCTGTCCGGCCCCCGGGGCCAAGTTTGACCTGCCGGCGCGGGGGGACCGATAAAAAGCCCCTTATGTGAGTGAGATTAAACTCAATTCGTTTGCTTTCCGGACGTAGAAGGTGATATCTTTGGGGTAGTGCAATTCATCGCCTGACATCTCGTCCGCAGGGAGGCGACGGGGTGGAACCTTCGTTTGAGCTTGCACGGGGGGCTATCGGACCCGCGGCCATGCCGGCCGCGAGGGTATCGCTCTTTGGGGACGTCGGAGCCGACAGCTTAATGTTCTTTTACTGATGCGGCCTTTCGCCTGCAACGGAGGAGCTATGGCTTCCAGTGCCGTCCAGGCAGTGTTGGAACCGGTTCAAAACAGAACGCGGCGCACGTCGGTAGTGCCCAGCGTTCAGCGACCCACGGCCAGACAACTGGCGCAGTTTGACGCGGATTCGCAGAAACTGATTCTTCGCCTGCTGCAGGAACCGCTCGAATACGTGGATCATCCCCGCTTTCGGAGTCCGGCGGCCGAACGGATCCTGTTCGGCCGCATGGGCCGTTCCCGGCCCGACGAATGGCCGCGCCTGTGGGCGTCGGGGCCGACAACGGTGCTGGCGCCGGACGAGGAAACGCGGCTGTTCCAGCAGTTCAACTACGCGCGCATGCGGCAGGTCAAGCTGCTCCGGCGGTATCGGAGAAAACGCATGCCGCTGGAGAAACTCCGGATACTGCTGAGCTGGGCGCGCCTGGCCGGCGCCGCCCGGTGCCGGATCGTGGAATCGAACATGCCCCTGGTGCTGGCGATGGCCCGGCGTGCCCGTCCTGGAGGCCTGGATTTCAGCGAACTGATCAGCGAGGGCAACTTCGCATTGCTGCGCAGCGTGGATAAATTCGACTGTTCCCGCGGCTTCAAGTTCAGCACTTACGCCTGTCGGGCCATCCTGAAGAGCTTCAGCCGGGTGATGATGCGCAATGGGCGCTATCGCAACCGCTTCCCCGTGGAGTTCGAACCTTCACTGGAGCGCAGCGATCACATGGAACGTCAGCGTCAACGCCTGGAGGGCGACTGCGTGGAGCAGATCACGGCCATCCTGGCCGAGAACCGCGCCGCGCTCAACGACATGGAGCGGCAGGTCATTCGCCAGCGGTTCGCGCTGGACGCCGTTGCCGAGGGGGCGTCATTCAAGACGCTTGAGCAGGTCGGGGAGGCGATCGGCGTCACCAAGGAGCGCGTGCGCCAGATCCAGAACCGTGCGTTGCGCAAGCTGCGCACGGCCCTGGAAGAAGACCTGTGGGGTTGATCCGGGGTAATTCGCTCAGTCCAGCTCAGCCTGAACGGCGCCCATCAGATCCTGACAATGCCAGGGCTGGTTGACCACGCGGAAAGGCTTGAGATGGCGAGCGTCCTCTTCGAGGATTTCCTTTGATTCCTGGGTCACGAAGACCAAGCGCACATTGGGCAGGACGCCGCGCAGCGTTTCGGCGGCCTCCAGCCCCGTCTGGTCGATTCCGGCGTGGTAGTCGGCCACGACCACGTCCGGCCGGAACCATTCGATTGCCTGGGCGGCGTCCAGAGGGCCGCAGGTTGCGACTGCCTCATGGCCGTGGCAGGTCAGTAGATTGCTGATGAGGTAACGCTGGCTGGTCTCATCCTCGACTATCAGAACTCGAGCCATGGCAACCCCTCATTCTGTGAGTAAGGGACGTTATCGGGTCGAAACGGCCGTGGAGACACCCCCGACCTACCGTCGGAGCAGACCGTTCGTCGGTTCACAATCTTTCAGCGTTGATAGCAAGAGGCATGTGCCAGGAGCATCCTGCGGGCCCGCCAACTCCAATGTGTTTCCGAACAATTAAAGGAAGTTGCCCAGGTTGTACGCCAGGGCGAACAACTGGAGCCGCACCTGGTTGTCCACGAAATCGTGGCACGAGAGCTTGGTCCATTTGACCGCGTTCTTGCCCTCCTTGATCCACTGCTCCGCTGTGCCGCGCAGGTT
>JAAXZI010000053.1 GCA_012719955.1 Phycisphaerae bacterium | reverse complement strand
CCGGAGGGGGAGCGGGCGGGGGCGGCGGTGGCGACAGGAGCTGACGCAGACGCTCGATGGGAATCCGGCCGGCCTTCTGAGCGGCATAGCGGCTCAGAAGAATCGAGAATGCGGCCGCATCTTCCGCGAGAATGCTCCGCTCCAGAAAGCTCTGCACCGTGGGCAGATCCGCGGCGGGGTCCACCAGTTCCTCCTGGCGCAGCACGTAGAGGATCAGATCGTCCACCGGAATGGCGTGTCCGCCGAGGCTGAACAGCACGACCGATGCGGCCGTCGTCTTGTCCACTCCCTCCAGCGATTCGAGGTACTCCCGGGCCTCGCGCCGGGACCGCTGCTGGAGGAAGGAAAGGTCGATCTTGTCCTGCCGGCGCCGCACCGCGTTGAGCGCATCCACAATGCGCTGAGCCTTTTCGCGGGCCAGCGGCACGCCCGTACCGATCATTTCCGCCAGTTCCATGGCCGGGGTCACGCGCAGCTCGTTCAAGTCCACGGTTTGTTCGCGGAGCCGACGGTACACTGCGGCGGCCTTCTGGTCGGTCGTGCAGGAAGACAGGATCCCCAGGATCAACTGGTCGATCGGATCGGTCGGCGCTGGAATCTCAGGTTTGCCGAACTGCTTGAGGAGCTGCCGATAGAACCGCTTCACCTTGCTGGCGTATTCGCTGCCATGCTTCATGCGCCGCCTCCGGAAGACGTGTCAGCGTTCCCCTCCTGGTGTTCCTGTGACGCGGCATCCTTCTGCCGGATCTCCTCCATGCTCTCATTAATAATGCGGATGGTCTCGGCCGCCTTCTTCAGCGACTCGTCGAGGTGGAAAGTAAGATGCGGCGTGGTCCGCAGGGAAAGTTCGGCCCCCACCAGCCGCTGCACGTAGCCGGCGGCCGCCTTGAGGCCGCTGATGGTCCGGCGACCGACGGACGCCTCTCCCAGCACGCTGACCCACACCTTGGCGTGTTCCAGGTCCGGGCTGACCTCGACGCGGGTGACGCTGGACATCGGTTCGATCCGCGGGTCGTTAAGCCTGGTGGAGATGGCGTCACTGACCACCTCCCGGATGACGTTGGCGACGCGCTCGGGTCGATAGGATTTCATCGCACACGCCCCCTGTGCAAGAGCCCTTCGCCGCGGCAGGAGCCTGCGTCCCCCCTCACCGCCGCGGTCGCACGGGTCTTGAAACCCCGGGCTCTGAACCGTGAATCCTTCATGGCCTCAGAACACCTCAACGTGATAGTCCACCAGGGACGCCCCCCGGTCGAGCCGCACGTAATCCACGATCTTGTCCAGGCTACTCTGGATGAACTGGGGATCGTTGGCCACCATGGCCACTCCCAGCTCGGCCTGTTGCCGGTGGTCCAGCGAGCCGATCTCCGCGACGGAGACGTTGAAACGCCCGCTGATCCGTTCTTTCAGGCTCTTGATTGCCCGCCGCTTGTCTTTCAGCGAGGTCGAGCCGAACACGGCCAACTTCAGGCTCAGAGCACCGATCACCATGACTTTTCTCTGCGACGAGGGACGAATGAAGACGGCTCCACCATCATCACGCGTCCTTCATCTCCGGTCACAATTTCCTCGCGGTCTCCACCACCTCGTAGCTTTCGATTATGTCGCCGGGCTTGATGTCGTCGAAGTCTTCGACGCGGATACCGCATTCCAGACCGGCCCGGACTTCCTTGGCGTCGTCCTTGAACCGCCGGAGGGAGGCCAGCGCCCGGTGCTGCTTGCGCTTCACGTCCTCGGCGGTCGGCACGATGATCTGGCCGTCGCGGATCACGCGAACGAAATTCGACCGGGCAATGACGCCTTCGGTGACCATGCAACCGGCCACCGTGCCCACCCGGGACACGTGGAAGATCTCGCGTACCACGGCCTTGCCGCGATTCTCCTCGTTCTGCTCGCGGGGCAGCAACCCTTCGAGCGAGCGGCGAATATCGTCGAGCAGCTCATAGATGACCCGGTACAGCCGGATCTCCACGCCCTCGACTTCGGCCATCCGCTGGGCCCCGGACTCGGCCGAGACATTGAAGCCGACGATCAGCGCCTTGCTGGCCTGGGCCAGGACCACGTCGCTTTCCGACACGCTGCCGATACCCGTGTGCAGCACGTTGAGCTTGACCTGATCGCTGGGCAGGTCGCCGAGGCTCTTCAGCAGTGCATCCACAGAACCTTGTACGTCCGCCCGCAGGATGAGGTTGAGCTCAGGAATCTTGCCCGTCTCACGCTGCTTGAACAGATCATCCAGCGTCTTGGGCTTGACCAGACGGGTAAGCGACTCCTGCCGGCGGCGATTCCGCGTCTCCTCGGCGATGAGCTTGGCCCGCTGGAGCGATGGAACGCAGTAGAAGTTGTCGCTGGCGCTGGGAACTTCGTCGAGGCCGGCCACCTGCACGGGGGTGCCCGGTGTGGCCTTCTGGATCCGCCGACCCTTGTCGTCGGTCATGATGCGCACGCGGCCGGCGGCAGGACCGACCACCATGAAATCGCCCACCTTGAGGGTGCCCTCGCGGACCAGTACCCGGGCCACCGGGCCGGCGCCGGTCAGCATCTGGGCCTCGATCACCGTGCCGCTGGCCGGAACCGTCGGGTCCGCCTTCAGGTCCAGCAGTTCCGACAGGGTCGACAGGTGCGTGACCAGCTCTTCGACGCCCTGGCCGGTAAGGGCCGACGTCTTGATCACGTCCGTTTCGCCACCCCACTCCGCCGGCGTCAGGCCGACCTCGGAGAGCTGGCCGTAGATCTTGTTCACATCCACGCCCGGCAGATCGATCTTGTTGAGGGCCACGACGATGGTGACCTTGGCTGCCTTGGCGTGATTGATGGCCTCGATGGTCTGGGGCATCAACCCGTCATCGGCGGCCACCACCAGCACGACCACATCGGTCATGTGCGCCCCGCGGGCCCGCATGGCGGTAAACGCCTCATGGCCCGGGGTATCCAGGAACGTGACCGACAGTCCGTCGCGATTGACCTGGTAAGCTCCGATATGCTGGGTGATGCCGCCGGCCTCGCCCGCCGCCACGGCGGTCTTGCGGATGGCGTCCAGCAGGCTGGTCTTGCCGTGGTCCACGTGGCCCAGAATGGTGACCACCGGTGGTCGCGGTTGAAGGTTTTTCCGTTCGCGGGCGGCGAACTCTTCCACGAGTTTTTCCAGCTCCGTCTTGGGCTTGACCACCGTCAACTCGATGCCATAGTCGAGCATGACCAACTGGGCCAGCTCGGAGGGAATGGTCGTGTTGCGGCTGATCATCATGCCGTGTTCGTTCTTGAACTTGTAAAAGAGCTGGTTCAGGCCGATTCCGGTGGCGGCTACCAGCTCATGGGCGATCACCGGCTCGTTGACCACGGCCTTCGTCTTGCGCGGGGCAATGATGGCATGGCCGCCGTCGCTGCGGGCCGTTTCTCGCGTCCGGCGGGCGTGAATGCCGCGACCGCTGGCCGCCTGCAGACGCTCCTCGCGCTCGGCCAGATCCTTGTCGCTCCATTCCTTCAGACGTTCGCCAACCTCGGTCAGCGAGCTGTCCGACCGCCGCGGATTGGCCCGCTGGCGAGCCTTCTTGATCTCGATTTCCTCTTCCTCTTTGGTACGCGCGCGGCCAGGGGTGCCCGAACGGCGCATTCCGCCGGGACCGGGCGGAGGCATGCGGGTGTAGTCGCCGCCGGGGCCGGGACGATAGCTTCTCGGCGTGGGGCGAACTATCGGATCCGGACGCGCATAGCCGACCACGCGCGGCCCCTGAAGCTTCGCCGCGGCGGGGATGTTCTGGGGACCGGCGGGCATGATTTTCGGACGCGGAGGCGCGGCCGGCGGGCGTGAAT
>JAAXZI010000052.1 GCA_012719955.1 Phycisphaerae bacterium | reverse complement strand
GGCCGGGCCGGGTACCCGGCCCGGCCGCTACAGAAAATGGGCCACCATGCGCTGTAGGGCATAATCATTTGCCAGACCCCGTTGATCCCACCGTCAGCCGGTGATTCCCCGCTCAACCTGCAGTCTGGTATAATGCCCCAACGGATTGCCCTCGCGTGCAAGGAGGCTTCACTTGCCCAAGCGTTGGATCGTTGCCCCACCCTGGCCGGATTGTCCAAATGCCGCCCGACGGCTGGGGATTTCCGCGCTGATGGCGCAAGTGCTGCACAATCGCGGTCTTGTTGACTGCGATGCCGTGGCCGCCTTCCTGAATCCGGTCTTGAAAACGTTGCACCAGCCTGAATCGCTCTCCGATTCCACCGCCGCCGCTGAGCTCATCGCCCGCAAGGTTCGCGAGAAAAAAACGATCGTCATTTACGGCGATTACGACGTGGACGGCATCGCCGGCACCGCCATCCTGTGGCACCTGCTCAAACTGGCCGGCGCCCAGGTGTCCTATTACATCCCGCATCGACTCGAAGAAGGCTATGGCATCAACGCCGAGGCCCTGCGCCACCTGAAGGCCCAGGGGGCCGACACCCTCATCAGCGTAGACTGCGGCATCACTGCCATCAAAGAAGCTAAAGTCGCTCGCGAAATCGGCCTCACGCTCATTATCACCGACCATCACGCGCCCGGACCAGAGCTGCCGGACGCGGATTGTATCGTCCACCCCCGCGTCGAGCCGGCCTACCCGAATCCCGACGTGTGCGGAGCGGGCGTAGCCTTCAAACTGGCCTGGGCGGTGGCCAAGGCACTGTGCCAGACAGACCGCGTCAATCCGCAGTTTCGCGATTTCCTCGTGGATGCCACCGGCCTGGCCGCCCTGGGGACCATTGCCGATGTCGTGCCGCTCACCGGGGAGAACCGCGTCATTGCCCGGCATGGGCTCGTGGGCATGGTCCATTCAAAGCTGCCCGGGCTCGAGGCCCTGATTTCGGCCGCGCGGATCGAGGACAACAAGCTCGACTCCGACCGCGTCGGCTTCTGGCTGGCCCCCCGGCTCAACGCGGCCGGGCGCATGGGCCACGCCCATCTGGCCGTCGAGTTGCTCACCACGGCCACGCCCGAGCGGGCCCGCGAGATTGCCCTCTATTTAGAGGAACAGAATCGCCGCCGCCAGTCGCTGGAACGCGAAATCTTCCGCAAAGCCTGCGAGATGATCGAGGAGCAGAAGCTGGCCACCGACGCCTGCCGGGGAATCGTTCTGGCCCACGACGGCTGGCACGCGGGCGTGATCGGCATTGTCGCCTCGCGCGTGGTGGAGCGATATCACCGGCCCACGGTCCTGATTGCACTCGAGAACGGCATGGGCCAGGGCTCCGCCCGCAGTATCCGCAATTTCGAGATGCACACCGCGCTGGCCGAGTGCGCCGCCCACCTGGAGGGCTTCGGCGGTCATGCCATGGCTGGCGGGCTGCGGATCAAGCGCGAGTCGCTGGCCGCCTTTACGGAAGCCTTTATCCACCGGGCCAACCAGCGTCTCACCCCGGCGGATCTCGAACCCACCTTACGGCTCGACGCGGAGGTCACCCTGGCCGAGTTGACCGAGCCTGTCGTGCGCGACCTGGACCGCCTGGCCCCCTACGGCCAGGGCAACCCCCGGCCCAAGTTCGCCTCCACCTGGCTTCAGCTCGATGGCGAGCCGCGCTGCGTAGGCAAGAACGGCGACCACCTGCAGTTCTGCCTCTCCGATGGCTTGAACCGCCGCAAAGCCATCGCCTTCGGCGGCAAGGACTGGCGTCAACCGCTGATCGACCGCCGCCGCTGCCGAGTGGCCTTCGAGCCGATCCTGAACACGTTCAACGGCCGGACCAGCGTGGAGTTACAGGTGCTCGATATCGTTTTGCCGGAGTAGAGGCGTGATCACGCCGTCGGGCCCGTCAGGCTGTGGAGGGCGCGGAGGTGGCAGAGGCCGTAGAGATTTCCATTGAACCGCAGAGTCGCTGAGACGCAGAGAGATGATAAACTGACTGCAAATGGAGAATCGACTGCGGATGGACGCTGACAGACGCAGGCTCTGAATTTCAGGTCTCACATTTGAAATTTCAAATTTATCATCCGGGTTCTTCCGTAGTTCATCCGCGTCTATCTGCGGTTCTTCTTCTCCGCGTCCTTTGTGCCCTCTGTGGCCCCAAAAAACTTTCCGCGTCCGCTCTGCCCTCGGTGGCCAGAAAAAACTCTCTGTGTCCTCTGTGCTCTCTGTGGCCTGAGAAACTCTCTGCGCTCTCTGTGGCTCAAAAAACTCTCTGCGGCCTCTGCGTACTCAGCGGCTCCGCGGTTCAAAAACCTCACCGGCGGATCAGGCGTTCGATGCGTCTCTTGGCCTCCGCCACTTCGTCCAGCGGCCGTTCCGCGTCTGTCCGGCGGATGAAGGCCGTGCCACGGTAGCCGGCCTGGTCCAGCATGGCGAGGTATTCCGCGAAATCGATCTGTCCCTGCCCCACCGGCGTTTCGCGCCCCGGGCGCGAGCCGGTGCCTGCTACCGCGTCACGGATCCGCGCATTGAGAATCCGGTCGGCCAGCGGTTCCATGCCCGCCATCGGCTCGAAGCCTTCGATGAGCAGGCCGGCCGGGTCATATGCTGCCCCCAGTACCGGCGCTCCCACCTGCTTGAGCAGATTGCCCAGCACGGCCGGATCCGCCCCGCCGGTCTCGATGGCCACGAAGGTGCCCGTCCGGTCGGCCATGTCCGCCAGCTCGCGAACCACCTCGGCCACGTGGCCGCGCTCCACCGCCTGCTGGTCTACGCGCCCCAGATGCGTCGTAACAACCGGCACCTTCAACTCGGCGGCCAGTTCGATGATCTGCCGGGTCTTCTCCAGCCGCCACTCCAGGCTCGCGCTGTCCGCAAAGCGTGCGCCGCCCAGGTCGCCGCCCAGGGCCGACAACTGCAATCCGAGCCCGCTCACGTAGTGCAACAGGTGCCGCCGGCCGGTCCGCGACAGGTTGGCCGGGTCCACGTCGCCCTCGACGGCAGGCAGTTCCACCTCGCGAAACGCCAGCCGCGCGGCCGCCTGCAGGGCCTCCTTGGCCGGTTGACCGAAACTATCGAGTACCACGCCTGGTCCGGGTAGGGCCATATTCGTAACCTCTGAAAAATCGGAAAGCGGACAGGGAAACGCGGGAACACAGAGACAGAGGGATGACACTCCCGCTCCCTCTATCCGTGTCGCGTTCGCTCCGTCCCCAGTGGATTGTAGAGCGACTGGCGGGGGAAGAGCCAGACTCAGGTACGGCTACGCGGAGGTTCCCGCATCGCGCTGACGCAACTCAGCCGATTGCCAGTAAAAGCCGGTCATCGCCCCGGCCAGCAGGGCAAACGGCGCAAACACGGGATTATCGATCAGCATATCGCGGATATGCTTCCAGAGGATCTGATTCTGGTTCGCCAGGATGACCAGCCCGGCAATGAACAGCAGTGAGCCTTCCAGGCTTAACACGAAAGCGGTCACCTCCTGGTACATGATCAGGGCCAGCGAGGCCGCGCACACAAAGGCGATCGTTCCGATCATCAACACTGCTTCCATGGGCAGGTCCGCCAGCGCTACCACCACCAACAGGGTGGCGCAGGCCGCCCAGGCCCCGGCCAGGATCGTGAGTGCGGCCCGAATGAAGCAGGTGCTCGCCGCGCCCAGCCCGATCGCTCCCATAAACGCCAACCCGAGCTTCAGATCCTCCGCGATCGGCAGGAAAAAGCAGAGCACGAACCCCAGCACGCCAAAGCTGACCGCCACCAGCGGCCGGGAAACCCGAACCCCGAAAATCATGAATACCAGACCGGCGCTGAGCAGGAAGAAGCCCAACAACAACTGCTGGTTGGCCAACACGTCCAAGGCATGCTGAAGATTGAAACCGACCATGGCCCCTACCCCCTGTGAGTTGCTCACAACCCCTCTATTGGCAAACCCTTGCGTTGCTTCGCAATAAAAAACACCCCGGCGATCGGATCAGCGTCCCCAGTCCCCCAAGAACCCCATGAATCGGTCCCGCGGACTCGATCGGCGCACGGCGAACGGGCCTCACTTAGCCGGTTTCGCCGGCGGCGAGCCTGCCGGGGGCGGCTCCGACACCGGTACTGCCGGCGTCTTAACCGGAACGGGCCGAACCTGGCGCCACGACGCCACTATGAGCAACACGGCCATTCCGATGAGACACCAGTCCGGGTGCGCCGCGAACTGGCTCCAGACCTCCGGCCAGTTGCGGTACAGAAGCACCCCCACACCCGCACTGGTCAATAGCACTCCCAGCACCGAGGTGCCCATCACCGTGGTGAACTTGGGCATCAGCAGGCCCATCACCACTCCCAGCAGCCAGGCCAGTCCCGCGGCGATCATGAACCGGTGCGCATATTCACGCTGCTGGGTCCAAACATAGGCACTAAACGCCCCGACATACTGCGACGGCGTCAAGTCCATGTCCTGCAGGGCCGAGGCGTAATTATCAGTCCCTACCCCCTGCCGGTAGTCCCGGAATCCCTGATCCATCGCCGCGAATCTCGGCCAGGCAACCGCCAGCACCAGCAGAACCGCGACAAAGCCGGTGGTCACCCCAACCCACCAGCGGAAAAAGAGATAGCCGATAAACGCGGCAATCCCAGCCCCAAAGGTCAGACCCACCAGGGTATCGATCTTCAGGTCCGTTCCGACCCTGAAGCCGACCACCGCCCCCACTACCATAAAGGTTAATATGTAAATCGTCTTGAGAAGGCGGGCGCCCCAGAAAGCGAGCAGAATTCCGGCCGCCCCCACGCCAATGGCCGTCAGGTTCGGATACCGGATCCAATCGTCCGGGAAAAAGTGCCGGTAGAGATCAGCCCCTCGGGCAATCCAATCGGCAACCATCTGAAGACTCAACATCCAGCACCTCGAGCCGGGCCAGCGGCCTCCCCTGCCAGATGTTCTATCTTAACATTGTTCCCGAAGAGCCAGCAAGCAGTTATCGGCCCCGGGCCTTGGAACTGTCCGCGGTCTGAATGGTCGGCTCGACTTTCAGGATCACGCGGTCCGGGAAGCAACTGACGTTCGCCTGCACGTGCGGGGAGCCGTTCTTGAGCTGCAGGGAAATCAGCCGGATTTTGTCCTGCCAGTGGTTCTCGTCGAACTCCTCGCCAATGGCCGACCCCCAGATGAGAGGCTCATGCCGGCCGCGAGCCAGCAGGAAGATATGGTCCTGCCGCTTGCTCTTCCGGCCGCGGAAGTTGGTGACGTCAATCACGCTGATACGGTGCGCAAAGTCTTGTCGGAAAATAAGTTCAGCCAGCCGAACGGCGGCCGCGGCGTCCTCGCCCGGGAAAACCTGGCCCGGCGGCGGAGGCTCCTGGGTCTCTACCCCGACAATCTGCATCCAGCCCGCCTCTTCCACCTCCCGGTAGACCTGCGGCAGCCGAACGCCGTCCTTGTCAATCGCCACGTAGGTGTAGCCGTCCTTGTCATCGCTCTTGATGCGAATCATGGCGATGGGCCGACGGTAATCGCACCAGATGCGGATGGTGCCGTCCACCTCGGGGAGAACCCGCTTGACCTTAGAAACCCACCCGCTGGACGCCAGTTGCTCGCCCACTTCCCGCACGACGCCCCCGCCCAGCCAATCAGGTTGCTCGGGCAGACGGATAGACGCCAGAATCTGCGGACGCCACTGTTCGCGGTCCACCCAGTCGGGCGTATCCATCAGTTGCAGCCGGGGAGTGGGGTTGTACTGCGGCAGGGTCTCTACGTGGCCTTTCAAGCGTTCGAGGCCGGTAACGGCCAGGGCGACCAGACCGGTCAGCGCTAACAGAGAGAGAACCGCGCTGCGCCCGGGGCGGCGCCACCACGGCAAACCCTCTTCGTTCCTCTCAACCGAATCGTCCTTGCGCGTCTTGCGGCTCACCGGATGCTCCGTCATCGATGAAGGAGAAGTGATAAGGAACAAGAAACAAGAGATGATGGGCAGGCCGGTGCCGGCGTTCCGCCATCTCTTACTCTTTATTCCTCATCCTTCATCCTTTATCCCTGCTCCCTCATCTGTTCTTTCTACCGCGCCAGGGCCGATTCCACAATACGCTGGCACAGCATCGCGAAACCTATCCCCGCTTTTGCGGCCGCCTTGGGCAGTAACGAATGGTCCGTGAAACCGGGAATGGTGTTGATCTCCAGGCAGTACGGCTGAAGCGTGACCGCATCCACCATCCAATCCACACGGCAAAAATCCCGGCATCCCAGGGCCTGGCCGGCCTTGACGCTCAAATCCTGAACCAGCCGCAACGTCGGCGCGGGCAGGTCAATGTCAAACAGGTATTCCGTATCCTCATCGAGGTATTTGGCTTCGTAGTTGTAGAACTCGCGCCGGGTGCGGATCTGAATGGGCGGCAGAGGCTCATCTCTCAGCACGCCAACCGTCAGCTCCGGGCCGGCAATGTACTGCTCGACCAGGCACCGGCCGTATTTGGCGGTCATCCGCGAGAGCACGTCGCGCAGGCCGGCCGGGTCGCGTACAATCGTCGTATCCACACTGCTGCCATCGGCGATCGGCTTGACCACCACGGGCAGCGACCAGTTCCGCATCGCCTCATCGATCTTCCCGGCCTCTACCACGTCGAACCGCGGCGTCGGCACCTCGGCCTCGATGAACCGATACTTGGCGGCCACCTTGTCCATGGCCAATGCCGAAGCCTCGGGCCCGGATCCCGTATAGCGAATGCCGTGACGTTCGAGAATCTGTTGAAGCTGCCCGTCCTCGCCGAACGATCCGTGCAGGGCGATAAAGACCAGATCCGCCGGTATCGCCAGGGCCTCCAGCGAGTCGGGAGCAATATCGGCAATCCGCACCTTGTGGCCCAGCGATTCGAGCGCGGCCGCGACCGCACGACCGCTCTTGAGGCTGACCTCACGCTCGGCGCTGGGGCCGCCGGACAGCACCGTGATCTTCAACTGCTTGTGCGTCAATTTTGATTCCGCAATTCTCACCGCGGCGCTGTCTGCCAGGCGTGTCATAGTGGAACTCCATTTCCACAACGGTCCCAGATTTGAACTTCCAACTCCAGCTCCACTCCGAACCGCTCGGCCACCGTCCGCCGGATGGTCCCGATAAGCGAAAGCACGTCGCGGGCCTGAGCCCCCTTGCTGGCAACGATAAAATTCCCGTGCTGCTCGGAAACAGACGCCCCGCCGATACGATGCCCCTTCAACCCGGCCTGATCAATCAGCCGGCCGGCGCTATCATTCGGCGGATTCTTAAATATGCATCCAGCACTGTAATCAGCCAGGGGCTGCGACCTCTTCTTGTAGTCCCAGATCTCTTCGTAGCGTTTCTTGACGCGGTCCGCATCATCCGGCCGGAGTACCAGCGTCGCCCCAACGACGATCGACCCGTTCAACTTCGTGTGGCGGTAGGTGAAGCCGACCTCGCCATGCCCCAATCGCCGAACCTGACCGGTCTCGTCCAGCACGGTCACGTCGGAGACGACGTCGGAGATCTGCCCAAACCGGCCGCCGGCATTCATGCGGATAATCCCGCCCAGCGAACCGGGGATGCCGGCCATGCACTCCAGACCGGCCAACCCCCGCTCGACGGAATCCAGCGTCAAGCGTGCCATGCTCAGGCCGGCGCCGATCTTGACGGCCACGCCATCCAGATCCGCGCCCGCCCAACCCTCCGCAACCAGTCCGTCGCGGTCTCTCTCCCAGGCGACTTTCCTGAAGGCCGGCGCGTTGAGTCGAATGACCACACCATCCACGCCGTCGTCGCTCACCAGCAGGTTGGCCCCCGCCCCGAGCACGTAGACGTCCACGTCCTCCTGGCGGCAGCGGCGGCCCACCTCAGCCAGCTCCGCAACGGAGCGCGGCGACACCATCCACCGGGCCGGCCCCCCGACGCCAAAGTACGTCAATGGCGCCAGCGGCTGGTTCTCGCGCACGATCTCGCCGAAATCCGCCAGAAATGACATGTTTGCCTTTATCGCCTCGCCACCGGCCGTCCTGTGCGCCACTGCTCTTGAGCAGTGGTGGAAAGCAGGTCAACCCTCCAAACCCCACGGCTTAAGAGCTGCGGGACACAGCCGTCAGGGCCATCTCCGTACGGCTCAAGAGCCGTGGCACACGTTCCGCCCTATTTCTGCCCGTTGCCGCCGGCCCCGCGCGTCCGCCGGAGGCAATCCAGCAGGGCGTCGGCAATCTGGTTCACGTTGCCGGCGCCCATGGTCACCACCAGATCGCCTTCGGCCACTTCGGCGCACAAGCCGCTGACAATTTTACCAAAATCCGGCTCGTAGCGGGCATCGCCGCCTTGCAGGTGAATCTCGCCCACGAGCACCTTCGCGTCGATCAGTTCGCGCTCCGACTCACTGTCGCGGACAAAATAAATATCCGGCACCACCACCACGTCCGCCGAGCCGAAGCTGCGGGCAAAATCCTTGAGCAGAAACCTCGTCCGCGAGTGCTGATGCGGCTGGAAGACCACAAACATCTTACGGGGGTTGTAGAAATCCCGGGCCGCCCGCAGCGTCACCTGGATCTCGGTCGGGTGGTGGCCGTAATCATCCACCACCGTCACGCCAGCCACCTTGCCATGCTCGGTCAGCCGCCGGCCCACGCCGTGGAACCGGCCCAGTGCGTCTGCCACCGTCCCCGGGGCGACCCCACTGCGACAGCAGAGCGCCATCGCCGCCAGGGCATTGGCCACGTGATGCCGGCCCGGAATCGCCAGCGACACCTCGGCAACGGCCTCTCCCTTGTGCCAAACCCGGAACGTGAAGCACCCGCGCTCGCAACCCAGGATCTCCGCCCGCCAGTCCACCTGGCCGTCAAAGCCGAACGTCTCCACCGGGGCTTCGAGCCCGGCCACCGCGCGCATGGCGTTACGGTCCTGGCCGTTGACCACCAACAAACCGTCCCGAGGTACCAGGCGAGCGAATTTCTGGAACGACTCGACGATGTCGTCGAGGTCTTTGTAGCAATCCAGGTGGTCTTCTTCGACATTGAGGATGGTCGCGAAGGCCGGCCGGAGATTATGGAACGACCGGTCAAACTCGCAGGCCTCGACCACGAAGTGGCTCCCGTCGCCCACGCCCGAGCCGCCGCCCAATTGCTCGACCTCGGCTCCGATCACAAAGGAAGGATCGAGCCCGGCCTCGTGGAGAACGAACGCGGTCATTGCCGTTGTGGTGCTCTTGCCGTGGGTGCCCGCGATGGCGATGCCCACGTGCTCGTCCATCAGCAGCCCCAGCAGTTCCGCGTACTTGACGACCTGAAGGCCCCGCGCGCGAGCCGCGACCAGCTCGGGGTTGTCCGGCTTGATCGCCGCCGAATGCACTACCAGGTCGCACTCGGGAGGAATGTTCTCCGGCGACTGGCTCGCATGAACGCTGATCCCCATGCCCGCCAGCCGGTCCAGGGCCGCGGACCGGCCCCGATCGGACCCGCTGACCCGCGCTCCCCGGCGGTTCAGCACGGCCGCGGCTCCGCACATGCCGCAGCCGCCCACGCCGATCATGTGCACCCGCATGCCCGCGACCAGTTTGATATCCTCCGTTCTGGAACCGGCCCTCTTACTCGTACCAACCGGTGGGTACAGAGGGGCAAGCACCACTTCTTTACGACCGCGCGTCCTTGCGCTGATGGCCAT
This sequence comes from Phycisphaerae bacterium, assembly GCA_012719955.1. Taxonomy (GTDB): domain Bacteria; phylum Planctomycetota; class Phycisphaerae; order UBA1845; family PWPN01; genus JAAXZI01. The sequence continues at coordinate 329 of JAAXZI010000052.1, read as the reverse complement.
CGACACTGCCCTCGATTCTCTCGCTGTAGGCCGCAATTCTACTCGATCGCGGGGGTTTGTTCCAAAAGCTGGACTTGGCGTACGTTGCCGCCCGACAGGACGCAATGGTCTCGGCATGAAACCGCTCGCCCCATGTACTCATAATCATCGGGAACGGCCCGAAAAAGTCTTGAGAGGTTCGCCCGGCATTGAAGTGAGAATGGGGAGCTTTTTGGGGTGGTTGGTGGGAAGGTGAGAAAGTGAGAAGGTGGGAAAGTGGGAAGGGTTCTGGGGTCACGGTTTTGGGGTCACGATTTGGGATTCAGGGTTCGAGGTTCAGGGTTTGGGAT
>JAAXZI010000051.1 GCA_012719955.1 Phycisphaerae bacterium | reverse complement strand
GGGGCGGGCATCCTGCGCGCCTTCGTCACTCGGGGGGCGGGCATCCTGCCCGCCGTCGTCACCCGGGGGGCGGGCATCTTGCCCGCCTTCATAATTGGAGGGCTGAGTTTCCTGCCCGCCTTCTGTCTCCCCGGCCGGCACCGATTCAGCAGGACGTGTCGCCTGCGTCTCCTGCCCACCATCTTCGGTTGCTGACTTCCCCGACGTTGCCGCGGGCGATTCGGCCGTCGCGTCCCCTGAGAGCCAGTTCCAACCCACGAAGCCGCCTGCCGGATTGTGGATTAACCGTACCACGGGACCATCCGCTTCAAACCGGTTGACCGTGATCGGAAACCCTTGCGGCAGCCCCGGCAGTTCCGTGGCGACTCGTTCCGCCGAGATAAGCGTCAGCTCCGCGTTCCGGAAAGTGCCTCGTTTGAGCTCGATCTTGACGGGCGCGTCCGGCAGCCCGGCTTTCAGTTGGACGTTGCGGCATGCCAATACCGCCTCGTTGAATTTCAGCCGAACATCCTTGAATTGGGCGGTCGCCTCTCCTTCGATGCCGGCCGGATCCAACAGCGGAATATTGCCCTTGAAGGTGGCGGCCAGCTGACCCTGGGCCTCATGGCGGCGAAGGATCTGCTGCAGCGGCGGCGGCAGCGTGCCGTACTGCTCTTCACCCAGGGTTGCCGCCAGCTTGAACGCGCCCAGTTCCAGCAACCCGGTATCGAGGTTGAGCCGGCCGTCCATGTCGAGGCTGAGGATAGGATCGCGTTTGAGGGCCCCGGCCAGCCGATACCAGCCCGGCTCGGCCGCATCCGGGGCCGTGCCCAGCGTCAGATCAATGCCCGGCAGGATCATCGGCTCTGAGTCCTCCGGACCGCGATAGCGCACCTCGCCGTTGCGGATCCGCACTTGCCGGAGGACGAGCACGTCGCTGAACCGTTGTCCCTGCGGGACCGACTCCGGCTCGCGCAGAACCTCCGGGCGAACAAAGCCGCTCCAACCGACCATCTCTCCATCCGGGCGGAGCTCCAGCGCGATGTAAGGTTTGTCCAGCTCGATCCGCTCGATTTTCAGGGGCTCGCCTTCCCGTGGCACCTCGGCCAGTTCGAGCAGCATCTCGTCCACAGAGGCCAGCAGTTGCCCGTCCCGGGTGAGGCTGAGATTCTTCAGCACCACGGTCCGCGGACGACGGTAGTCCAGGTCCGTAAACGCCACCTTGGGAGTGATGTAGTTTCCCAGGATCGCAATGATCTGGCTGCCAATCCAAGCTTCAATGCGGGTAGACCCCGGCTGGCCGATGTAGAACCACGTTCCCACCAGCGCTCCGAGGATAAGAACCAGAGCCAGACTTCCGGTCAGCAACAGACGTTTTGCCAAACGCATAAGCGGATCCTCTCCTCTTGGCCGCCAGTATCCGGTTTCTTCCTTAAGAATCTTTTGTTCCGTAATGGTCTGGTTCAACTATAGTAATGGACAATGGATATCGTCGAACCCGTCCGAAGACTTCGTGAGCATTTTTTCATTCACGCAATGTCCCCGGCGGCCTGTCGGCTGCTCCGTTCAGTGGTCAAAGGCTTGCCTTTGTATTATGCTGGATTGGCTGTAACTTATTTGTAGCTATGAATTTGCTGCTGTTTGGTGGGGTTCGCTTTCTTCTCGCGGGGCGGCCGCGTCGTCGATTTCGTGCTTTTGTTGGGCCGCATAAAGCTGGTTCAGCGTGAACTGGGCGCCGCACTCGGGGCACCGGGCTTCGCGCAGGCCGGTCATGTTGTAGCCGCAGCGCGGACAAAACAGAACACCGAAGGCTGAGCGGCTCAGACGCTCGGCCCGCTCCGATGGCGTCTCCTTCCAGATCATTACGGTGATGGGCAGCCATGAGAGCATTGCGACCACACCGGCCATGAAGATTGCGAATGACAGCTCGTCGATTTCGGTCAATGTATTCCAGAGCGCAGCGGCAAGAATCCCCAGGAGGATGCATGCTGCGCCGCTGCCGATCGTCAGGACCCGCCTGTTGTTGGTCCAGTTGACCGTATCTCGCCATAGTCGGAGCCAATAGACGGCAACGAACAGGGCCGTGACCAGTGTAGCCGCCAAGAGTGAGACTTCGAGCTCGTCGGAAAATCCCAATGTTATAAAGGCTACGAGCAGGTATACCACCAGGGCCAGCGGCAGTAGCATCATTGCCAGCAGGATCCGGGCGAGTAGATTGGTCATGACAGAATCCTGCTGAAGAGTCTTTCACTGTCAGGATGACATGAAGCCGCAGTGATGGAGAGAGGCGCCCGAACGCGTCTCTCTCCATCTCTCCCGGTGTTCATCAGCTTCTCACACGCCGAATTGCACCGTCACAATTCGTCTCGGTGGCACGTTCACGCGGACGGTCTCATCCTGGCCCCTCAACAGCTCCACTGGGTTGCCTTCCAGGTCTGTAAGGGCAGCCGGGCCTGTCGCACCGACCATCGTCAGCGACGCCTCCAGCGGCTCGTTGCCCGGATTGAACATCCGTACGGATGCCGCCTCCGACTCGCTTCGGCGGTGAATGGCCGTGACCACCACGCCGGCCGGCTGCACTTGCATGAAGCTGTGCCTCAGTGGCGAGGGGCGATCCGACCCGCCGTCCACGTCGCGCCGTTCGAGTTGTACCATCCCGGTGCCGCCTGCCAACTGCTGGCCCATCCGTGTGAGGCGGGCCACGTCGGGTGAGCCGGCCAGCGGCACGATCCAATACTGGAACTCGTGCCGTCCCTGGATTTCGCCGCCCTCCTGCCCGCTGGTGAACACCGCACGCAGGAAGGACCGCAACAGCGTCAGGGCAATGGGCCGCTCGGGGATGTCGCGTACGGCCGACTCCGGCAACCCGGTCGAAACCACCGCCAGCCCGCGCTGGTCATCGAAAACGGCCGTCCAGGTCTGCTGCGGCTTGGTCTCGACCTCCATCTCCTTATAGCGGGCATTGTCCGCCCGCAACGCGATGGGCCGCTCGATGACGTCAAAGGCCGCATCGGCCAGGTAGGTGGAGGCGTTCGCTCCGCTGGGGAACAGCACCCGCAGCCGGTGGTCGCGGATCGTGTTCTCGACCACGGTGCGCACCTCGACCTTCTCACTGCCTTTGCGCAAGGTGACGAAGTGCGTGACTACCAGCGGCTTGACCTGCTCGCTGCGGACCATGCGGTCGAACTCGAATCGCTCCGGCACGTTCAGGGTTACCCGGACCATCAGCGTGGCCTTGGCGATGCCGTCAGCCACCACGGCCACGTCCGCGTTCGAGGCGATCGACGTGTACACCTGCTCGTTAACCGCCGTGCCGTGGTACCACCCGTCGCCGATGTCCGCCCGGTCTTCGAGCGTCAATACGTTTTCGTAGGTCTGGCCGCTGCGCTTGTCGGTCACGTGCAACGTGCCGTTGGGGGCCACGGCCACGCGCAGGGCTTCGTTCTCGATGGTGTGATCGTTCACCACCATGGAGCCCAGGTAGCGGGTCGGCTCCTTGACCGGCCGGCAGATCAGCGTGGTGTAGCCGTAGGGCGGAATGGAGAGTTCGGCGGTGATGTCCACCTCATGCCGCGGGTCGGGCGTGGGGAACTTGCGCAGCGGCCGGCGGAAGCCCATCTGATCGCGCCGCTGATTGACGTACTGGTAGGGTACCTCTTTGCCCTCGGGGTCGTACAGCCGGAAGCCGATCTTGGGCTCGAATCCGAACCATTCCTGGTACACCGCGTCGATGTTGGCCGGGAAGCGAATGGTCAGATCCACCGGACCGTCGATCGGGTCGGCTCCGGGATTGAACACCACCAGCGCGATGTCTTTCTCGCCCAGTTCCGGCACCTGCACGCGATCGGCGATGTGTCGCAGGGCGTCGCGAGTCACGTGCGCGGCGATCTGGTACGACTGGTCGAAACGATAGACCATGTCCTTGTGTACCTGGTCGATGCTGCAGCCGCACATGGAATCATGCGGGTGGTTGGTGATCAGGTGCTTCCACGCCGTCCTGAGAAATCCCGCCGGGTACGGGGGGGCTGGCATCCTGCCCGCCTGCAATTCTCGGGGGGCGGGCATCTTGCCCGCCGTCCTGGAGGGTGTAGGGGCTTCAGCCTTCTGAGGCGGAACTTGCCCCTCCGACAGAAGGGCCGCGAAGGTGCTGAATGGTTCCGCCCAGAGGGTAAGCTGGTTCTCGCAGCGCGCGTTCGCCTGCTTGAGGTGGATCCGGCTGCTCAACACGCCGGGAATCATCCACGCCTCATCATTGGGCAGCCCCGGCTCGCGCAGCTCGCCTTTGAAGACCTTGGTGATGTGGTCGCGCTGCTCGCGAAGATCCTCGGCGAACCCTTCCAGGTGCGAATGGACCAGCTCGACGCCGGCGAACTTTTTGTTGGCCGCGCGGAGGATCTCCGCCGTGCGCGGCTCGATTTCCAGATGGTCGCCCCCGTCGAACACCAGGAAGGACGGCGTCGGAACGCGCTTCGTCTCCACCTCCAGCAGATCGGCCAGGCCTTCCAGGGCGGTTTCCATGTCCACCCCCCGATCCGGCTCGATACCCTTGCGCACCTTGAAGGCGTACGTGCAATAGCCGCCCTGGGGGCTGAAGCGGTAGGCGATGACCTCGCTGCCATCGGCGGCCTGCCAGCGGAACACTGCTCCATGCGTGGGCTCGTTCACCCCGCGCCACAGAAACGCCGTGTCAATGCCGAACCCGCGAAGGATCTGCGGCAACTGCGAGGTATGCCCGAACATATCGCAGATAAACCCGACCCGCGAGGGCGTCGCATACCGGCCCGCCGCTTCCAGACCCATCTGAATGTTGCGCACCAGCGACTCGCCGCTGACCAGGCACTCGTCCGGCAAGACGTACCATGGCCCCAGCCGCAGCCGCCCGGCTGCCGCCAGCTCGCGAAGCTGCCCCTCCCGCTCGGGACGGATTTCAAGGTAATCCTCAACCGGGATGACCTGCCCGTCCAATTGAAAATAGCGGTAGTCCGGATCGCGCTGCATCGTATCGAGCAGCTCATCCATCAGCTTGACCAGGCGAAAACGGTAGTCCTGGAACGACTCGTACCACTCGCGATCCCAATGCGTGCTGGCAACGTAGTGGCCAATGCGCTTCTTTGTAGACACTCCTCTGCTCCTGATTCAGGCATCCATTCCCAACGGACCGGCCGCTGTCTCTCCGGAAGCGAATCGAATCACGAAACCACCCGGAGACGAAAGAAACCGCCCACCTTCCGCTCTCGTGTTTTCCGGATGGGAAAGAGGTGCAGCCGGTCGCTCCATCTTTCTTTCTATTGCTTCTTGTCTTTCCCGCCCCCGGTGGCCGACCACTGCCAATCCGCGGCGTACGTGCGATACGCTTCGTCAACGCGCCCTTCCCCGGCGTCTCCCCGGTGGATCCACAGCCGGTAGCGCAGCCGCAGTGGCTTGCCCTTGGGCATTTCCAGCATCTGCAACCCGGGATAGGTGACGCCCAGCACGCCGTAGTAGCGGGTGATCCACTCCGGAGGCATGTCCGGATGGTCCGCCCCGATGAGCACCGCGGCCCCGCTGCGGCGGTCGGCTATCTTTCCGTCGGCCAGCTTGAACCGGCCGCTCCAGTCCGCCCAGCGCGCCCGAAGGTGATTCTGGTCCCCTGGAATCAGCTTGCGGTCCGCGGCAATCTTCACCTCTGTCGCCGGCGCGTAGCGGAAGGTGAACCCGCCGTATCCTTTGCCCAGATCGGTGGTTCCGCCCATGCGGATCCCGTCCACTATGGCCGTCAGCGTAATATCGAAGTCGATCGCGCGTCCGTCGGCCTGCGTTTGGAATACCCGGCATACCACCTGTTCGTCGACGAACGGCATGGTTTCCGTGGAACCTTTGGCCTGGTAAACCCACTCGTGCCGGGCGCAAAAACGTGAGAAAACCGGCCCGTCCGCAAACGCAAGATCTTTGCCGTCCGCGTGGATCGTGTCCGGCTGCCACCAGCTTCCCAGCGACTTGCCGTTTTGCTCGTGCCGAACCCAGGTCCAGTAAACGCCTCGGTGATGGACATGATCTATGGGCCGCAAATTGGTGAGCGTCTCACCGTCCAATCCGATCAACGGATGGACGAAGTCGTTCAATGGATAGCGCTGGTTCGGCTCCGGCTTGCCGTGGTAGTAGGACAGAATGGGTTTGCCGTCCGCCGTGGTGATATGCAGTTGCTCGCCCTCCCGTTTGCTGGCGTACGGGTTGGCAACTGCTCCTGGATCGCCCGCCAGTTCAATCTCGACCGGCTGGCCGACAGCCGCCTTGTCCAGTTTCAAGATCAACCAGATTCGATCGGGCGTACCGGCCGTCTGGTCAGCAGCCTCGAACTGAGCCGGCACGACCATGGGCTCCTGGCCCGGAATGCGGATGCGTGCCGCCAGCGGTCCGCCTTGACCGGCCGGCCGCGGACAGGGCACTGCCAGCATGGCGGGGAAACCCGCCGGCCAGTCGGTCGGCACGACGCCGGCGGCAATAGGGCGGTTCTCCGCCCGGACCGCGCCCACGGCGGCAGCCATGAAAACTGCACTCAGACCCCATGCCCACATGAACCCATGCCGATGTGTGTTGCTGTTGTTTTTCGCAGGCAAAATAGCACCTCCAGACTGGAGGCCATGATAGCCGATGGGCGGCCCGCCAGATAGGGGGGATCGCGCGCGATGGGTAGCCAGTCGTGCGATCCGTGTGCCACGGCTCTTGAGCCGTGCCGGGCCGCTTCAGATGTTCAGCGCTGCTCAAGAGCAGTGGCACACACCCGATGAGGGGGCCGGGTAGAGGGACTCTCCCCGGGGCGCACTCCCGCCGTATCCGCGATATACTCAAACCGCCGTCCAGTGGAACGAGCGTCAAATCCGAGGACAGTCATGATTGAACGCTGCCGGATCGGTTCATTTTCCAAGATATCGCCCGGTTTCCAGCTTTTCGGGCAAGACATCCCGAGCCCGGAACCGCCAAGCCCGGCCCCCCGGGTTAGGGGTGAATCCCGCACTGAGCGTTTTCGTCTTGTCGTGGTGGGCTGTATTTGTGTAACCGCCATCGTCCTTGCGAGGGCGGGCCATCTGAACGCCGCCACCCCGCCCAACATCGTCCTGATCGTCGCCGACGATCTCGGCTGGGACGGCGTCGGCTATCACGGCAGCGCCATCCGCACGCCGCACCTCGACCGCCTCGCCCAACAGGGTGTACGCCTGGACCGCTTCTACGTCAGCCCCATGTGCTCGCCGACCCGCGCCGGCCTGCTCACCGGCCGGTATCCCATGCGCTTCGGAATGGCGCGTTCCGTCGTGCGGCCCTGGGCCGCTTATGGCCTGCCGCCGCAGGAGATAACCCTGCCTGAAGCCCTCGCCGCCGCCGGCTATCGCCATCGTGCCATCTTCGGAAAGTGGCACCTGGGCCACCTGGCGCCCCAGTGGCACCCTCTCTCCCAGGGTTTCACCCACTTCTATGGCCAATACAACGGCGCTGCCGACTACTGGACGCGCATTCGCCAGGGCGAGCCGGACTGGCACCTCGACGCCGAGCCTCTCCAGGAGACCGGCTACACCACCGACCTCATTGCCGATGCCGCTGTGCGATTCATCAAACGCCACGCCGATGACGGGCCGTTCTTCTGTTACGTGCCCTTTACCGCTCCCCACGACCCGCTCCAGGCACCCGAAGCCTACCTCGCCCAATACGCCGACCGGAACAAGGGCGGTGGCAAACGGGCCGCTGACGTCCAGGCTTTCTCCGCCATGGTGACCTGTATGGACGACGGCATCGGCCGAATCCTCAAGGCCCTGAGCGAGAGCGGCATCGCCGAAAAGACGCTGGTCTGGTTCCTCAGTGATAACGGAGGCATTACCCGCCTCGGGCTGAACGGCCCGCTTCGTGCCGGCAAGCTCACCGTCTACGAGGGTGGCGTCCGCGTCCCCAGCGCCGCCTGGTGGCCCGGCGTCATCGAGGGCGGCCGGAAACTGACCACACCAATCATCAACGTGGACGTTCTTCCGACTCTGTTGCGTGCGGCCGGAGCCTCCCGGCCGGCCGGAGCCCCGCCCCTCGACGGCGTGGACGTGCTCGACCTCCTCACAGGCCGGGCCCGTTCCCTCGCCGAACGCGATTTGTATTTCTTCAACGGCCAGGACGGCCTGGAGCGCGAACAGAACGCTGTTATCTCCGCCGACGACTGGAAACTGGTCGTGTGCGGCCCCGACGTGCGCCGTCCAGACGGCTTCCGTACCCCGAAGCACCGCGTGGAGCTGTTCAACCTGCGGGAAGACCCCTTCGAGAAAAAGGACCTTTCCGCCAGCCGGCCTGATCTCGTCGAAGCCCTGGGGCGGAAGCTGATCGCCTTCCGCAAATCGGAACCGCCCAACCCGCTGCCCACTATGAACAGGCCCCCAGCGGATTTCGTCCCGCCCAAACAATGGCGCAATCACCCGATAACCCAACCCGCGGATTAACGGGTCTGGAGGGTTCAGGGTTCGGGGTTCAGGGTTCAGG
>JAAXZI010000050.1 GCA_012719955.1 Phycisphaerae bacterium | reverse complement strand
TGGGCTTGGGCCGCTCGGGTGGCAGCAGAGGTTCGATCTCGTTCCACAGTTCATCCGTAACCAATGTGAATGCCATGACGTTGCCTCCCTACAGGCGCCGGCATTCTGATCATAGGCAAGGAGAGTTTTGAAACAGCCTCTAAGACCTGGTGTGGCGTTGCCGCCGATGAGTTGGGTTTGTGTGATAGTGACGCCATGGGAGGCAGGGCTGACGCCTTTGTTGATAACGTGGATACGCGGCTGTCACCGTCGCTGCACAACCAGAATTGCTCTGTCTGCTGCCGGCGCAATGGGCAGATTGTTTACGGCCTCTTCGCCGCCTGTCGGCGATTCAACAGGACTCCCGTGACTAGGAACAGGCCGAGGGACGCAGGTTCGGGGGGCAGTCGAATGTTGTCAATGCCGAAAGAGCCGATGACCGGGGTTCCATTCACGTCTTCTAGGCCGGTTTTGTGGACAAAGCTGATTGTTGTCACGACACGCAGCGCTTCCAGCGGATTGGGCGTAATATCGCTCAGTTCAAACCGCACGTGTCGCCACCCCTCGCCAGGGGCAAGTAAGAACGCCGAGGTTGTTACGGTGCCCGCTCCATATCCAAGGAATTTGAAGCGGATGTTCAGGTCGGTCTCACCGAGATTGATGAGATCAGCCTCTATCGCTGTGACTCCCCCGGCGAGATAATCGCCATTCCATTCACGATGCCCAATACTGAGGACAGACGGCCACGCTCCGGACCAAACGGCAACATAGGCATCCCCTTCCCCGGCAGGACCGCCGGTGCTGATCCAGGAATGGGCAGTCCACCCTCCTGGGCCGTTCTGGAAATCCTCCATCTGTCCCAACGTGACTGCCTGGACGGAGGCCGCGGGCAGGATCAGGAAGGCCGTAAGGCCGACGATCGTCAGGAACTTCATGGTGTTACTCCTTGGCCACGGAGATCGGAAACATGCTGGACGCGCGAGATCGTGCGCGCCACTGCTGTTGTATGGGCGACCGGGTGGCCGGATGGGGCGTTGAGGATCGGAAACCGTTGCCTTCGCGGACATGGCCTCATCCCCCCGCTGGAGGTATTTGAAGATATCTGAAAATATTTTAATCCATTGCCGGTGGCCGTCAAGCAAAACAAGATCGTATGTGTTTCAGGCGGACCGGATATTCCAAATTCCGAGCCGCTTCGTGAAAGACTTGAACCGCCTCAAGGCCCGGGCCAGGGGGAAGGGTGTTCAAACGCCCTGAGAGGCACGGAGAGAGGGCAGAACCAGGTGTAGAGGCCATGCGTTCGCCGACCAGTGCTACAAGCACTGGCCTGCAGCCGCCTTCGGCGGGAACGCCGCTGGGAAGCGGCGTGGCCGAGGTGCCGGCATTGCCCAAGCAGATCCGCAAACGTCGTATTGTGCGCTGGATTGTCTGGCCATCACGCAGGGTCATGTCGTTTTAGGGAGTGTGGTCGCCGGTATCGCTTGGAGAGGATCGAATGGGTTGAGACGGCCGTTACTGGGTGAGCAGCAGTTCGCGGATGCGCTGCTGGGTCTCCGGCGTGATGCCGGCTGCGGCCAGGAACTGCTCGATGCCGCCGGATTCTTCAACCTCATCGAGGAGCCGTCGCATGGCGTCCAGGCTGCCCGGATTGCCCACCTGCTCGGACAGCCGGAACTCGGCTAAGACCGTCTCCCGGTCCACTCCCAGCAACGTCAGCAGCAGGGCGGCCATGACACCGGTGCGATCCGCGCCGTCTCGACAGTGGAACAGCAGCGGCAGACGGTCCTTCTGGGCCAGCAACTCGAACGTCCGGCGGAACGCATCGTGGTGGTCTCGAAAACCGGCCACGTAGAACTCCTGCCACGGATCCTGGGCCTTGAAGGACATGGGGATCCCGTACACGCGGGCGACCAGGTGGATTCCGAGCACGTCGCCGTTGTACAGCGGCAGGGCGGAGAGCCGGTTTCGAAAATCCACCACCGTGGCCACCTTCAGCTCCCGGAACGTCCTGCACCCCTCGTCGGTTACGTGCGACAACGTCCCGGAGCGGTAGACCATCCCGCGCCGAACGGTGCGACCATCCCGCGTGGCGTATCCGCCCAGATCGCGCGTGTTCTCCGCCCCCTCAATCCAGACCCACCGCCCCGGCTCAGCGTCTTTGGGAGGCGGTGTGGCCTCGCGGGGCCGACCCTGCTGGAGAAGCCCGACGATGACGATGATCGCGGGAATGCCCGCCGCGCATAGCAATACTACGCGTCGCGCTATGCGTCGGCGTTTGGGTGGAATGTCGGTCAAGTGGTCGCCCTCGTCCGTGGAACTGAACGACACCCATTATGCGGCACTGCCCGAGAGCCCGCAAGACAACGTGCGTCTCCGCCTGGAGCGGATAAGCCCTGACCTATCGAACGATAGCCGACCACGCCGGCTTTCACTCCGGAAACCCCGGCATCCTGCCGAATCACTTCCGGCGATTACTTTTCCGCTTTTTCTCCCTGGCCGGCCGGGGCGTAGCTGTACAGATGCGACCCGCTGGTGAAATAGATCCGGCCATCGAGATAATCGCCGCCGCAGAAGATGGGCACCGGCGATTTGGCCAGCATCTCGATGGCGTGGTTTTGCGGGTCCACCTTCGCGATCCCGGCCTTGAACAGCATGTAAATCGTGCCCTTCCCGTCGCGCACGAAAACGCGCGGCCCCTGTCCGCCCGAAGTGGGCCCCAGCGTCTCGGCGGTGTTCTGCTGATGCACGATCTTGCGGGCGACCGGATCGAACACGAAGAAGCGCGTATTATCCGCCACGCCGTAGATCAGCCCCCGGGGCCCCGGGCACAGGTCGCAGTACGTCCGTACCCCGGTGAGAACCGGCTCGTGCCACTCGATTCTTTTGCCGGCGAGATCCAGCACGTACAACTCGGCCGCCTTGGCCTTGACCTCGCCGCCGGTCCCCGCCGCGATAGTGGTGCCGCCCAGCAGCTTGCCTTCCGGCAGCTCCACCAAGGTGAAGGTCGAGTGATCCGGCAGAAGCTGGGTGTGCTCCAGCAGGGTGCCTTTACCGGCCTTGCGGTCCCACAGCAGCAGCCCGCCGCCGGTCAAGCCATAGCCCGGCGTGCCGGCCACGGCCACGAGGTTACCGTCGGAATGGGCCAGCAGCGTGTGGGGGCGCCCGATGGCCGGGTGGCACGCGATCAGGTGCCGGGGGTTGGTGTCCGGATCGTCCAGTTTCGTCGGTACCCACTCCCCGGAGGGGTTCCACTCCAGCAGGAACCCGGTCGGATACCCGCCCACGAAGAAGCGCTCTCCCTGGCGCCCCACCGTATTCCACTGGCCGTGGCAATCCCGGTTGATCCACCGGTCCGCCCGCAGGTCAAAGCTGAAAAAACGCATGGGGAACGCCGTGCCGCCACAGATGGTCCCATCGGGGGCAACGGCCACGCTCATGATGTGCGCGCCTTCGCTCTGGTATTCGAACGGGAGCGTGGTCTTCCGGCCGGTTTTGGGGTCTTCCACGGTCAACTTGCGCTCGACCAGGTCGCACCTGGCGATCCGCGTGCCGTCGGGGAACTGGCGATGGGACAGGCTCTGGCTGCCGGTGATGATCGGCTTGGCCTTGATCTTGGGCCGCTCGCCGATCTTCTTCGCCTCGCCTTTGTAAAGCTCGTACCACTGGCCCTTGCCGCCGCCGGAGAAGCCGTACACCTTTCCGTCGACGCCGCGGTAGACCTGGCCGTGCCCGTGTACCCGCTCGCTATCGGGGATCATTGGCCGGGCTTTCCCGCTGGCCGGGTCCAGGCCGATGATGTGGCTGCGGGTGTTGCCGATGCCGAAGTAAAGCCACCCGGCATCATCCGCGGCCACGTCGCGCTGGTACTGGGCCCAGTTCTCCTTGTGAACGTGGCCGTAGTCTTTGAACGCGCGGGTCTTCGGGTCGAACGACGCGACGCCGCTCTGCGGATAGGTGACGGACCAGATCACGCCGTTGTCATCCTCGGTCATGCCCATGGCCATCTGCGGGACGGTCTTGTGGTGGAAGGTAAAGGCCCGTTTGGCCGGGTCGAACTCGCAGAAATGGCTGTTGAAATGCGTGTAGAACTTGTTGGCGCTGGAGAGAATGGAGGCAAAGGGGCCGTCCCCGCCGGGCGGGAAGGGCATGGGATACTCTTCGCTCTTGCCGGTCTGGGCGTCGATCATCAGCAGGGCGTATCCGCCGCGATGGTCGTACAGCCAGACCAGCACGACGTTCCGCCCGTCGCCGTCCACGGTCGCCACGATGCCGCGGGCGTTGCTCACCGGCGTGGCCACGCCATGATGGGCGAACCCCCGGCCAAGGTCTTCGGTGGCGGCCATGCCCGCCGAAACCTGGATCGCCACAAGAGCTGCCATCCCCACCCAGCCGCGCATTGAAACCATTATCGAACCTCGCTTGACATAGAAAAACACCGGAAGACTCCGCGCCGCCATACTACCGGCCGGGCGGAAGTTGTGCCAGCATCTCGACTTCCGGCCGCTACCGCTTCAATCGTCGCGAGGGACACCCGGCCGCCCGTCATCGCTGGCAGGCCGACCTTTGGCTGCTCATTCACAAAAATGAGAAACATGCCGGGACCGGGACTCAATGTCTCGCCCTCGCGAACGGTCATTGAGCCCGGAACTTTCCCACTGGAAAGGGGCCTTGACGCAGCCTCCTGCCCGGCCTCGTGCCGCGCTTGCAGCCTTCAACCCCTGCGCCTACAGTGATGAGCCTTGGATCCGGCACTACCCCCGGGAAAACGGAAAGGTGGTCTTGAAAGAATGGGCGAATCCTTCAAAGTGGGCCTGATCGGCTGCGGCACTGTCGGCCAGAGCGTCGTCAATCTCATTCGCGCCGAAGGCGCGGAAATTGAAAAACGGACCGGAATCCGCCTGGAGATCGCCCGGGTCGCCGACAAAGACCCCCGGCAGGCCGCCAAGGCGGGCGTCCCCACCGACCGTTTCACCACGGATGCCGCCGACGTTATCCAGGACAAATCCATTGCCGCCGTCGTCGAACTGGTGGGGGGCGTGGGCATCGCCAAAGACTTCGTGCTCCAGGCCCTGCGTGCCGGCAAGGACGTCGTGACCGCCAACAAGGCCCTCCTTTCCAAGTACGGCAAGGAGATCTACAGGGCTGCCCGCGAGGCCGGCCGGTGCATCGCCTTCGAGGCAAGCTGCGGCGGAGGCATCCCCCTGATCCTGCCCTTGCGTTGCGGTCTGGCCGCCAACCGGATTACGGCCATCTACGGCATTCTCAACGGCACCTGCAACTACATCCTCAGCGAGATGACCAGCAAGGGTAAGTCCTACGCCGACGCCCTCAAAGAGGCCCAGCAGGCCGGTTATGCTGAACTCGATCCCACGCTCGACGTCAGCGGCGGCGACACCGCCCACAAGCTGACCATTCTGGCCTCGCTGGCCTTCGGGGCTGACGTTGAACTGGACAAGCTGCACGTCGAAGGCATCGACAAGCTAGACGCCGCTGATATCGCCGCCGGGAAGGAACTCGGCTACGTCTGCAAGCTGCTGGGCATCGCCCACCGCTCCGACTCGGGCCTGAGCCTCCGCGTGCATCCGTCGTTCGTCCATCATCAGCACCCGCTGGCCGTCGCCAGCGGCTCGTTCAATGCCGTCAGCATTTACGGCAACTGGGTCGGCCACACCCTCTTCTATGGCCGGGGCGCCGGCGGCAAGCCGACCGCCAGTGCTGTCGTTGCCGACCTCATCGACATCGCCTCAGGCAACGCTCGCCGGACATTCGAGCAGTTCCGCCTGCTCAACGACGTTACCGAGGCGCCGGTTTACGTCCCCATGGACGAGCTCCAGACCCGCTACTACGTGCGACTCATGGCCGCCGACAAGCCGGGTGTCATGGCCCAGATCGCGCAGATCTTCGGCGACCACGGCATCAGCCTGCGCGCCGTCACTCAGCACGAGTCCGCCGGGCCGTCCACCGACGGGGTCGTTCCCATCGTAGTCATGACCCATCTCGCCCGCGAGGCCAAGATGCGGGCGGCGCTGCGGGAGATCGAAAAACTGGAAGTCGTCCGGGCCGCGCCGGTTATGATCCGCGTGGTTGAGGAGCACGAGGAGTATCCCTCATGAGGACGGAAGTGGCTCCCGCCGGATGCGGGGCCGGGACGACGTTGACAAGTTTCCAATTCCCAGTGGCCGGTTTCCGGTTGCCGGCCGGAGGGGCTTCGACCGGTAACTGGAAACCGGATACGGACCGCTTGCTCCCCGTGTCTCTGTGTCTCTGGGGTGAAGGTTTATGAAATACGCATTGATCTTGCCCGACGGCGCGGCCGACGAACCGATGGATGAACTGGATGGCAAGACCGCGCTGGCCGCGGCGCGCCTGCCCAACATGGATTGGATCGCCGCCAACGGCCGGTCGGGAACGGTTCGCACCGTCCCCGAGGGCTACGTTCCCGGCAGCGACGTCGCCACGCTCAGCGTCACCGGCTATGACCCCGCGAAGTACTACTGCGGCCGGGCGCCGCTGGAGGCTGTCGCCCAGCGCATCTCCATGGGGCCGGACGACATCGTCTTCCGCTGCAATCTGGTCACCATCGTGGACGGCCGGATGGTCGATTTCTCGGCCGGTCACATCACCCAGCCGGAGGCCGAGCGCCTCATTGCCGACCTCCATGCCGCCCTGGGTTCCGACGAGATCCAGTTCCACAAGGGCGTCAGCTATCGCCACCTGATGGTGGTCAAAGGTGGGAAATGGATCAAAGCCCAATGCACGCCGCCGCATGACATCCCCGGCGAGAGCATCGATGACTACCTGCCTACCGGCAAGGGGGCCGACCTGGTCCGTTCGCTCATGGAACGTTCGCAGGCCGTCCTGGAAAACCACGAGGTCAACAATATCCGCCGCGACCTGGGCGAAAACCCCGCGACCTCCATCTGGCTGTGGGGCCAGGGGCCGGCGATGCGTCTGCCGTCCTTTAAGGAACGCTTCGGCATCCGCGGCGCGGCCATCACCGCCGTGGATCTCATTAGAGGCATCGCCCTGAGCATCGGTTGGAAACTTATCGAGGTCCCGGGCGCGACCGGCTACGTGGACACCAACTACCAGGGCAAGGGCGAGCATGCCGTCGCCGCCCTCGACGACGTGGACTTCGTCGCCGTCCACGTGGAGGCGCCCGACGAATCCGGCCACAACGGCGACGCCCGGGCCAAGATCCGCGCGCTTGAACAGATCGACGAGCACATCGTCGGCCCCATCCTCGACAAGCTGCGCAGCTTCCCGGCCTGGCGAATCATGGTCCTGCCCGATCATCCCACGCCGGTGGCCAAGCGCACGCACACCTCGACGCCGCCCCCGTTCTGCATGGCCGGCACGGGCATCATCCCCGACCGCACCACCTGCTTCACGGAGGCCGAAGCCGAGGAGAACGGCCAGAAGGTCGACCCCGGCCACGAACTCATGGAATATTTCCTCAAGTCCGGCCGGGAGGCGTAGGTTCTGCCTGGGCCTCACGAATCAGGCGCGGGAGATGTCCGCGCGCGACAAAGGAGGCGGGCGGGTGGCCCACCTCTTCAAGAGGTGGGTTCACGATTTGGACAACCGATGAGGGTGCCGTCGGCATCAACCGCAAGTCCGGCTGAAGCCGGAGCGCGTCTGAGGCCGGAGATGTGTTTGTCGCTCAGGTAATTGCCCGGTGGCCCCGAGAGGGGCCAGGTGAGAGTAGCCACCAGTGCAGCGAAGCGGAACTGGTGGTTGTGAGCGCCCGGCGCACAAGTCCCCGCCCCGGCCGGGGCGGCCATCGAAGGGAGTTACGGGCTTTACCAGGGGTTCCGCTTCGCTTCACCCCCGGCTACTTTCTCGCCGCCCCTTTTGGGCGTGTGTCCACCTGAAGGTGGTGGTCTGTGGTGCGCTCAACGCCCTTTTCTTATTCTGTCCGATTCAGCCGGCCTCAGCCGGGCTTGCCCACCATTGCCGGTTCAGTTTCGTAAATGTCACGATGCCTGCCCTCGGGGAGAATGAGGCAGGCAAGATACCTGCTCGCCACAAAATGAGGCGGGCAGGATGCCCGCCCCCCGTGAAGCAGGTGGGTATTGGGCCGGCCGCATGGGCGAAGCGCGGAATCCCTGGTCGGGAGGCACATTATGACCGTGCCTGCGCCGGGGGGCACGGGTCGGGTTGGCATTCGCGGGCCGGTTTGTTATGCTGAAGGATCGATTCCGATTCTTCACAGGAGCTTTTGCCATGAAACGCAGCACCTCCAAGAACAGGGCGGCCTGTACCCGCCGGAACTTTCTGAAGTCGGGGACGGCCACGGCAGTTGGGCTCGCGGCGGCCGGCCGTGCGTCCGCGGCGGCCGGGAACGAGACCCTTGCGATCAAGGGCGGTTCGCCGGCGGTCACCTATCCCAAGGCCAAACACGACGAAGCCTCGCGATGGCCGCTCTATGGCCCCGAGGAGGAGCAGGCGGTCCTGGAACTTCTCCGCCGACCCACCTACCAGCCGCTCGATGAGCTGGAAGCGGACTGGAAAGCCTACTACCAGATGCCCTACGTCAAGGCCCAGTTCAACGGCACCAGCGCCCTGGCCAGCATCTTCTTCGGCCTGGGCCTGCCTCCCGGCAGCGAGATTATGGTGCCCAGCTACACCTTCTTCGCCACCATCGTCCCCATGCGGCTGGCCGGGCTGGTTCCGGTATTTGTCGACATCGACCCGCGCTCCATGGACATGGACGTCAACGACGCCAAGAAGCGGCTCACCAAGAACACGCGCGCCATCCTGCCGGTGCACTGGTTCGGCAACCCCGCGGACATGGACGACATCACCGCCTTCGCCAAGGAGCACGACCTCATCGTACTGGAAGATTGCGCCCACGCGCACGGCACCTCGCTCAAGGGCAAGATGATGGGCACCTGGGGCGAGATGTCCATCTTCAGCTTCCAGACCACCAAGCCGCTGCCCAGCCTCGAAGGCGGCATGGCTATGTTCAAGCAGCAGGAGCAGTACGAGCGCGCCTGCGCCTTCGGTCATTACGAAATGCCCAGGCTCTTCCCGAAAGACAGCAAATACAGCAAGTACTTCAGCACCGGTCTGGGCCTCAAGTTCCGCATGCACCCGGTGGCCGCCGCCCTGGCCCGCATCCAGCTTCGCAAGCTCAAGAAGCGCAACGAGGACGGCGTCAAGCAGGTGCGGTCGTTGAATGATCGTCTGATCGAACTGCCGGGCCTCTACGAGCAGAAGACCCGCCCGGAGGCCCAGCGGTTGTACTACGACGCGAACTGTCTGTTCATCGATGAGGCCGAGGCGGGCATGACGCGCGAAGCGGCCGTCAAGGCCTTGCGGGCCGAGGGTGTGCAGGTCAGCGCCTTTGTCTATCCGCTCCAGCACAAGCTGGCCATGTACCGCGAGAAGGAGTGGTGGCACCACCTGCCGACCATCCCCGAGTTGCCCGGTTCGGAACAGTGCAACGCGACGTGTATGGCCTTGCCGTACTTCACGTCGGATGTGCCGGAACTGATCGATCAGTATGTGAAGGCCTTCCAGAAGGTCTGGGCCCATCGCAAAGAACTGGCTTGAGCTCAGGATAGGCCGCTCACTGGAACACGCCCGCTCCGCATGGCCCTCCCCCCTGCGGAGCGGGTTTTTCTATGGGCCCGCACGATCCAGCGAGATCCGCCGTTAGGTGTGTCGCCACGTGTGTGCCACGGCTCTTGAGCCGTGCAGCCTGTCTCACAATTTACTGCAGAAAAAATAGGGCCTCCCGTATGTTAGAGTGTCCAAAAGCCCAACAGGAGGCCCCGTCATGTGCCGTTTTGCCAGGGATGGCCGGCACCTGG
>JAAXZI010000049.1 GCA_012719955.1 Phycisphaerae bacterium | reverse complement strand
GTCCCCTCGTCTTCCTGTCTCCCAGTCTCCTCGTCTCCCTGCCCCCACCCCTAGTCCTTCTATCCCCACTTTCTCGCTTTCTCACTTTTTCACTTTCTCACATTCTCACATTCCCACATTCTCACATTCCCACCTCTTCACTCCCTACCACGCCCCATTCCTCGCGAACCGCAGCGATGGCCCGTGCACGGCCTCGATCGGCCCCGTTTGGCTTCCTTCCGCCGCACGCACCGCCAGGCACGCTGCCCAGAACCGGTCCGCATGCCCGTCGGTGCCGTGTGCCGCCTGATAGCGTGCCGGGCCGACCGACGTCACCACGCGGCGCACCGAATGCCAGTCGTTGCGGATGGAATCATCCAGGGGAATGCGGATAGAGCCGTCTTCCACGCGCAGTCGAAGCCGGCTGGCCATCTCGTCCTTGATGGCGGTGGTGAAGTTCACCGCTTCGACCCGTGTGCTTCCAAACCGTTCCACGGCAGCTTCGGCCAGCGGCAGGCCCATTCCGCCGGCGTCGATGCAGCATCGTCGCACTTGCGGGAGCGACAGCAGCGCGTGCAGCGCCGCCGATTGCTCGCGGAAAGGCTCACCGGCGGTCTCGCGCACGCCGCGCGTTATCAGCAGAGCGGGGGCGGGCGAGTGCTCAGCCGTGACACTGAGTGCCTGTGCGGCTTCAACCACCCACATGACCGTCAGATCCCGATGCCGGCCGATATCCACGCCGACATACAACGGCCCACGGCACGCGGCGAGCTTTCGCGGATCGAACTCCTTCTCCAGCAGCGGGTCTTCCACCCGTCCAATCTGCTCGTAAGTCAGAAAAGCCGTGGCCTCGTCCAGAAACTCGCACAGAAACTCTTGCCGGTACAGCTCCTCGTCGTTCATGCTTCGACGGATCTCCTCCGGATCCACCTCCAGGCCCGCGGCCACCGCCTCCGGAAGCGTCACCACCGAATGGGTGAACTGCGGATTGTCACGGAGCAGGGCGAACAGGTTGTCGCGGCCTTTCGGCGTTGAAGCCACGTCGAGTTCGCCGTTGCCGCGCAATACGGACGGAAATACCGCCGCCCAGATCTCGCGGTCTTCGCGATGCATGGCGAACTCATCGAGGAACACGTCGCCGGTGAAGCCGCGTGCCGTTTGCGGATTGGCGGGCAGGCCGATGATGCGGATGCCGTTAGGGAGTTCGAGCGACAGCGCCCTGGCGTTGATGCCTTCGCCGGGTGCTCCGCTCTGACTGGAGGCGATGTTGAGGGCCTGGCAATGCTGGCGGACTTTGATCATCAACTCTCGGCTTTGGCGTTCGCCCGCGGAGAGCAGGATCTGGTTGCGTCTGCGGAGGATGCCCCGCAGCACGCGGCGCAGTGACTTGGTAAAGCTTTTCCCGATCTGCCTGGACCAGCAGCACCAGGTGAAGCGTGCGTTCGATTCCACGTCAGCCTGCTGGTAGGTCAATAACGGCACCACCGGCTCGACGGTGGCCGGAATCCTCGTGCCCTGTTCCATGCTTCCTCCCGAGCGCCCGCGAGCGGACCGGCGACCGAACGGGCAAGCGGCGAGAATGAGCCGTGTCCGCGGGCCGCTTGCCAGCATCTGCCTCCAGAACGTCTCCGGCGTTCCGATCACAGCCATCGGAAGCGAACGCGCCTGCGGGCGCGAGCGGTTAATTCCGCACGTGGACCGATATATTCGATCAAAAAGCGAGGTGGAATTTTCGGAATCAGCTATCAGCCGCGGAGGGTCGGGCTGTCTAAGTTTTTTTCTTCATTAGGCTTGTGTGTGGCTAGCATATTGCGTGCCAGTAGAGCGGCATGGCTCGGAGGAACCTACTGCAAAACTCCGTCGCTCTTGACGGGGGATGCTCTGATCTGTAGAAGAGACCGGAATTGGCGCGATTTCATCACGGGCGTTTGGGTCCGTAGCGAGAAGTGGAAGCAAGGGAGTCGCCGGCGGGTTCCGCCGGCGGCTCACGTCCTATGTGCCGATAACCCTGCCTGCCTTACCCGCGAAGCATGTTTCGACGTCGGCCGGAGAAACGCAGAACGGCCATCCCCAGGAAATAGAGGGGCGCCATAACCCCCACACCTGGCCCGCAGGCGCCGGCGCCGCATCCACCGGCGGGCGGGGGGGGCTCTCCGCCGCCATCGCCGCAGGGATTGTTCTCGCATTCATCCGGCACCTGATTCGCGTTGCAGTCCTCGCTCGTCGGCGCGACCGGGCCGGTGGTCAGCAGCAGAATGGAATTGCCGGCCTCGTCGTTGATGACCACGTCGAACTCGCCCCCACCGGCGAACTGGGCGGCGATGATCGCGCTGGCCAATCCGTTCGGGACCAGCGTCTGCGCTTTCCTGAAGCTGGCATCGCCTGCCCCCTCCAGCACGGTAACCAGTCCGTTGAGAATGGCGTGGGCAACGACAAGATCGAGTATCCCGTCACCGCTCATATCGGCCGCGGTGATGGCTGCGGGGGCCTCGTCCACCGCCAGGGGGGCAAGGGCCTCGAAAGATCCGCTGCCGGTGTTTCGTAGAACGGTGATCTCGTTGCTTTCCAGATTGGCGACCGCAAGATCTACGTCGCCATCCGCGTCGAAGTCGCCCGCGGCCAGCGAGATGGGGCGGGCAAAGGCGCCGGGCGTGGCTCCGGGAACGCCGCCGCCGCTGAGCAGAATGGAGAGATTGTTGGATTCCACGTTGGCGACGGCTACGTCGTCCGTGCCGTCTCCGTCAAAATCGGCGGCAACGGCCGCGGTCGGAAAGATGCCTACCGGCTGGCTTTGGCCGGCGGTGAACGTGCCGCCGTCGTTGATCAGGAACGTGACGTTGTTGGATTCCTGATTGATGGCGGCCAGATCCACGTCCGCATCGCCATCCAGGTCTCCGGCCACCAGGGCCACCGGCCGGCTGCCGACGGGAATGGGGTTGGAGAGCGTGAATGCGGGAGGGCCGCTCGCGCTATTGAGCAGGATAGTGACCGAGTTGTCGCCGGCGCTGGCGACGGCCAGGTCGGTGCGGCCGTCCCCGTTGAACTCACCGGCCACAAGGCCCATTGGCTCGGCCGGCACGGTGAGGGTGGAGGCCGTAAAGGTGCCACCGTTGTTCAGCAGGATGGTCACCGAGGCTCCGCTCGTATTGGCCACCGCCACATCGGTGTCGCCGTCGCCATCGAAATCGGCCGCAACCAGGGCCGTGGGTGTCGAGCCGGTGCCGATGGACTCAGCCGGGCCCAAACCTGTCCATGGTAGAACGTCGCAGATGTCATCCATCCCGTTGTTATTGCAGTCCGCCAGGATGGACAGGCTCACCGGGCAGACAAGCTGAGCGGCGGCGGGGTTGTGCGAGAGCAATTCGCAGACCATCCCGCAGAGGATGAGCAACGCCCACGAAAGCAGAGAGGTTCTATGTGGCATTCCAACTGCGCTCCTTTTGTGTGGAAGAATGATGAATCCGGCTTTGTCCCAAGCCATAGTGCGGGATGGACGAGCTCTCCGGCCCCGAAAGTGGCGTATTTTACGCCGAGCCGCCAACCTGAAGAATTCTTACCTCATGCAGCGCCCGAGGCAATGTTGCGGTTATGCGCATATGAGATGAGGTGGTTTTTATTTGACTTCTTCAGGCAGATGCTCAACAAATTGGTTGGACGTAACCGCTTCTCTATGTGTTCTGACCGGCGACGGGTGAGAACTTTTTCAGCCGGCCGCCGCCACGCGGGTAAGGAGACAATTCCGTGAAGATGCGAGCCATTCTCGGATTTGCAGTCTTGGGGGTTCTCGGTTCTGGAAGCCTGCTGCAAGCGGACTTGGCCACTCCATCGGTTGGCCCCACGATCAGCGCCAAGCCCAGCACGGGTTCCAGTGTCCAGCTCACGCGGTTGATGCCATCGTACACGATGTCGTACCTGGCCTCCCTGGGCACGGCGGAGAGTAACCGGGCGATTGCCGAGCGGTCCGCGGGGGCGGTACACCTGGCGAGCGGCCAGGTGTTTTACGCCCAAATGCTCTGCGGGCCGGAGGTTGTCAAGGGCGATGCCAATGCCGGGATGGGGCCCGGAGGAGACGGCAGCGCCGATACCTCGACCCTGCCCCCGCCCGCTACTGTGGCGGTTCCTGTCCCCGGCGCTGCGGGCTTGGCCCTGCTGGGCCTGGCCCTGGTGAGCGCGCGTCGCCGGGGCCGTTAGGCCGGGCTGCATGCGCGATTTATTTCACCTCCAGCCGGGGGTGGACGACCTCACCAGCCATCGAGTCGCCACCCCCTTTCTCATGCGCACCAATTTTTGCAGGTTTGTGATTCCATAACGGCAGGGCTACCATGTTGGGTTTGACTCGAACCTGCTCGGAGGCTCCATGGAATCCTTGTTTATCCGGTCGCTCCAGGAGCGAGTGCTCGTGTTTGATGGGGCGATGGGAACCAGCGTTCATACCTTTAATTTGCCCCTGTCCGACTATGCAGGGCTGGAGAACTGCACAGAGATCCTCTGCGCGACCCGCCCGGACGTGATCCGCGAGATCCATTCTCGCTTTCTGCGCGTGGGCTGCGATGCCGTTGAGACCAACACGTTCGGGGCCAATAAAGTCGTCTTTTCCGAGTTCGGCCTGGTGGATCGCGTTCGCGAGTTGAACCGCCGGGCCGCGGAGATTGCCCGCGAGGCTTGCCGGGAGTTCAGCACGCCTGATCGACCGCGCTTCGTGATCGGCTCCATGGGGCCGGGCACCCGGCTGGCGTCGCTTCGCCAGATCACCTTCGATCTGCTCGAGGACAGTTATGCCGAGCAGGTCCGCGGCCTGATGGATGGCGGCGTGGACGCTCTGCTCATCGAGACCTGCCAGGATATTCTCCAGTGCAAGGCGGCCATCGCGGGCGCGGAGATCGCCTTTGCCGAAGCGGGCCGCCGGGTTCCCATCATCGTCCAGGTGACCATGGAAACCACCGGTACCATGCTGGTGGGCACGGATATTGCCGCCGCTCTGGTCGCTCTGGAGGCCTACCCGCAGATCGACGTGATCGGGCTCAACTGTGCGACCGGCCCCCAGGAGATGAGCGAGCACATCCGCTACCTGAGCGAGCACTGCACGCGCAAGATCAGCGTGTTGCCCAACGCGGGTCTGCCGCTCATCGTGGATGGCAAGCCCTTCTACCCGCTGACCCCCGAGGAGCTGGCCCGCTGGTTGAAAGAGTTCGTGGAGCAGGACGGCGTAAATATCGTCGGCGGCTGCTGCGGCACCACGCCCGAACACCTGGCCCGCGTGGTCGAGGCGGTCGGCGGCCGGGCGCCCGTGCCCCGCAAGCCGCAGAGCGAACCCAGCATCTCCAGCCTCTACCAGGCCGTAACCATCCGCCAGGACAACAGCTTCCTGATCATCGGCGAGCGAACCAATGCCAACGGCTCCAAGAAGTTCCGCGAGCTTCTGGCGGCCGGCGACGTGGACGGCATGGTCCAGATGGGCAAGGAGCAGGTCCGCGCTGGCAGTCACGCCATCGACGTCTGCGCCGCTTACGTGGGCCGCGACGAGATGGCCGACATGACCCGGCTCATCGCCCGCTTTGCCACCGAAATCCCCGCGCCGCTGGTGATCGATTCCACCGAGCCGCCGGTGATCGAGGCTGCGCTGAAACTGGCCGGCGGCAAATGCATCGTCAACAGCATCAACCTCGAAGACGGAGAAAAACGCTGTGCGGATATCCTGCCGCTGTGCCGCAAGTACGGCGCGGCGGTCATTGCGCTCACCATTGACGAGGAGGGAATGGCCAAGACGGCGGACCGTAAGGTTGCCATTGCCCGGCGAATCTACAAGCTGGCCACGGAGCGATACGGGATGCGCCCGTCGGATCTGCTTTTCGACCCGCTGACCTTCACCATCTGCACGGGCAACGACGACGACCGCCGGCTGGGCCTGGAAACGCTGGAGGCCATTCGCCGGATCAAGGCCGAAATGCCGGAGTGCCACATCCTGCTGGGCGTGTCCAACATCAGTTTCGGCGTCAAGCCGGCCGTGCGCCATGTGCTCAACAGTGTCTTTCTGCACTACGCCCGCGAGGCGGGACTGGACGCCGCCATCGTCCACGCGGCCGGCATTCAGCCGCTCTACAAGATCGACGAGCGGCACCGTGAAATCGCCCGCAAGCTGATCTTCGACGAGCGAACGGAGGGATACGATCCGCTGGCCGACCTGCTGGGCCAATTCCCGGATGATGCGTCGCGGGCCCGCAGCGCAAGCGAGGGAAACAAGGCCGCCGTTTCCGTCGAAGAGCGCCTCAAGCAGCGCATCATCGACGGCGATCGCGCCGGGCTGACCGCGGACCTGGACGAGGCGATGACCCGATACCGCCCGCTGGACATCATTAACGACATCCTGCTGGCCGGCATGAAGGTGGTCGGGGACCTGTTCGGGGCCGGCGAGATGCAGCTTCCCTTCGTGCTTCAGTCGGCGGAAACCATGAAGGCGGCCGTCGCCCATCTCGAACCGCACATGGAGCGCGTCGAGGGCAGCTCCAAGGGCTCCATCGTGCTGGCCACGGTGAAGGGAGACGTCCACGACATCGGCAAGAACCTCGTGGACATCCTGCTGACCAACAACGGCTACACCGTTTACAACCTGGGCATCCGCCAGCCGATCAGCAACATTATCGACGCCTGGCAGGAGAAAAAGGCGGACGCCATCGGCCTGTCCGGATTGCTGGTCAAGAGCACGCTGGTCATGCGCGACAACCTGCAGGTGCTCAACGAGCGCGGCCTGACGCCGCCGGTGATTCTCGGCGGGGCGGCGCTCACGCGCAAGTATGTGGAGCAGGACCTGCGATCGCTCTACAAGGGGCCGCTCTTCTACGCCAAGGACGCCTTTGAAGGCCTCGACCTCATGCGCCGAATCGTCGCAGGCGAGACCGGCGAGGAGATCGTCTCGTCAGATCGCCCGGCGCCCGAAGCTGCCGACACCGAGTCGGCCGCCGCGCCGGCAGTTCTGACCTCAGGCGGCCGAACGACGCCAAGCCCTGACATTCGCCATGATCACCCCGTGCCCGTTCCGCCGTTCTGGGGCGACCGCGTGGTTGAGCGGGTTCCGCTCCGGGCCGTGTTGCCGTTCCTGAACGAGGTCATGCTCTTCCAGAAGCAGTGGCAGTTCAAGCGCAAGGGACGGCCGCAGGCCGAGTGGGATCGCTACGTGGATACCGAGATCCGGCCGATCTACCGCGACCTGGTGGCCCGCTGCGAGGAGCAGGGCATCCTCGTCCCGCGCGCGATCTACGGCTACTGGCCCTGCCAGAGCGAGGGCAACGCGCTTATCGTCTATGCGCCCGACGACCGGCACCGCGAGATCGCCCGGTTTGAGTTTCCGCGTCAGCAGGAAGAGCCGTACCTGTGCCTGGCGGATTACTGGCGGCCGCGCGCCAGCGGTGAGTTTGACGTGCTGGCCATGTCCATTGTCACGGTTGGCGCACGGGCCAGCGAGGTCGCCCGCCAATGGTTTAAGGAAGACAGATACAGGGATTACCTCTATCTGCATGGCCTGTCGGTGGAAGCCGCCGAAGCCCTGGCCGAGTACATTCATAAGCAGGTGCGGGTGGAGTTGGGCATCGCGGGGGCTGATGCCCGGGACTTGCAGGAGCTCATCAAGGTGGCCTACCAGGGGTGCCGCTACAGCTTCGGCTACCCGGCCTGCCCGCGGGTGGAGGACCAGGCCATCATGTGGCCTCTGCTGCGGCCCGAGCGCATCGGCGTGAGCCTCAGTGATGAGTTCCAGCTTCACCCCGAACAGTCAACCTCGGCCCTCATTGCCCATCACCCGCAGGCGCGCTACTTCAAGGCCTGAAGGCTCGTGCGAGTGCGGATCATCCACGGGTGGGGCATTTCGCGACATTGAGCTTATCTCCCCGAGAAGGGGTGTGCTCAGATCCACAAATCTGTCTCGTCGCCTATGTCCCTTCCGAAGTCGCCGGGCGCCCTGGCGGGCTCCCTGAGACTCCCCATGAGGTACGTGTTGTCCTTTTCATCAACCTCAGGCTTCTTCGCATCCGCCGGCGCGTTCCTGGCGCTCTTGTCATCGCGCCGTGGCCGCTTGTCCGCCTGTCCGAGGTTTCGGGATCTTGAACCCTGGTCGCGCCGATTGCGAGACATTGCGTGTCTCCTTTTTAAGGGCAGTGCCTCTAACAACAGGGAAATGCTACGCATCGAGCCCCGTGAGAATCAACGTCAGGATCCGGTATTCAGCACCGGGAGGGCCTGCTGCCTGAGCAGGCCTTCGGCGAAACGGGCGGCGACCAGAAGTCTGTCTCAGCGGACCGTGTGGCGCGTGCGCCACGCCTGCCGGGGCAGGTTGTCAGATCCACAGCTCGATCTGGTCGCCGATGTCGTCGCCGTAGCGCGTTTCCAAAGTGCGGTCCTCCCGCATTGAGGCGGTCGGCGTCCGCTCCTCGCCGCCATCGTCGGGCGGCCGCTTCGAGCCGGACGTCAACGGATCGGAGTCTCTAGTGCGGGGCCGCGCGTTGTCGCGCCTGCCGCGATCCTCATCGTCGGGCCGTTCGAATGGCATCTGGGTCTCCGTTCAAAAACAGACACCCCCATCATGAATGCTATGGCCCGCTCCGGACAGAGGTCAACTCCCGACGCGGCACGCCAACGGGGCCGGCAAAGGATTATGGGCAAGCGGCCGGGCGCATCGGGGGGCGTGCATCCTGCCCGCCTCGAAGACGTGCAAGATGCACGCCCTCCGCGGTCCGGCGCCACCACGCCACAAAGAATTGCCACACCCGCGCCGATCGGCCATTGCTGGGCCCTCGGTGCGGACCTGGTTACTTGTAGCATCGCGCGTCAGGTGCCTCTCCGGCGTCGCTCAGGCAGGCCTGCAGGAGGCCGAAATCAGACTGGTCCACGTCGCCATCGCCATCCTGATCAACGCCGGCACACGCGGGGTTGGTCTGGGGAATGCCGGCTGAGGTGATGCAGCTCATCAGGTGAGTGAGATCCTGCTCGTCAACTACGCCGTTCCCATCGAAATCGGCCTTGAGTGCGGCCGGGGCGCTGCCCACCATCTTCGCCGACAGCTCATCAATGATGGCTTGCTCGTCGGCGAGGCGGTACATCATGCCCACCGCAGGCAGAACCCGGAACTTAAGCTGGTCCGCCGGCCAGGTGGTTACTTGCGCGGAGGCGGGCACGGGCAATGGCGAGGCGATGGTGGAGTAGTGGTCTTGGTTTTCGGGGGGCAGATGGTTGCCGGCCACGTAAAGCTTGCCCATGGCGGTGTTGGTCAACACGGTGCCCTGGGCGGGCGTACCTCCGCCGGACCGGCCTTCGGTGGAGTCGGCGCCGGGGTTGAGGCCGTAGATCAGGGCCCAGGAGGGGTTGCGGGTGGGGACCCAGTAGTTGTTGATGATGTTGGCGTTGACCTTGGGCTCACCCTTGTCGTTGCGGATGCGGGGGCCCTGGCCATCGCCGTCGAAGTGGCCCCAGCCGTAGATGATGTTGTTAACCATGTCGAAGTCGCGCACGTCGGCGCGGACCTGGGGATTGCGGTCGTTGTTCTTGGCGTACACGTTGTGGTGCAGGGAGATACGCTGACGGGTCTGATAAGGGGAGGGATAGTGCGAGATGGTGGTGGGATGCCAACTGTACATGATCAGGCACCAGGAGAGGCTCACGTCGCGGGCCTCGCCCCAGATGTCCGGTCCGGCATCCACGGAATTGCGGATGGTCAAGTGGTCCAGCACGATTCTCTGGGAGACGCGGTCGGGGCCGGAGTCGCCGTCGATGCCGATGATGCCGGCGTTGTTCTGCGGCTGAGCTCCACTGCCATAGAGGCCCTGAAAACGCAAATGCGTGATGATGATGTCGTGCGTGCCGGCGATGATGAACTGGGGCAGACTGGAAGACTGCTTGATGGTGATGCCCGGCGAGGGGGCGGTGGAGCCGTCAATGGTCAGGTAGGGGATCTTGATGGCGATGGTGCTCTGCATGGTGATGGTGCCGGCCACGTCGAAGACGATGGTCCGGGGGCCACTGCGGTTGAGGATGCCGTTACGCAGAGAGCCGGCTCCGCTGTCGGCCAGAGTAGTGACGTGGTAGACATCGCCGCCCGCGCCGCCGACGGAGACGGCGCCGTAGCCCTCGTAGGCCCGGGCGCTGGGGGTGCCGAGGAAGGTCAGAACTGCGACTGCGCAGACTCCAACTGCGGCGCGGGAAGCTATCGTCATCACGTGACCTCCGGTCGATTGGGCGCCATTTCGAGTAGTGGCGCGGAGAATCCTTCTCGTTTGCCGGCACTCAATGCGACCGGCGGGATGGGCCGGTACGTCAGGCCCCCTACGTATGTACTCCGCAGGTGACTTCCTCATCCATAAGGAATTCGCCTTAGTTTTGAGGTGGAGGCGGTGGGGCGGGGGGAAATACAAAAGCCGGTGCGGCTGGACGCACCGGCTCAGAGCAGATGGGGGGAGAGACTAATATCAGGCCGACCGGCGGCGACACATGGCCAGGCTGACCAGCCCCAGCAAAGCCATCGTGGTCGGCTCGGGAACTGGTTCAACCACGAAGACGCTGGTGAATGAGGCCGAGTCGCCGGGACTGAGCGTGAATTGCAACTGGATGCCGATAGTGTCAACGCTCACATTGGGGGCGGCGGCGCTGGGGATCGGTACTCCGAAGTCCAGGGGGCCGATCTGCACGCCCTGGAAAGCACCGGCGGAAACGGAATAGGGGCTGTCCAGAAGCGTCTGGACCGGCACGCCGTTGATCAGCGCGGTGTAAACGGCGGTCGCACCGTTGCTGGTCAGCATCGCGCCCCCGCCGGTGTCGGTGAGTGATCCGGTCACCGAACCGCCCATGAGATTGGGTGGTGCCAGAGCGGGTGTAACCGGCATACTGACCGTGAGGCTGTAGGTCTGAGTGTTGGTGGCTGACTGGTTGGTGATCGAAAAGACGGCCTGCACCAGCGGGTCGGTATCGGCCAGGATTTCGTATTCCAGTCTCCAGGCCTCGTTGGGGCCGAAATAGGTACCGGTGGCCTGGTACTTGGTTTCGCCGATCTGTCTCGGAGCCAGATCCAGCTTGTCATGCCCGGAGAGGCTGGCGCCCCATCGAAGATCAAGATCCAGAGGTACAGCCCGGGAAGGCACGGCCGCAACCGCGATGACGCCCAACGCGCAGATCAACCCCCGTGACCTGTATGACAGGGTTCGACGAATCATCTAACCCTCCTCTATATCTCTGCAGCCAGGGAGGTGCACCTGCCCTCCTTGAGCCCGGACCAAACGTGGTCCGAGACTCTCTCTCCCCGATGGATGTGCTGCCGGTATTCTACATCAAGCCGTTGCCAGGTGGGCGCAAAAGATGGATCTGACATACAAGTTATGTCGTGCTGCGGACCTGAGGGGTGGGTCAGTCGGGTTAATCTGCTGATAAAGTTTTATTGGACAATTGGTTACGGCGAATTGGGAATCGCGTGGCGGCCCCCGATGGCCCGTTGTGCAGGGTTTGGCAGGCTGCAAGAATTGCAGGATGCGTTTTCGGGAGAAGACTGCACGGCTGTGCTGATGTGGGCAGAGGGCTGGCGCGAGACGGTGGGTTGTCGCAGGTGGCCAGGGGCATACTCTGGAACGAAACAATCCTTCGCTTGTGCTAACGGGCTCGGGTTATTCCTTTGCTTACGCTTCGGGTTCGGTTGATTCGTCGCTTGTGTTTGCGGACAGCGACTCTTCGGCTTTGCAGATTTCGCGGAGCACGGCGGTGGCGTAGCAGCCGGGTTCGAGTTGGAAGGCCAGTTCGATGTAGGGGCCGGCGTCGTCCTGGCCGGTGGTGACGGAAGCCTCCTGGGGACGGAAGCGCAAGGGGCGACGGCCGCCGCGGACCTTGTGGGTGGGGCCTTCGCGCCATTCGTTGGGGTTGGTGTCTTCGGAATCGAGAAGGGCCTGTTCGATCTGGCCGGGTTCGCCCTCAGCACGGCTCATGCGATGGCCGTACAGGGGGCCGGTGGGGGAAATCTCGAACGCATCACATCGCGGCTGTTCGACGGCGGGGTCCACGACTTTGAAGACCGCGCCGTTGGCGTGTTTCCAGGCAAGATCGCCGGCCATGAGGCGGTCAAGGGTTTCCAGGCGGGCGGCGACGATCTGGTTGAAGAGCAGCGACTGGTAGGCGGAGATATAGAAGCGGCGCATCTGCTTGTCCACCGCGCGAATGACGCGCTCGGCGTTGCCCTTGTACTTGATGATCATCCGGCAGATGCGTTTTTCGTTGAAGAACGGGTAGGGCCAGGTGCGGGCGGCCTCCTCGTAATCGCCGGCCTCGAAGAGTTCGCGGGCGCGGCGGACCTGTCCATAGTCGTGCGGGCCCGGCCGGCCGAGCATAAGCGCCAGCGCCTCGGCGAAATCGCGACGGAGGATGGCCCGGCCGATGTACCCGGTATCGCCGCGGCTCCCGAAGCGCTGGGCGCCGAAGTAGTTGGGGACGCCGCGCTTGGCGAGCATCTCCATGGTGGCCTGGGCCTCGCGGGCGCGGGCGGGGTCGATCTGGCGAACCTTGATGCGGAAGCGGTTGCCGGCGAGATGGCCGAGCTTGAGCTTGTTTCCGTGGCGGGTGACTTCGATCACGCGGACGCGGGGGACGTCGAGCGACTGGACGCGGGCGGGGTCCACGTGCTCGACGCTGAGCCACTGGCGGGTGAGGGCGTCGGCATCCTTCAGGCCGGCGTAGCCGATCTCGTAGGCCGGTTTGCCCAGCGCGCGGGCGATTTGCTGGACGGCCTGCATGGTGGCCAGGCCCATCTTTTCGATCTTGAAGTAAGTGTGCGTACCCTCACCGGCGGCGGGGTAGAGCGGCACTTCATCCACAAAAAAGTCCTCGGGGCGGGTCTTGATCCGGCCGCCAATGCCGGGGATGGAAGCGGTGAGGTAGGGAAGCTCGTTCACGTTGATCATCATCAGCCTCTTTGAGGTCAAAAACTGAGAACTGAGAACTGCGAACTGAGAACTGAAGGGAGCGAAATCTTCACACAGCTCTCAGTTCTCACGTCTCACTTCTCACTTCTCACCTCTCACTTCGCCTCTATTCAGCAGATCCAGGAACGCCGTCAATCGGTACTGCGTCTCCATGACGGGCACGGGCACGCCGAGCGCGTTCGCCCGGCGGACCGGTTCGCCCAGAATCGCCTCGACCTCCAGCGGAAGCCTGTTCTGATAGTCTACCAGCATGGAGGGACGGTAAGCGCCCATGGTCGCGGTGTTGGCCATCATTTTCGCGAGGGTGGCGGGGATGTCGATCTCGCAGCCGTCGGCGTTGCCGGCCGTGCCGGTTTCCACGATCAGCCGTTCGGCGAGCATTCTGAGGCCGGGATCGCCCATCACTTCGCGCGTGGTGACCGCGCCGGCCGTAATGCACAGCGTGCTGAACGGGATGTTCCACATGAGCTTTTCCCAGCGGGCCTGGCGCAGCGACGGCGGAACGCTGGTCTCGAAGCCGGCGTCGGCGAAGAGGCGGGCGATCTCGCGGGATTGCTCGTGGTTGCCCGCCAGGTGGCCGATGGCGACCCGGCCGTAGGCCAGGTGATGAACGACGCCGGGCTCGCCGCGATTGATGCACACGAAGGCCAGCCCGCCGAAGATGCGTTCGGGGCCGAACCAGCCTGCGAATTGTTCTTCGATCCCCAGGCCGTTCATGAGGGCCACGATCCGCGTGTGTGGCCCCACGCAGGGGCGGACGAGTTGCTCGGCAACGTCCATCGCCGTGGCCTTCAGGGCGCAGAGGACCAGGTCCACCGGGCCGATCTCTTCGGACTTACCGAAGACGGCCGGGCGGAGGTGGAAGTCACCGTCGCAGCTTTTGATGGTGAGGCCGTTACGGCGAACCGCCTCGAGGTCGCGGCGCATCAGAAACCGCACGTCGTGTCCGCCACGCGCGAGCCGGGCCCCATACAGGCAACCGACAGAACCGGAACCGATGATCGCGATTTTCATGGCAGGGGTAGAGTGTATGCCCATTCGCGAGAGGCGTCGAGGGCGGGTAAATCCTTCTCCTTCTCTTTCTCTTACTCCTGGCCCCAATCTCAGTCTTGCTCTTAATCGTCTCCTGGCTTCCCGTGCAATCACCGCCGCTCGTCCTGTGTGCCACTGCTCTTGAGCCGTGCGGGACGATTCCGACATGGGGCACTGCCCAACAACCGTGGCCCACACGGCCCGGCAACGTGCCCCAGGACATGCCGCAAGATCGCGCACGGTCATAATCCTTGGTTCTGGACGCATAGCCGGGGGGCAGGGGGGCAGGCAGACAGACCCGTCGCACCCGACGGGGCGAAACGGGGTTGTTGTGCTAAAATAATGGCTCCATGATCAGGGTTTTACCTCACGAGAAAGACGCTTCGCTGCCGCAGGGGCAGGGCTTGCGTATTGGCCGGATGGAATTGGCCACGCGTCTGCTCCTCTCGCCCATCGCCGGGTATTGCGATCTGCCTTTCCGGCTGACCATCCGGCCACTCGGCGGGCTGGCGCTGGCCAGCACGGACCTGGTGAACCCGCGCGGGCTGATGCGGCGGACCTGGAAGTCCATGCAACTCGTCGAGACCGACCCTGACGACCAGCCGCTGTGCATACAGCTTTACGGGCCGCACGCCGACGAGCTGGCCGAGGCCGCCCGCTGGTGCCAGGACCATGGGGCGTGCATCATCGACATCAACATGGGCTGCCCGGTGGACAAGGTGTGCAAGAAGGACGCGGGCTCGGCGCTACTGCGCGATCCGGCCGGCGCCGCCCGGCTGGCCGAGCGGGTGGTACGGGCCGTCGATGTGCCCGTCACGGTGAAGATGCGGCTCGGGTGGGATGAGACTTCCATCGTGGCCCCGGCCCTGGCCGCCGACCTGGAGCGGGCCGGCGTGGCGGCGATCACCGTGCATGGGCGGACGGCAGCGCAGAAGTTCAGTGGGTCGGTATGCCTCGATGGCATCGCGCGGGTGGTGGAGGCGGTGCGGTCGATTCCGGTGATCGGCAATGGCGACATCCGCCGGCCGGAAGATGCCAAGGCGATGATGGATCGCACCGGCTGCGCGGGGGTGATGATCGGCCGGGAAGCGCTGCGCGATCCCTGGATTTTCCGGGATACGCACGCGTTTCTGACCACCGGGCGCGTGCCACCGGCGCCAACCGTCGAAGAGCGGCTGACGCTGATGACGCGCCATTTCGAGCATCTGCTACGGATTCGCGGCGAACGGCTGGCGTGCAGCACCATGCGTCAACGGGTGAGCTGGTACGCGACCCGGCTGCCACCGTGCAAGCGGTTTAAGGAACGGATGCGCATGTTGTCGTCGTCGGCAGAGTTTTACGTGAATATGCACACGCTGGCGATGGAGCTTCTGGGCAGGGATGGACGCAGGCATGCGGAAGAGGGGCAGGGAACGCAACGCCGTGGCGGGCAATAAAAACGGCCGGCACTGAAGGCCGGCCGTTATGGTGTCATGGTATGGGGTGATCACTGATCACGGCTCAAACGCCGTGGCGCGCATTTCATGACGCTTCGACGCTCGCGTCGATGAAGCCTTCCAGCTTGCGGGCACGAACGGGGTGCTGAAGCTTGCGAATGGCCTTGGCCTCCACCTGGCGAACGCGCTCGCGGGTGACCTTAAAGATCTTGCCCACTTCCTCCAGCGTGTAGGTGTAGCCGTCGCCGATGCCGTAGCGGAGCTTGAGAATCTCTCGCTCGCGATAGGTGAGCGTCTTGAGAACTTCCTCGATGCGATCCTTGAGCATCTCGTTGCCGGCCGACTGAACGGGGGATTCGGCGGTTTCGTCTTCGATGAAGTCTCCGAAGTACGAGTCCTCGCTTTCGCCGACGGGGCGGTCCAGCGAGATGGGGTGACGGCTGATCTGCATGACCCGGCGCGCTTCGCTGACCGGCATCTTGGCCCGGCGGGCGACTTCCTCGATGGTTGGCTCGCGGCCGAGTTCCTGGAGCATGGTCTTCTGGATGTTGCGCAGCCGGCTCATGGTCTCGATCATGTGCACGGGGATGCGGATGGTGCGGGCATGATCGGCGATGGCCCGGGTGATGGCCTGGCGGATCCACCAGGTGGCATACGTGCTGAACTTGTAGCCGCGACGGTACTCGTACTTATCCACCGCGCGCATCAGGCCGGTGTTGCCCTCCTGGATGATGTCCAGGAAGGACAGGCCGCGGTTCCGGTATTTCTTCGCGATGCTGACCACCAGGCGCAGGTTTCCGCCGGAGAGCTTGCGCTTGGCGTCTTCGTACTCGGCGAAGACGCGTTTCATGCGTTTGAGACGCTCGCCCAACTGCGAAACCCCCTCCAGTACCAGTGATTCGAGGCCGGCCAGTTCGTCCTCCATGGCGCCCAGGTCGTCCGGGGACATGGCCCCGCGCTTGCGTTCGGCGGCCATGCGGTTGGTCAGGTCGACCATTTTGCGGTGCACGGCTTCGAGCTTGCGCATCAACGGAATGATCCGGCTGGTTCGCAGTGAGAGCTCTTCGAGCAGCTTGGCGATCTTCCGGCGGCGCTGGTTCAACTGACGAACGATCTGGTTGCGGGCCGAGGCCGACATGCGCGTGGAAAGCTTCTCGTAGTCGGCCTGGTTGAGTTCCATGAGCTTGCGGACGGTGCTGAGATTCTCGGGCAGGAGCTTGGTGATGGTGTTCTTGGCCATGGCCTCGGAGGTGGAGATCTTCATCGTGCGGTCAAAGGGCAGCCGTCCGTCGGCCACTTGCTGCAGGATGTCCACCGCCTGGTTGATGCAATAATCGCTCTCCAGCACCAGCTTGCGAAAAGCCATGCGGGTCAGTTCGATCTTCTTGGCCAGGGCGATTTCCTGGGCCCGGGTCAGCAGGGGAATCTCGCCCATCTGGGTGAGATACATGCGCACGGGATCGTCGATCCGCCGCGAACCGCTGTCTTCCGGATCGATTTCTTCGAGCTTGTCCTCGATTAACTCTTCGTCCTGTTCTTCCTCTCCCTCCAGCGGTTCTTCGGGTTCAATCTGAAGGACGCGCGTCTGGGCCGGCCGGGTCGGGGGCCTGTCGTTGCTGATGCCCAGTTCTTTGGCTTCGCACTCGTCGATGATCTCGATGTTGTGCTCCTCCAGCGTCATCATGATCATCTCGAGTTTGTCCGGTGAGATGGCCTCATCCGGAAGAATCTCGTTCATTTCTTCCCAGGTAACGATCCCTCGACGCTTCTTGCCGCGTTCGAGGAGTTCCTGGAGAGCCACGTCTATCGGGTCTGACGATACTGCCGAAGCTACCGAAGCCATGTTGCTACTCGGCATCAAAAGTCTCCGTGCCTCTTATAGTCACCCGCGGCGCGGTCCTGCCGTTACCCGCGGGTCTTGAAGCGCGCCTATGCCTCTCTTAGTTCAGGTGCCTCCTGCGGGCCTTTGCCGACGAGAAATGCGGGTTCCTGGCGTTTGCCGCCAGGGCCAGCAATCGCTCGTCCTCTTTGTGGCCGCCCAGGACCTGGTCCACAAGGCGAACCGTCTGTCTGGCGGAGTTTGCCACTCGCAGACACTCCAATGCTCCCTCGATCGTCTCGGCGTACTTGCCGTGACGTTCGCCTTCGGTGGCCAGATCGGTGATCAAGCCGCCAAAACGGGGCGAATCAAAGCACCCGATCAGATCCACCAGGCGGAAGTGCTCCTCGGATCGCAGCAGGTCGATCAACTTGACCGCCACCGCCGACAGCTCCGGATCACGAATCCGCGCCGGGTTCAACAGGTCGCCCACGGCCGCAAAGTAGTCGGGCTCGTTCAAAAGCACCTCAACAATTTGGCGATAGGCCTCCTGCTCAGCACTGATCGTTTGCCTGGTTTCATGTCTTTCTGCGACAGTATCGCCTGACTCGGCGTTTCGGGGCTCCGAAAACGGCCTGTGTCTGGTTCGTCGCATTGCCTCGGACAATTGCCGATGCACGTCCTCCGCAGGGAGGGACAGGAGCTTACTTAATTGGTTCAGAACCAACCCCTTCTGGATAGGGTCCAATGCTCCCCGTTCCCACCAGACGGCCAGGTCGTTCAGGAACGCTTCAATCGCCCTCCGCCGACTGGGGCCAGTCTCGCCGGCCAGGAACTGACCAGCAACCTGGGTCCATTTGAATTCTAGCGCGGGAACCCCTGCTTTCAACACGTCCCTGAAACCAGCTTCACCCGCCGATAATAGGTAATCGCACGGATCTTTCCCCTGGGGAACGTGCGTAAGAACCACGTCCAGCCCGCCGGTCAAGGTGACTGATAATGCCCGATCGGCGGCTTTTTGGCCTGCCGAATCAGAGTCAAACAGGAGGATGACCCGGTCGGTATAGCGCCGCAGCAGCGTCGCATGGGCATCGGTCATGGCCGTCCCCAGTGTCGCCACCGTTTCAGTGAAGCCAAACTGATGGGCCATGATGCAATCGGTATAACCTTCAACGACAATTGCCTGTCCTGCCGCTTCAATCCCCGCCCGGGCCCGATCCAGTCCGAAGAGGTTGGTGCTCTTGTCAAACAGGGCGGTGGCCGGTGTATTGAGGTACTTCGCAGGATCGTCCCCCAAAGTTCGGCCCCCAAAGGCGATAATCCGCCCCATGACGTCACGAATGGGGAACATCAACCGGTTGCGGAAGGTGTCGTAGTACCCGCCGCCGGCCCGCTCTTTGACCAATCCGGCGGCAACCAGAACGGCCGGGTCGATCTTGGCCAGGCTGGCCTGACGCAGGAGTGCGTCAAAGCTGTCAATGGCCAGGCCGATGCCAAAGGCCTCGACCATCTCATCAGAAATGCCCCGGCGGGCCACGTAGGCTCGGGCGGCTTCCCCGGCGACCGGATCTTCATAATACTTGCGGAAGACCCGCTGGGCCCATTCGTTGGCCTTGACCAGGTCGGACTTGCCGGGGCCTTGCTGGGGAGAGTGCCTCTCCAGATCGAGATTGATCCCGACCCGTTCGGCGAGCATGCGTCGCGCCTCAAGAAAGTCTACTTTTTCCTTGAGTTGGACAAATTTGAAGACGTCGCCGCCCGCCCCGCAGCCATAGCACTTGAAGAACTGCTTCACCGGATGGACGTAAAACGAAGGGGTCTTCTCCTCGTGGAAAGGGCAGCGCCCTTTGAACTGGGAGCCCGCACGTGTGAGGCGCACGTAGCCGGAAACCAGATCTACAATGTCCACCGAATCGCGGATTCGCCGCGTCAAGATTTCCCGGTCAGTGTCAGACAACTTGCGCCCTCAGACGCCCCCGACCCCCTCCCAGCTCTCGCGTGGGACAAGGCCTAAGTCCGGATTTGATATAAGATTATGTCAGGACGAACTGCTTCGTCCGTCTACCTCGCTCAAGGGTAAGACTGAAGAATATACTCCGAGTTTTGGGGGGCGTCAAATAACCGTATGGTTTTGAAAACAAAATAGTTAACCCGGTGAAAAACACCCCGGGGCAGGCGGGTTGGCAGGAGCGGTTACCAAGGCGGCAGCTCCCGGGGAAATACCCGCAAGACAAACAGGGCGCGAGCTTGTTCGCTCGCGCCCTGCTGGTTGATCATAGAAGCGCCCGGCCTGACGGCCGGCCGCCACGAAAGGGGCTGTCAGGCCATATCCCAGTCAAGCTCCCAGCCCTTGCGGTACTCGCGCTTGACGAACTTGCTGGCTTCGGCGGCCAGTTTCTTGGCGTCGTCCTTCGCGTCGGCCGGTGCGACGAACTTGAGGTTGGGCCCGTCCCAGGTCAGCTTCCTGCCGGGGAAGCGCTGGGCGATGCAGCCGAGTACGACGGTTTCGGTCAGCCGTCCGGCATAGTCGAAGTTCGACATGGCGATCTCGGGCTTGTTCTCCTTGATCGCCTGGAACCACTCCCGCTTCATGGCTTCGTCGATGTTGCCCTGGGTGCGCGGCAGAATCTGCTCGACCTTGACTTCGTCGCGGGGGATCCACTTGTCTTCACCGTTGGGCAGGATCTGCCAGTCCTCGCCGTAGTCATTGGGCGAGAAGAGCAGGGCTTTCTCGGCAATGAGCAGTGAGCCGCTGCCACCGCCGTAACGGCCCTTGGACAGCTTCTTAAGCTTGTCATGTACCCACTGGGGCTTGTCGTTGCCGCCGTCGTACCAGACCCACTTGAGCGGCGGAAGCTTGGCGCCCTTGTAGCCTTCGCGCTCGGGGAATTCGTAGCGTACCACGCTCCAGAGCGGGAAGGTCTGATTATTGAATTCGGAGACTTCGGCTTCAAGGCTGACAGGCGAGCCGAGACTGCAGGCCATGAAGGCCATGTTGGCGGTGTGACAGGCCATGTCGCCCAGCGCGCCGGTGCCCCAGTCCCACCAGCCGCGCCAGTTGAACGGCTGATAGAGCTTCTGGTAGGGGCGATAAGGCGCCGTATTCAGCCAGAGATCCCAATCCACGTCCTCGGGTTCGGTTTCGGGATTGCCCTTGCCGGTGAGGGCCGCCTTGACCGCCGGCAGATTCAGGACCGCGCCGGCCCCCTGCGGCCACACGGGGCGGTTGGTCCAGACGTGGACCTCTTTGACGTGGCCGAGTTGACCGGTCCACACGACCTCGACGGCCTTGCGCAGGCCGGCGGCGGCGGTGCCCTGGTTGCCCATCTGCGTGCAGACGCCGTACTTCTTGGCGGCCTGGGCGAGCATACGGGCCTCGTAGGCGTCGTGGCACAGCGGCTTCTGCACGTACACATGTTTCTTGGCCATCATGGCCAGCATGGCCGCGTGGGCGTGCGCGTGGTCGGCCGTGCTGATCGTCACGGCATCGATTTCCTTGCCCATCTCGTCCAGCATCTTGCGATAATCTTTGTACAGCTTGGCGTTGGGGTATTTCTTGGCCTTCTGCTGCAAAGCGCTTTCGCGGACGTCGCAGAGAGCGACGACGTTGCCGCCCAGCATGGCGGCATGATCGATGTCGCTGCTGCCTTTGCCCCCGACACCGATGCCGGCGACATTGATTTTCTCATTGGGAGAACGGCTCTGGGCGTAACTCTCGCGGGTAGCGACCCAGAAGCCCGCGCCGGCCATGGCGCTGGCTTTCAGAAAGTCGCGACGGTTGGTTTGACTGGCCATTAAATAAATCTCCTCTTCTCTGGCTCGTCGGCGGAATGGCTTCGCGGCCGCGGCAATAGTCCTTCCTTTTTACCCAGGACACACTTCAACGGCGGCAATAGGTAAGCTCCCTATGTCGCTTGGAATCCAATGATACCCGCACCCGCAGGAGTGGCAATAGCCGGATGGAAACACCGCGCAAGGCGGGCGGGGCTACATGCGGCTTCCATATGCCGGCAACGGGTCAGCCACAGACGGATTGCTATCACCTGCTCGCGGCCAAAGGCATGCTCTGGCACGGCTCAGGAGCAATGGCACATAAACCTGGGGATCAAGGATACGCTCACCTGGTGGAAACTATGCCCGGCAGGACTCGAACCTGCAACCTACGGCTTAGAAGGCCGTTGCTCTTCCATTGAGCTACGGGCACGTGCGCTTGAGCCACCCATTTTAGTGCCGTTTCCCGTCCTAACCATGCCGTAACTTTCCGGAGCGTCCGTTCGCCGCCCCGGCGCGGGGGGATTGGCCGGTGGTTTGGCCATTGACCCGCGAGATTATGATGGGCGGAAACGCACCCGACGGCGGTTCCATTCAAGAGTCTGCGGCTGAGGATGTCAAGTCATTGAGTTTCCGGGCCAGACTCGTAAACTGCTGCCTTTCCTGACGGGGATTTGGTCTTCTGGAGCAGAGGGTGCGAAATGAGCCAGTCACGTTGGATTGCCCGAGGCCTGGTGTGCGGTCTGATGCTGTTGTCAGTTCGGGTTGGCGCTGGCCAGGTGCAGGTTCGCCCGATGGCTGGTCAGGCCGAATTGGGCACCGTGGAAATACATGGCGTTTCGGCGGGTTCGTTCGATCCTAAACATTGGGAAAGCGGCCGGTTACACATCCTGGCGGACGTTCGCTCGCCTTTGCTGGCCCCCCGGTGGGCCGGGGTCTTTCGGAATATCTACGCACCCTCGGCGGTGGCCATGCCCGACGGCTGGCGTGTGTTCTACGGCGCCTGGGATGGTGTGCCGACCGGCAATGATCGCATCTACAGCGTGTTTACCCGTGATTTCCTCGACTTCTCCGACCGGCGGACGGAGATTGAGCACGGGGATTTCGTCCATGTCTGCAACGTGAATGCCCTCCGGTTGCCGGATGGCGGCTTCCGCATGGTCTGCACGGTTTACCCGGATGCGAAAGGCCTGAACAAGCCGGCGATGTTCATCAGTCCGGACGGGACCACCTGGAACGGCACGCCCGCGCCGCACCCGGCCCGTGCCGCGGACCGCATCGAGATGGAAGACTGGCCCTCGTTTGCCGAGGCGGATATCAACGGGATGAATGTCCTGCTGTTCGAGGATGGGCAGTACCGGCTGTACTTCGGCAGCTTCACCCAGCCGGGCCAGGTCCGCCGGGCCAGCTCGACGGACGGCAAACGCTTCCGCTATGACGGGACATGCCTGGCCTCGCACCACATGGTGAACGACATCAGGAAATTCGAGAAAGACGGCCAGGTTGTCTACCTGATGGGCCTCCATGCCAACAACGACCGGCTCTGGTACACGCTCTCGCAGGACGGCATGAAGTTCAGCCCCGAGCGCGAGCTGGGCCGAAGCCTCGGCGCGGCGGATCAGTACATCGTCGCCCTCGGCTGGGTGACGCGCGAAGACCGGGTCCTCGGCTTCCTGTACGGGGCGGGGGCCACGCCGGGGCTGGACCGCAACCGCATCTTCGCCCGGTGGCTGCAAAAGAAGGTTGTATTCACCGACGCCTCAGGCAAACGCCATGAGCCGGCCGGTGCGCTGGGGCCGGACCGGCAGGTGCTCCGGCTGGAGGGGAACACAGGTATCAAGGGGCATATAGAGGTGTTCGATGAAGACGGGCAGACGCCGCTTGGCCCGCCGGTGGCGATAAAACTCACGCCCGGGGGCGTATACCAGTTGGCTTTCCAAGGGGATGTTCCGTGACCGTCAGGTTGTCGCGAGATTGGGACCGTACGCTGATTCGTCTTACGGTCTACTCCTTCGCGGGCATTACGGATGTGATATTGTCGGCGGTTCTGTTCGTCTGCGCGGTGCGCCTGGCGGAGATGACGGGATCATCGATGGCCACCGGCGGCCTGTTCGCCATCTGGGCGGGGGTCTACCTCGTGTCATCACTGGGGGCGGGGCAGGTGGTCAACCGGCGAAACGTCGGGTTGATCCTGGTGGCTTCCTGTACGGCCACGGCGCTGCTGGCCCTGTCTTACGTGCGCTGGCCGGGCATGCGGGCGATGTATGTGATCATCGCGATTCAGGGGGTCGCGACCGCCTTTTTCTTCACGCCGTTCCAGGTGTTTATGAAACTGGTGGACGAGGGGCAGAACAAGGGCGTGGCCCGCTCGTCAGGATTGTACGTGTTTTCGTGGAGCAGCGGCTTTGCCCTGGGGCCGTTTATTGCCGGTTTTCTGTGGGCTTACGGCTGGCAGGTGTGCCACCTGTTCAACGCGGCAGCCTCGGCGATGATGGCGATAGGGATATTTCTGCTGAAGCACCACGCCGAGGCCCCACCAGGAGGGCAGACATCCTGCCCACCTTCGGAAGACATCGGAGGGCGGGCATCCTGCCCGCCTTTGGATGGCAGCGGGGGGCGGACATCCTGTCCGCCTTCTGACGACACGGGCCCTATACCTCTGCCGGCGGCGCCCCCCACGCAATCACCGCAGGAACTGACTTGTTGTGCCAGTGGAGAGCAAGGCGGGCGGGCTACCCGCCCCTCGGAGAAGGCGGCCGGCTCTCTGCCCGACCTGGCCTGGATGGCGTGGGTGTTCGGTGGCCTGGGCTGCATGATCGCCACCATGATCCGCAGCCATTTTCCCGTCAGTGCTGAGGCCTTCAGCCTGTCCAAGCCTTCCCAGGGCACGATGTTCCTGCTTCTGAGTGGAACGCAGGCGATTGTGGGCTTTCTGTTGGGTTGGAGCCGGACCTGGATGTACCGCCCTTGGCCGGTGATCGGTTTTGGGCTGTTCGGCGTGCTGGGGATGGTCTTATTTGCGGTGGGGCGGGACGTGGCGCTGTTCTGGACGGCGGCGGTGTGCTTCGGGGTGTATGCCGGTTCGTTTTACTTCTACTACGTGTACCACGCCCTGGTCCATCCGACCCGTGCCGCCCGGTACGTGTCCATCAACGAGGCGGTGGTGGGGGTGATGGGTATCGCCGGTCCGGCCATGGGCGGGATGCTGGCCGACCGGTTCGGGCTGCCGGTGCCCTACGCGGTGTCGGCGGGGCTGGTGCTGGTAGGCATTACCGTTCAGGCGTGGCTGCACCATATCAAGGGGGGCGGGCATCCTGCCCGCCTCTGAGGGGCAAGAACTGTTCAAGATGTAGCGGCCGGGCTCCGTACCGGCCGTTCGACGCCGGGAAACGGCCTCTGTGCCACTGCTGTGTCAGCACTGGCTTGCGGTCGTAACGTCGCCCGCATTCAGTACTGCTCACAGAGCTTGGCATACACGGATTCGCCTCGGTTCAGCACACCGGTCCCGGCGCCCGCATTTTCCTCTTGCCGTCCAGTGGCTATGATACGCCCCATGAGCGACATCAAGATCAAACGCGCGTTAATTGCTGTTTACGACAAGACCGGCATTGCCGATTTCGCCCGGGCGCTGGTGGACGAGTTCGGCATCGAGATCATCAGCACCGGCGGCACGGCCAAACACCTCAAGGAGGCCGGCGTCCCCGTCACCATGGTCGAAGAGGTCACCGGCTTCCCGGAGATGCTCGATGGCCGGGTCAAGACCCTGCACCCCAAGATTCACGCGGCCATCCTCGCCGACCGCGACAACCCCGGGCACATGCGCCAGCTCGAACAGCACGGCATCAAGCCCAT
This sequence comes from Phycisphaerae bacterium, assembly GCA_012719955.1. Classification (GTDB taxonomy): domain Bacteria; phylum Planctomycetota; class Phycisphaerae; order UBA1845; family PWPN01; genus JAAXZI01. The sequence continues at coordinate 61,418 of JAAXZI010000049.1, read as the reverse complement.
CGACATGGTGGTGGTGAACCTCTACCCGTTCGAGAAGACGGTCGCCGACCCGAATTGCACCTTCGAACAAGCCATCGAAATGATCGACATCGGCGGCCCGTGCATGCTCCGCGCGGCGGCGAAGAATCATAAGCATGTTGTGGTTATTCCCGAGTCTTCGTTGGGTCCAATCGTTCTGAACGAGCTGCGCGAGACAGGGGATGTCAAGCCGCACACCCGAGTGCTGTTGGCATCGCGAGTCTTCGTACGCACCGTCGGCTACGACAGCTCAATCAGTGCGTACTTGTCCGACCAGTTCAGGCTGGCTGCTGAAAAGAATGCCCCCGGAACATCGAAGCAGGGATTGGGCACCGGCGGCAACGGGCTGGATTCGGCTTGCCTGCCGCTTGTGCTCACCAAACGCTCTGCGTTGAGGTACGGCGAGAATCCTCATCTGACGGCGGCCATTTTTGGCTTATCCGAGAATCCCCGAGGCCAGGCGGAAGCAAGCCTGATGCGGGCAACCTGTCACGCCAACTCCGAGTTGTCGTTCAATAATTACGTAGATGGCGATTCGGCCCTGTCCCTGGTGAAGGAGCTGGCCCGTGCCGGGCTGGGTCAATATGCCGTCGCGTTTATCAAACACACCAACGCCTGCGGCTGCGCGATCGGTGATGACCCCATCGACACCTACCGCCGGGCCTACCTGGGCGATCCGATCGCGGCGGCTGGTGGCGTCCTCTGCATGAATTTCCCCGTTACCCGCGAGATCGCCGACACGGTGATGCACTCATTTGCGAACTGGGGCAGGGCGGCCGGGGCGGCGTTTTTCAAGCTCGACGTGTGGATTGCGCCCAGCTTCGACGATGACGCCATCGAACTGATCACCACGCCCACCGAAAAACGCAAGTGGGGCAAGGAGTGCCGGCTGCTGGCCGTCGGCCCGATGGACACTCCGCCGCACCCCAGCGAGCTGGACTACAAGAAAATCACCGGCGGCATGCTCGTCCAGACCCGCGACCTCCTTGGCCTCAACGAAGAGCAGTGGAAAGTCGTCACCAAGCGTCAGCCTACGGAATCTGAAATGGCGGATTTGCGGTTCGCCTGGCTGGTCTGCAAGCACACCAAAAGCAACGCGATCACCCTCTGTCGCGACGGCATGCTCTTGGGCAACGGCGCCGGCCAGATGTCGCGCGTGAAGAGCTGCGACCTGGCGATTCAACTTGCCCGCGAGAACGGCCACGCCGACAAGCTCCAGGGCGCGGTCGCCGCGGGGGACGCCTTCTTCCCCGTCCCCGACGGCCCGCAGAAGCTCATCGGCGCCGGCATCACGGCCATCATCCACCCCGGCGGCAGCAACCGCGACGCCGAGACCATCGCCGTCGCCGACGCCGCCAACGTGGCCATGATCCTCACCGGCACAAGGCACTTCAAACACTGACGAATTGAACCGCCAAGATGCCAAGGACGCCAAGGCTCTTGAAAGAAGAGGGAAGAAAAATGCAGGATTCGAACTCAGATCGCATCAGAAAAGAGCCCAGTCCGGAAGTGGATGCGCTGGCCCGCGAGGTCATTGGCGCCGCCATCGAGGTGCACCGAATCTTGGGGCCCGGCTACCTGGAATGTGTTTATGAGGACGCCTTGTGCGTTGAATTGGAGCTCGGGGGCATCCCTCTCAGTCGTCAAGTCGTATTTGGCGTTGAGTATAAGGGAAAATGTGTTGGCGAGAGCCGGCTGGATCTGCTGGTCGCCAATCAGTTGATCGTTGAACTGAAGGCTGTCGAGGAATTGCTGCCGGTTCACAAGGCCCAGGTCATCTCCTATCTCAAAGCCACGGGCCGTGAGCTTGGCCTGCTCATTAATTTCAATGTCCCGGTCTTGAAAGATGGTGTCAAGCGAGTGGTATTATCTTAATCCATTCACCTTGGCGTCCTTGGCGTCTTGGCGGTTAGAGTCAATTTTTTGACGGAGGAACAGGAATGCCGAATAAACCAGCCCATTATGCAGCCATTGACCTCGGCGCTGAGAGCGGCCGGGTGGTTCTTGGTTCGGTCAGCGACTCCAAGCTCGAACTGACCGAGCTGCATCGCTTCCCCAATGGCCCCGTGCGGACCATCGACGAACTGCACTGGGATACCCTCCGGCTCTGGTCGGAGATGAAGACCGGCGTCGGCAAGGCCGCCCAGCAGGCCGGCGGGCTTAAGGGCGTCGGCATCGACACCTGGGGGGTGGACTTCGGCCTGCTCGGCAAGGGCGACACCCTGCTGGGCAATCCGTTCCACTACCGTGACGCCCGCACCGACGGCATTCTCGACAAGGCCTTCGGCATCGTCCCCCGCGAGGAAATCTTCAACCACACCGGCATCCAGTTCATGCAGTTCAACTCGATCTTCCAGCTCCTGGCCATGCGCCTGGGCGGCTCCCCGCTGCTGGATATCGCCGAGTCGTTCCTGATGATGCCCGACCTGTTCAACTTCTGGTTCACCGGCCGCAAGTGCAACGAGTTCAGCAACGCCACCACCACCCAGGCCTACGACCCGCGGGCCGGCAAGTGGGCCACCGACCTGATCTCCAAACTGGGCATCCCCACGAAGATCTTCGGCGAGATCGTGCCGGCCGGCACCGTGCTCGGACCCATGCGGGCCGACGTCCGCGACGAGATCCGCTGTGGCGACGTGCCGGTAATCGCGCCGGCCACCCACGACACCGGTTCGGCCGTGGCGGCTATCCCCGCCTCGCCGGACAAGCCGTGGGTGTTCCTGAGCTCCGGCACCTGGTCGCTGATGGGCATGGAAGTGGATAAGCCGATCATCAACGAGCAGTCGCTCAAGTACAACTACACCAACGAGGGCGGCGTCGGCGGCACCTTCCGGTTCCTCAAGAACATCATGGGCCTCTGGCTGGTGCAGGAATGCCGGCGCACCTGGGAACGGGCCGGCAAGGCGTACAGCTACGCCGAACTGGCGGACATGGCCGCGGCGGCCAAACCCTTTGTCGCGATCATCGACCCCGACGACTCGTCCTTCCTCGCCCCGGGCGACATGCCGGCGCGCATCCAGGCGTACTGCAAGAAGACCGGACAGCCAACCCTGGCCGAACCGGGTGAGATGGTGCGGGCCTGCCTGGAGAGCCTCGCCCTGGTGTATCGCTGGACGCTGGAGCGCATCGAGGAATGCACCGGCCGGCGCGCCGAAGTCATCCACATCGTAGGCGGCGGGTCGCAAAACCGTCACCTGTCCCAGTGGGCGGCGGACGCAACGGGGCGGACGGTGGTTACCGGGCCGGTGGAGGCGACCGCCGCCGGAAACGTGGTGGTGCAGGCCATGGCCACGGGCGTCCTGCCGGACATCCACGCCGCACGCGATCTGATTCGTCGCTCTTTCGAGGTAACGGTGTATCGTCCCGGCGACCCGGCGCCCTGGGACAAAGCCTACGCCCGGTTCCAGGAGCTTCGTGCGTAAGGTCGTGCGACGGCTCGGAAGGCCGCTTCAAATTTGCAGCGGCAGGATGAACGGCCGGTCGAAAGCGGATAAGCTCAAGTGAGGTAATCAACGGGTACTCCGCGGGACGAGAAGTGATTCTCGTCCCGCCCCAATGTGAGGAAGCCTGCAGACCGGCCTGAGCGCAAAAAAATGGCCTCGGCGAGGTGGGCCGAGGCCGCCATGTCGTCCTCACTTCCGCAAGTCGCGGAGTTGGGGGGAAGGAGCGGAAGTGTAACGAATGAGCAAATATATAGTAATTAATCCGATCTCATAATTCAAGACCATTCCAGGAGAGTAACGTGGCAGAAACGATGCGCCCACGCGTGATATATGGTTTTGGCGAAGTTATGATCCGGCTGTCCCCGGTCGGCCAGCAGACGTTTGGCGAATCTAACACCATTCAGTTAACTGCGGGGGGTTCGGAAGCTAATGTTCTTGCGAAACTAGGCAGTTTCTCTCGCTTGTTTCAAGGAGAATTAGTTACAGCTATCAATGATGACCTGGCGGGACGGGCCATCGTCTCCGAGCTTCAGAAGCATCGAGTGGGGCTTAGAGGTGTGCGCTGGACCCGGAACGGGCGCAATGGCCTCTACTACCTGGAACAGGGCATGGGCCCCATCGTGGCCCGCGTGGATTACGATCGTGCCGGTTCCGCCATCGCGCTGCTGGAGCCTGATGAGAGCCTTTTTACGGGCCTTTCGAAAGCCTCGGCGCTTTTCATCAGCGGTATCACGCCGGCTTTGAGCGCCAACTGTGCCAAGAATACCGAATACGCACTCCGTAAGGCGCAAGAATTGCGCGTTCCGGTGTTTTTCGACGTGAACTACCGGAAGAAACTCTGGTCGGCAGCCGAAGCGAGGGCCCGGCTGGACTCCTTCCTGCGCGACGGATGCATCACCTGTCTGATTACCACCGAGACGGATGCCCGTACGGTATTTGGTATTGATTGCGGGGTAGACGACGAATCGCCTATCGAGATCTTGATAGAGCGGAGTCGAAAGGTCCTGGAGGCTTTAAAGAAACTATACAGCGATAAATGCGAGTTATATGTGCTGACCATTCGCAAGCGCATCACGAATGAGACCGGTGTCTGGACGTCGGCGGCGTTATTGCCGGATGGTAGCTATATTGTCGGCGACGTGTTTGATTATGTGGTTCTCGATCGCCCGGGCGCGGGGGATGCCTGCAGCGCGGGCCTGGTGGCCGGCTATCTGGGGATTCAGCGTGACGGCAGCCTGAAAGACGGCGTCGACCTGTCCACGCGCGTTAAAATGGGGCTTGATCTGGGCAACCGTGCCGCCATCGTGGCGCAGAAGACATTCGGCGATCTGGGGCCGGCCTGGGATGCGGCGATGTATTTTGATCGGGTGAGTGAGAGTAAAGAAATCGCACGCTGAATCGCGCGCGTGCCGTTTCCATTTCCCGCATAGGCGCAAAACAAGCCCCGGGGAGCATGGGCTCTCCGGGGCTTGTATCCTTAGCCGGCAGCGGTCCGGCCTACTTGATGAACAGAATCTCCTGGTACGTCGGCAACGGCCACAGGTCGTCGGCGATCACCGTCTCCAGTTCATCGGCCACTTTACGGACCTCGTTCATGGCCGGGATGATCACGTCGCGGTGGTGCTTGGCGTGGAGAAGCACATCGCCGTTTTCCGGGTGATTGATGGCCCTCTCCAAGTCGGCGATCCGCTTTTCGAGCTCGTTGACCAGCGTGGTAACGCGGTCGAGGGACTCGGTATGCACCTTGAGGCCGGCCTGTTTCATCGAGGCGGCCACGGCGGCCAGCTCACCCTGGTAGCGATAGCCGGCGGGCAGGATCAACTGCTTGGCCATGCTCAGGGCGACCAGGCTCTCGGTGTTGATGTCCTTGACGTACCGCTCCATGTAGATTTCGTACCGGCTGTGCACCTCACGTTCGGAGAGGACCTGGTACTTGGAGAACAGCTCGACGACATCCTTGTCCAGCAGGTGCACGAGGGCGTCCACCGTATTGGGGTAGTTGGGCAGTCCGCGGCGTTCGGCCTCTGCGTACCATTCCTTGGAATAGTTGTCGCCGTTGAAGATGATGGCCTTGTGCTCTTTGATGACTTTCTGGAGCAGTTTCTGGACCGCCGGATTGAGTATGGCCGGGTCGGTCTTGCCGCCGGTGGCCTTTTCGAGTTCGGTGGCCATGTAGTCCAGGCTCTCGGCCATGATGGTGTTGAGCACCACCAGCGGTCCGGAGATGGACTGGCTGGAGCCGACCGCGCGGAACTCAAACTTGTTGCCCGTAAAGGCGAAGGGGCTGGTGCGGTTGCGGTCGCCGGCATCGCGCGGCAGCGGCGGTAGCGTGTCCACGCCCACCGTCAGCGTGCCGGGCTCCCTGGCGCTCTTGAGGCCGCCATTTTCGATCTGCTCGAAGATCTCAGTGAGCTGATTGCCCAGATACACGGAAATAATGGCCGGCGGAGCCTCGTTAGCCCCCAGGCGATGGTCGTTGTGCGTGTGGGCGACGGCGATTCTCAGCAGCTTGCCCCACTTGTGCACGGCCCGGATGACCGCCGCACAGAACACCAGGAACTGCATGTCCTCGTGCGGGTTGTTGCCCGGTTCGAGCAGGTTGACCTTCTCGGTGCCGAGCGACCAGTTCACGTGCTTGCCGGAGCCGTTGATGCCCGCGAACGGCTTCTCGTGCAACAGGCAGGCCAAGCCGTATTTCTGGGCCACCCGCTGGAGCGTGGACATGATCATCTGCTGATGATCGGCGGCCACGTTGGCGTTCTCGTATACGGGGGCAATTTCGTACTGAGCGGGGGCGACCTCGTTATGACGGGTCTTGACGGGCACGCCCAGCTTGTACAACTCTCGCTCGACCTCCAGCATGCAGGCCAGCACGCGCTCGGGGATCGCCCCGAAGTACTGGTCCTCGAATTCCTGGCCCTTGGGAGGCTTGGCGCCAAACAGGGTCCGGCCGCAGATGGCCAGGTCGGGACGGCCGAAGAAGAAGTTACGGTCGATCAGGAAGTATTCCTGTTCCGGGCCGGCCGTGGCGAAGACCAGGCCCGGGTCGGTGTTGCCGAAGATCTTCAGCAGCCGCTGGGCCTGCTTGTTGAGCGCCTGCATCGAACGCAGCAGGGGGGTCTTCTTGTCCAGGGCTTCGCCGGTCCATGAACAGAACGCGGTGGGAATAGCCAGGACCGTGCCGTTGGGGTTCTCGACGATGTATGCCGGACTGGTCACGTCCCAGGCGGTGTAACCGCGGGCCTCGAAGGTGGCCCGGAGCCCCCCGGAGGGGAAGCTGGACGCATCGGGCTCGCCCTGGATCAACTGCTTGCCGGTGAACTCGGCGATCATGCCGCCATTGCCGTCCGGCGAGAGAAAGCTGTCATGTTTCTCCGCGGTCAGGCCGGTCAGCGGGTAAAATACGTGGGCGTAATGAGTTGCGCCCTTTTCGATGGCCCATTGTTTCATGGCGGCGGCGACGGCGTCGGCCACCGAGGGATCCAGCCGTTCGCCTCGACGGATGGTATTCTGGAGTGCCTTGTAGATATCCTTCGGCAGGCGCTCCTTCATCACCGCGTCGTTAAACACATTCGCGCCGAAGAGCTGGCCGGATGGGGTGTCTCGGAAGTTCCAGGGGGGTTCGATGGGTCGGTAGTTCAGGACAGCCGCAACCGCTTCACGACGAGCGTTGTTCAAAGTGGCCACTCCATAATAAGAATCCAGATACAGGCGCCGTATCCGGCAATGTCCGGGGCGACTTCGAGAGTCGAATGCGAGGGTTCACTGCCGAGTACAGAGATCATTTTATCAAAAGCAGATCTGATATCAACCGGATCTTGAGTGAAGATTTGCTTATTGAAGAGCCGGGGTTCTAAGCGACTACGCCATAAGGAGATAGGGTTCATGATGGGCCTCGCAAACTCTGCATAATGCGAGCCGGCTCTGCAACTGATCGTGCCTGTTCCGCAAACCCTTTTTCAGGTTCCCGCAGCAAAATGGCCGGGTACGGCGCGCGGAGCCCCCGGCTATTCCTTCTTCGTCACGTTCGGCCTATTGCTCGCGTTCGAGGATCATCTTGGCCATGTGTTGCAGGCTGTAACGGGCCTCGGAGGGCGGGAGGTGCTGGAGCGCCTGGATCGCCGATTCCACGTGACTGCGCGCGGCATTCAGTGAATAGCCGATGCTGTCGGTGGAGCGCAGGTAACCGGCCAGCAGCTCGCGCTTGGGGTGGGGAGATCTCAGGTGGGCGCGCAGCTTCTGGTTGATCTCGGGGGTAGCCTCTCGCAGGCAGTGGATGACCGGCAGGGTCAGCTTGTGCTTTTCGAGGTCGCGTCCGAGGGTCTTGCCCATGCGCTCCTCGGTGCCCACGATGTCGAGGATATCGTCGGTAATCTGGAAAGCGATGCCCACGGAGAGGCCGTAGCGTTCCAGGGCGTCCACCGTTTTTTCGTCCGCGTCCGCAAAATAGGCCCCCAGCCGACAGCAGGCGGCGGTGAGAACTGCGGTCTTACGCGTAATGATGGCGAGATACTGCTCGGGCGTGAGGTCGTCATCGCCGCGGTGGCAGACCTGGTTGAGCTCTCCCTCGCAGATCGTGTTGGTGGTTGCCCCGATCAATCGGGCGGCATACTGCGAATCCAGAGAACTGCACAGGTGGAAGGCGTGACTGATTAGATAGTCGCCCAGCAGAACGGCGGCCTCGTTGCCTTCCAGACATTTGATGGTCGGGCTCTTGCGGCGGACCTCCGCGTCGTCGAGCACGTCGTCGTGCACCAGTGTGGCCATGTGCACCATCTCGACCACCGCCGCGAGCGTGAGGTGTTCCTCGGTTCGCTTCCCGCAGGCCCTCGCCGACAGCAGCAGCAGCGCTGGCCGGAGCATCTTGCCTCGGTACCGCCGCACCCGGTCGCACAGCTCGTTGACGACGGGGAGCTCCGAAAAAAGCTCGTCATCAAAAATACGGCAGACCTTCTCCAGGTCGGCGGCAATAGGCTCATAAAGAGCTGCAAGAGCTGGCATGCGTTACGTCTCGAGATTATTATGCCGGCTGGATTCGCTGGATCCGCACAACCGGCGCTACCGTCCCCATTGTAATGAAATCCCTTGCCGCTTGCAGAGGGTTTCAAAAGTTTTGAAAAGTCCAGAATAGGGGGTTGCCACCAGGGTTTAATCTGGGGCCCAATTCTTCCAGGGCGCTTCCGCCACAGGAACGAAAGGCTCACCGCCAGTTCCCGCGCCGTGAACCGTCCCCTTGGCAGCCGCTTACCGAATGGTTACAAGAGTCACATGGCATCCATCGAAAAAGTCGCGATTATCGGGCTGGATTGTGCTGAACCGTCTCTGGTTTTTGACCGCTGGCTGGAGGATTTACCCAATCTTCGGCGGTTGTGTGAACGGGGGACCTACGGCCATCTGGAAAGCTGCCTTCCGCCCATCACCGTGCCGGCCTGGTCGTGCATGGCTTCCAGCGCTGATCCGGGCACGCTGGGCATCTATGGTTTTCGCAACCGGGCGGACTATTCCTACGAAAAGCTCACCATCGCAACCTCCCTGGACGTTCGCGAACCGCGCCTGTGGGAGTACCTCGACGCCCGCGGGATGAGCAGCATTCTGCTCGGCGTGCCGGGTACATACCCTATCGTTCGTCCGGTGCGCGGCTGCATGACCTCCTGCTTCCTGGCCCCGGACACTCAATGCGACTACACGTGGCCCCGCGAGCTGAAGAAAGAAATCGCGGACGTGGTCGGTGAATACGTCATCGACGTCAAGAACTATCGCACGGACAACAAGGAGTGGCTGCTCCAGCAGATCCACGAGATGACCGAGAAGCGCTTCAAGCTGGCCCGGCATCTGGTGAAGACCAAGCCGTGGAGCCTGTTCTGGATGGTGGAGTTGGGCCCGGATCGGATGCACCACGGCTTCTGGCAGTACATGGATCCGCAGCATCCCAAGCACGAGCCCGGCCATCCGCTGTCGTCGGCCATTCACGACTACTTCGTCAAGGTGGACGGCTGGATCGGCGAGCTGCTTGCCGAGATGGATCTCGACAAGACGGCCGTCTGGGTTGTGAGCGACCACGGGGCCAAGTGCATGAAAGGCGGCTTCGCCTTCAACGACTGGCTGATCCGCGAGGGCTACCTGGTGATGAAGGAGCCCGCCACCAGCCCGCGCAAGTTCAATTTCGCCGACGTGGACTGGTCAAAGACGCGCGTCTGGGGGGAAGGCGGCTACTACGGCCGGTGCTTCATCAACGTCAAAGGGCGCGAGCCCCAGGGCCTGGTGCCGCAGGACAGCTATGAATCGCTTCGCAACGAATTGATCGCCAAGCTTGCCGCGCTGCCCGACGACAAGGGCGTTCCCATGGGCACGAAGGCATACAAGCCCCAGGAGATTTACCGCAAGGTCAACGGTGTACCGCCGGACCTGGTGGTAATTTTCGGCGACCTCCATTGGCGCAGCGTCGGTTCCATCGGGAACCCGTCGGTGTACGTCTTCGAGAACGACACCGGCCCGGACGAGGCCAACCACGCTCAGCAGGGCATGTACGTTCTCTCGCATCCGTCACTGCCGGCCCGAGGCCGGTGTGACGGCGCGAGCCTGTACGACGTGGCCCCGACGTGCTTGTCTCTTCTGGGGATCCCCGTCCCCGCGGGTCTGCGCGGCCGGACGCTGGTGGGATAGTAGCCAGGCGATAAACGGTGAGGGATGGGGGGTGAACGGTGCGCCGGGCGCACTGCTCATCCCTCATCCTTTTTCGTTTTTTACGCATGACGCGGAGGAAAGGGACATGAAGGGAACAATGATTGCGTTGGCTTGGGCAGGAGTAGCGTTCATGGTTCTGGCCGTGTGGGCCCGCGGCGGAGAACTGAACCCGCCGGCCGGGCCGGTCGCGCCGACGATGACCAGTCTCGCCCAGCTCTCGGCTGACATCGCAGCGCTGAAATCATCCATGGGGGCCGGCGGCTCGCCCAAGCAAATCGTGCGCGGCGTCATCAATTTCACAGAAGGAGAGGGGCAGAAAAGCCAGACCTTTTCTCCGTCTGTTGATCCTGCCAGGTCATTGGTAGTGCTTGGGGATGTTGTGTACGTGAGTACTCCCATCTCCATCGGAGCCGGGCATACCCGCAACGGCTCATGCCTGATCGAGCTGACCTCCACGAGCATTACGGTGGCGACTGATGCCTACCACAGCATGGCGCGTCAAGTGAGCTATCAGATCATCGAGTACCCGTGATCGGTCGGATTACCCGCCGGTTTCTCATGCCGTCGCCGGCTCGGCGCCATCCGTCTTCCTGGCGTCTTTGGGCACGTAAGCAACGGCTCGCGGCGAACGCAGCGGCAGCCGCTGGAGCAACAGCAGGTAGGCCGCCATCAGCACGAAGACGCCGACACTGATGGCCTGCGAGACGGTCAGCCCCAGGGTATCCACCGGGTTGTCCGCACGCAGGCTTTCCTCGATGAACCGCTCCACCGCGTAGAGCATCATGGCCAGGGCGAACACGGTGCCGTGACGCTTCCGACGGTAGAAGTACGCGTTCATCAACCAGGCCAGCAGCAGCGGCCCAACCGCCGAGTAGAGCTGTGCGGGATGCACGTGGGGGCTGCTGAAATGGGGATCGTGCCGCAACGACTCCAGCCGGGCGGGGGTCAGACCGTGGGCGGCCATGTGGTCTTCGAGCTCCTTGAGCTGGGCGGATGCCTTTTCGAGGCGGGCCACCTTGTCCGTCTCGCCCTTGGCCCGAGCCTGCTCGGTGTGTTGGTCGAGTTGCTTGCGGCCGGAGGCGATTTCCTGAGCGGCCTTGGGGGCCAGCAGGAGAACGTTGCCGTCTTTGGTTATGAACATGAGATCGGCGGGCACGGCAGTGGTCCGGGCTTCCCAGGAGGCGATCTGGGCCTCGCTGCCGTAGGGGAACTGCATGGCCCAGGGCAGATCAGCCGAACAGGTGGTGCCGTAGCAGCAGCCGGCCAGGAAGCACCCGATCCGTCCGACGCCCATCCCGAACAGGAGAGACGGCGCCACCAGGTCGGTCCACAGCCGTAGCGACAGCCCCTTGTACCACGCGTAGAGGATGCAGGGGACAAACGCGCCGATCAGGCCGCCGTAGAACTCGAACCCGCCGGCACGTAAGTTGAATATTTGACTGGGGTTGTATTTGAACTGGCTGTCCCAGTAGTGGATGACGTAGAAGGTTCGCGCGCCCAAAGCCATGAAGAACAGGGCGATGAAGCCGAAGTTGAGGACCAGGTCCGGGTCCTGCTTGACCTTGGTGGCTCGTCGGGTCATCCACCACAGGGCCCCCAGGAAGCCGATCATGACCATGGCCCCGAAACTCGGGACGGTGATACTCGTGCCGGGAATGGTAAACAGTTCTGGTCTCATGCGGGAAAGAGGGTATCAGGTGAAGGCTTCGCCGTCCACAAGGTAAACCGAATCAGCCCCGCACTTGCCCCTCCGCAAGTGGGGATGTAGGCTTTTCCCGTCGGTGGCGCCGGAGCATCCTTTTTCCGGCCCGCCCGGAACCATCCTGGTTTATGACGTGAGGGCAAGTGTGATGAGAATCGGCGTGGGGCTTTGGGCCGCAAGCGTGCTGGCGATCATGGGCGGAACGGTTTACGGGCAGGCGGACAAACCGCAGGACGGCAAGAAAAGGATCCTGTTCTACTCGCAATCATGTGGTTTTCGGCACTCGGTGGTGGTCCGCCCGGTGACGGGTGAGCTGGCCTATGCCGAGAAGATGCTCAAGGAAATCGCCGGCCAGGCGGGTTACGAGGTGGACGTCACCCAGGATTTCCACGACCTCAAGAGCGACAATGTCTACAAGAAGTACGACGCGGTCGTGTTCTACACGACCGGCAACCCGCCCATCAACCGCAACGCGCTCATGAAATTCATTCGTGACGGCGGAGCGTTCATCGGCATTCATACGGCCACCGACACCTTCCACAGCGAGAGCGGTCCCAGGCCCGAAGACAAGTGCGGCGCGCCCTGGCCGGAGTATGTTCGTATGGTGGGGGCTGCCTTCAGGACGCACGGCAAGCAGCACGAAGTCGTGATCAAGGTCGAAGACCCCAACCATCCGGCGACCAAGCCGGTGCCGGCAGACTGGAAGATCCTCGATGAAATCTACCTGTTCAAGGATTTCTCCCGGGACAACATGCATGTTCTGCTCAGCGTCGATACCACCCAGTTGAGTGATGAGGCGCTCAAGGCCCTGGCAATGGAGAGGGGCCAGGACTATCCCGTGGCCTGGACCCGTACCGAAGGCAAAGGCCGAATCTTCTACACCTCCCTGGGGCATCGGGAGGATGTATGGACCAACCCCGTCTGGCGGCAACACCTGCTCGGCGGGATGGCCTGGGCTCTGGAGAAGGGCCCCCGGTAAGACAGGTTTCGGCAGCCTTGGGGCGGGCAACCATGCCGCGTCGTGTCGCCCGGGTGCGACTGTGGTCCGGCTCAAGGGTAATAGCGGGTAGGTCGAGTCCGCAGACCCTGCTGAGCTTGGCGCCATCGCGTCGGGTCCGCTGACCGACCTACAATTGCCCGTGGACGGCGGCGCAACCGCCGGATCCCGCGCCGTGGTATTTCCCTAAGTATGATTTGTGGCAGGAGATAAGCTCACGTGAAGAGGTTCGGCTGGCAGTTGGCGGTAGCGATAGCACTGGTGGCCGGTGCGGCCGTATGGTTTGGTTGGCGGCGCGACAAGAGCGGTTCCGAAGAGGGAATTGATCTCACCGCGGCGGCTTCCGGCGCGGCTCTAGCGGCTCAGATGTCTCCTCGACCGGGTCATCTGCCCTCCCCGGAAGGTCCTTACCACGGCATCTCCTGGCAGATCCATCATTCCGCCGGCGCAGTTGAACAGGCCCGCCTCCTGCTCCCCCAGATTCGTGAACTCGGCGCCGACACGGTGCTCATCAGCAATCCCGGCTACCAGGAGCACGCGGGATCGGAATCCTTCAAGGTGGATCCGGCCGTCACCCCCTCCAAAGAACAGTGGCGCGAGATCTTCAAGATTGCCCACGACAACCACCTCCGCGTGGTGCTCATGCCCATCATCCTGCTCAGTAATCCCCGGGGGACGGAGTGGCGGGGAGTGATCAACCCGCCGAGTTGGGATGACTGGTTCGAGCAATACACCAAGTTCATCGTGTACTTCGCCAGAATTGCCGCCGAGAACCACGTCGAGGTCCTTTCCGTCGGCTCGGAACTGGTCAGCACGGAGCGGTACACCGATCGTTGGCACAAGGTGATTCGCGAGGTCCGCAAGCACTTTCCCGGCAAGCTGACCTATTCGGCCAACTGGGACCACTACAAGGTGGTGGAGTATTGGGATGAGCTCGACCTGATCGGCATGACCAGTTACTACAAGCTTTCCTCCGAGCCCAACCCGACGCTTGAGAAGCTCGTGGCCGAGTGGGCGCCCATCAAGCGGGGCATCCTGCGCTGGCAGGAGAAGATTGGCAAGCCGTTGCTGTTCACCGAGGTCGGCTGGTGCAGCCAGGAAGGGGCCTCGATCGAGCCGTGGAACTACTACTACAAGCAGACGGCCACCCCGGCCGGTCTCGAGGAGCAGCGCCGCTGCTACCGGGCGTTCATGGACACCTGGAAAGACACGCCTGAGGTCGGCGGTGTGATCTGGTGGGAGTGGAACGATACCCCTGGCGGTCCCGAGGACTACAACTACACGCCGCGCAACAAGCCGGCCGAAAAAGAGCTTCGCGCGTGGTTCAAATCGGTGCGTGCGAAAAGAACGGCCACTCAGCCGGCAGGCACCTGATGCTCGCACGGGACCAACCGTACGGGCCCTCAAACAGTGGGGTCCTCACCTTTTCACATTGGAGCGGGTGGCCCACCTCTTCAAGAGGTGGGTTCACGATTTGGACAACCAATGAGGGTGCCAACGGCATCAACCGCAAGCCCGGCTAAGGCCGGAGTAGGCCTGAGGCTGAAAGCCGGAGTAGGCCTGTGGCTGGAGATGTGTTTGTCGCTCAGGTAATCCCCCGTGGCCCCGACCGGGGCGGGGTGAGATGCTGGTGCGGAGGCTCACGCCGCCCCGGCCGGGGCGGCCATGGAGAGAGAGGCGGGCTTTACCAGGGGTTCCGCTTTGCTCCACCCCTGGCTACTTTCTCGCCGCCCCTGCGGGGCGTGTGTCCACCTGGAGGTGGTGGCAAACGCCGGCCGGCTAAAAGCCGGCCACCTGGCCCGCCATTGCCCGGTTAGAGAATCAAATTTCATCAGAGGTGGGGGCAAGCGCCTGCTGTGCCCGGCGGGGCGGGCGGCCTACACTTTTCCTGCCGTGAGCCGGGACCCTGATTGCATATGAAGCGATTGCGTCGGCGCGAGTTAATGGATGATCCGGCCATCGGACCGGCCGAGCACGCCCATGCGCTGGCCACGCTCAACTGGATCAACCGCGTGCTGTTGGCCCATCGGAAGCTCTACCGCTATCTGCTCGAACTGGGCGATCCGCGACGGATGTCAATCCTCGATCTCGGAGCGGGAGGCGGCGGCCTGCTGGGGCATATCATCAGGCAGCGGGAGCGCGGGCGTAGACGCGACCTGCATGACGCCCAGGTCGGGGGAGAGGCCCGCCTGCCCGTGCTGGTGGGAGTGGACTGTTCGCCCTTTGCGGTGGCTTGTGCGCGCAAGTGGCAGGGGGCGGAGTTCCACGGTGTGGTGGGCGATGTGCGACGCCTCCCCCTGGCTGACAACAGCGTCGATGCGGTGGCTTGCCAGTTGCTCGTGCACCACTTCGACGAGGATGACGTGGTGACCATCTTGCGCGAGGCGGCGCGGGTGGCTCGACGGGGGATAGTGGTGATGGATTTGTCGCGGTCGTGGATTTCGTGGGGATTGACATGGCTGACGACCCGGGTGGTGAGTCGATCAAGAGTTTTCCACCAGGACGGTCCGCGCTCGGTACGGGCGGCCTACCTGCCGGGCGAGGTGGCCGCACTGGCCGAGCTGGCCGGCCTGCGCGGCGCGCGGGTGAAACACATCTTCCCATTCCGGCTGGTGCTGGCCTGGCGAAAGCGATGATTCACCATCTGCGTGACGCAAAGATGAAGAGAACCAGAGATGGAGACACAGAGAGACAACAAACGCCGGCCTTCTCTCCATCTCTCACACTCTCCATCTCTCATACTGTTCATTCGGCTTTCCGGGGGTAAACCAGGCGTGGGCTGCGACCATGGCCGATCTGGAGGCTGACATCGCGATCGTCGGCGCGGGGCCGGCCGGGGCGTCGGCGGCCATTCGCCTGGCACATGCGGGCCGGCGTGTGGTCCTCATCGACCGCAAGCACTTTCCCCGTCAGAAGGTGTGTGGAGGCTGCCTGTCAGGGCCGGCGGTGGCGCGTTTACGCGAACTGCTGGATGAGGGGCAGCCATTGCCGGGCGTGGCAGCCACGTGCATCACCTTCGTCATCGGGAACTATCGTCTGACCTGCCGGTCGGACGGGCGGACGCAGGTTGTGCATCGGGCGGAACTCGACGCGGTGCTGGTCGAAGCGGCAACGAAAGCGGGGGCGGATGGATGGTTCGGCGAGCCGGCGACGATTGAACTGGCGGATCCTGGTCGTAATCGATTCAGCGTGCGGGTGGGAAACCGGCGCCTCGAAGCGGGGACGGTTCTGATCGCGACCGGTGTGGCCGGACTTGCGGGCAAGCTGGTGGGCGGCAGGGCGGCGCAACCCGGCATGTTGGCTCAGCAGTGGGTGCAGCCGGCCGGGCCGGGGTTGCCCGAGCCGGGCGCGGTGGAACTGCACTGGCTGCGCGGCGGTTATGTGGGGCTGGCCTCGCCGCAAGCGGGGGAATGCGTGGTGGCACTCGCGGCCCGGGTTGTCCAGGATGCGGGCGAGAGCGCCTGCGACCGGCTGCGCCGGCTCAATCCCGGGGCGCGCCTGTGGAATCTTCTGCTGCCGGATGCGCCGCGGCGATATGGGGCCCGCGGGACGGCCGGCTTCCCCTGGCGACCCCGGCGACTGGGAGTCGGCAACCTTCTGCTGATTGGCGATGCGGCCGGTTACCAGGAACCCTACACGGGCGAAGGCATCGGGCTGGCCCTCATCAGTGCGGAGTGTGCAACAACCGCGATTTTATCGGACGGTGATATGCTGGCCCGCTACCTTGGGCTGATGCGGCGGTTCCACCTTCCGGTGGTGCGGCGGGCGCGATGGCTGGGGCGTTTTCTGCAACTGCCGGTGGTGAGTCGCCTGGCCGAGGTGTTGCCGCTGTTGCCGCCCGGCCTGCTCGCCCGGCTGGTTCATCGCGTGCACGTGAAAGGGACTCTATGAGCGAGGACAGGCCCGCGTGCTACATCCAGCGGATCGGGACCGCCGTGCCGGAGCAGGCGATCGAGACGGCCGAGGCGCTGCGGCTCTTGCGTGAGGGCTGCCCCACGCGCCGGAGTGAAAAACTTCTTGAACGGATCATCCGGCTCACCGGGGTGGAACGTCGTCACCTCGCCGCACTGGCCTGGCAGGGCGGCCCGAACTCGCTCTATCGACCCTCGCGCGAGCAACCCCGGGGGCCTGGCATGGGGGCGCGCACCGCCATGTTCGACCAGGTGGCCGGTGCGCTGGTCCTGCGGGCCTTGAGCGCATTCCCAGCCGGGGAGCTGGCCGAAGTGAGAACGCTGGTTACGGCAAGCTGTACGCACGCCTCATCGCCGGGTCTGGAACGGCCGATCTTCAGTCATACCCCCGTGCCCGCATCAGTGGATCGCTGGAATCTCGGCTTCATGGGGTGTTCGGCGGCACTGGCGGCCGTTCGATTGGTGCGGCGCATGACCGGACAGGCGGGGCCGTCGTTGATTCTGGCGTGCGAGCTGTCATCGTTGCATTTCCAATACACCGAGAAGATCGATCAGATGACGGCCAACCTGCTGTTCTCCGACGGGGCTGCGGCGATGTTGCTCTCTTCCCGGCCGGCCCGGGCGCGTGTGGTGGCCTGCCGGAGTTTGGGGCTGCCGGCAGCGGCGGAGCAGATGGTATGGTTCGCCGGCGACCACGGGTTGGAGCTGATCCTTTCGCAGGAGTTGCCCGCCACCCTGGCCGCACATTTGCCGGCTGCGGTGGAAACCTTGTTGAGCGAGTCCAAGCTGGGCTTTCGCGATGTGGATCACTGGCTGGTGCATCCGGGCGGCCCGCAGATCCTGGATGTGGTGGACAAATGCCTGGGGCTCAAGGATGATGCCCTGAGATTATCCCGCGAGGTGCTGCGCACGCATGGGAATATGTCTTCGCCGACGATTCTGTTTATCCTTGATGCCTTCCTGAAGACGTCGGCGGCCGGACGGGTGATGGCGATTGCGTTTGGACCGGGGCTGACCATCGAGATGATGCTGCTGGAAGTGAGAACTGAGAGGTGAGAAGTGAGAAAGGAGCTATTGCTCCCGCTCATGGCGTGGTTTGGCTGCATCCTTTGGTTTTCATGGGCCGCCAGTGGGGCGCCGCTTCAGTCTGACGAACTGCTGCTGATATACAACGCCGCCGATCGTGAGTCACGGGAAGTCGCGGTTTACTACGCGAACACGCGAAATGTTCCCGCCGATCAGGTTCTGGGGCTGGAACTCAACACCCGGGGCGAGGAGATGCCGCCGGATGAATTCGAGGCGGCCGTGCGGGCTCCGATCCGCGCTTACCTGGAACAGCGCGGGCTTCGTGAGAAGGTACGCTGCCTGGTCACCTTCTACGGAGTGCCCATCCGCGTGTCCGCCCGGCCCCAGTCGCCCCAGCGGGCCAAACTGCTTGAGCAACGCAAAGAAGAATTTCGCGCGGTGCTCGCCGAGTTTCGAGCCATCGTCGGTGAACTCGATTCGACCGCCACCCGGCCGGCCCGACGCCCGTCCAGGCCCGCAGAGCCGGAGATCGAGTGGCGCCAGCTTCAGCAGAAATATGGGCAAGCCCGCCAATTGTTGGCCGAGCAAGCCGGGGCCAATGCGGGCACGGCGGAAGGGCGGGCCGTGTTCGCGAAGCTGCTTCAGACCGTGCAGCAGATCGAAGGCACGGCAGCGCTGGTTGCGCAGATGAGCGTCTCCGGGGATGCGCCCGCCGACCATCCCACCGTCAGACAGTTGCAGGCCGTGAAAGAGCGCCTCAAGGCTGATGATGAGCGGCTCAAAGAGGCGTTGGCCCGTGATGTGGAAGATCCGGCCCGCGCTGAGGGGCGCGAACTGCTGCGTCAGAATCACGGGCTCAACGGGTTGCTGCTGGCCCTGCAGGAAGAGATGCTCATGCTCCGCGACGATGAGACCCAGGCCGCCCTGGACAGCGAGCTCGCGCTGCTGTGGTGGGACCAGTATCCCCGCCATCGCTGGGTGATGAACTCGATGAACTGGCGCTATCGTGCCGGGCTGGCCGCGCGGAACTCGCCGCCGCCGGCGCGTCCGCCGGTGCTGATGGTGAGCCGGATCGACGGCCCGACGAGCTCCATTGCCCGCGGGTTGATCGACAAGGCCCTGGCCGGTGAGAAGGCCGGCCCGACAGGCCGGGCCTACTTCGATGCCCGCGGCATGAACGCGAAAAAGGAAGGCTTCGGCCCTTACGATGAGGCCCTGCGCCAAATTGCGGGAACCGTTCGCTCGAAGACTTCCATCGCGGTGCGGCTCGATAACCGCGAGAAGCTGTTCGGGCGCGGCGAATGCCCGAACACCGTTCTGTACTGCGGCTGGTACAGCCTGCGGCGCTATATCGACGCGTTTACGTTCGTGCCGGGCGCGGTGGGATATCACCTCGCCAGCTTTGAGGCCATTTCACTCAAGAAGCCCGGCGAGCAGGGCTGGTGCAAACGGATGCTGGAGGACGGAATTACGGCCACGCTGGGGCCGGTGGCCGAGCCTTACCTGCAGTCGTTTCCTCGGCCGGACGACTTCTTCGGCCTGCTGCTGACCGGCAGGTTTACTCTGGCCGAAGTCTACGCTTACACGGTGCCGTTCCACTCCTGGATGCAGATGCTGATCGGCGATCCGCTGTACCGGCCGTTCGCCAAGTCGCCCCCGCTGAAGCTGGAGGATGCTTTGCCGCCGGAGATCATTCCCGCGGAATACCAACCGGGGACACGTGCGGAGTGAGATTTGGCCGGGCCTCCTCGGTGGGTTATACTGATGATATGGAAGTGTTCCCACGAATAACTGTGGAACCCGATAAGTGCGGCGGGAAGCCTTGCATCCGAGGTTATCGCCTCACGGTTGAGCATCTCCTGTCCTTGCTCGCCGAAGGGATGACTCAGGAAGAACTGCTCGCTGAATGGGACTTCCTCGAACCCGAGGATATCACGGCCGCATTGCAGTATGCCGCCACTCTGGTCGCGGGAAAGACGGGCTAAGGCTGCTGATGAGATTCCTGGGCGACATCCCTTTCGGGCGAGCTACGCTTGATTACCTGCGTCGACAAGGCCACGACGTCATCGGGGTGTGTGATCGCCTTCCCCCCAATGCTTCAGATGAGGAAATCGTTCGCCTCGCCATAACCGAGAATCGTATTATCCTGTGCTTTGATCTGGACTTTTCGTAGATTGTTGCCGTGTCCGGGGGCATTTCGCCGAGCGTAATAACCTTTCGCACTCTCCGTCATCACCCGAGCTATATCACCCAGCGATTAAATGAAATCCTTCCAGGGATAGCCGCTGAACTGGCAAAAGGCGCGCTGGTAACGGTGGAGGACGATCAAGTTCGTGTACGGCCGCTACCGGTCCGATGAAAGCTATTCTGCCGGCTCCAGCTTCGCGCTCATGGACCCCTTGGAACGCGGCAGTCGCCAGTCGGATCCGTAGGCATGGATCTGGTCGCGTTTCAGCTCGGCACGTTCCAATGTGGTGGTATCGACGATCACGCGGCCGGTGAGGTCCACTTCTTTGGCCATCTGGTAGGCCTTGTTCTCGTCATAGCCAAAGACCCGACCCAACATCTCCATGACATAATCGTACGTGTGATCGTCATCATCCAGCAGGATCACGTGGTAGGGCGGTTGCTTGCGCGGCTTTACGTCGGTGGGTTTGACTTCCTTTTTCACATCCGGTGGTGTCATCGTCGTCGCATCGGACATGAGATTGTGCTCCCGTGTACGTTCCCGGCTTCCTGGGAATACGCGATAACCCCTGTGAAACACCCAACATGCTTATTCTACGGGCCTCTGCCAAGATTGCAGCGAAAACAGGCAAATGAAATATGTTTAATACGCCGCACGCGCGATGGTCTCATTCTTGACCGGACCGATGCCGGGTCGGGGCCCGGGCACTCCTCGCGGCCTTCACCCGCGTCCCCCAAAAAAATCGCACTTCCTGCATCGCCAGGGTAACGATTTGGCCTATCGGGTATGCTCATTAAGAGGCGTTGGTTCAATAAGTTATGGTTATTATACTTAGTATCATTAAATCGAATACCAGAATTTGTTTGCCATTAGCAGAGGTAATGTTACGATACTGTCGTTATGTACTTCGAGGCCCTCAAAATCTTCTGCGATGTGGTCCGGCACAAGAGCTTTTCCCGGGCGGCGGCAGCGAACCAGATTTCGCAGTCGGCGGTGAGCCAGAACGTGCTGCAACTGGAGAAAAGCCTTGGAGTTAGGCTCATTGATCGCTCCAAGCGGCCGTTCCAGTTGACCCCTGAGGGCCAGGTTTACTTCGACGGGTGCAAGGGGCTGGTCGAGCGTTATTACGCGGTCGAGGCAGAGGTCAGAACCCTTCGGAATGAGGTTGCAGGGCCGGTAAATATTGCCGCCATTTACTCCGTCGGTCTTGGGGATATGAGCCGGCTGGTCCAGCAGTTCGCCCAGCAGTACCCGCGGGCCACTGTGCGCCTGTCCTATCTGCACCCGGACCGGGTTTACGAGAACGTGCTCAACGAACAGGCCGACATCGGCCTGATCTCCTATCCACGGCCGGGCAAGGATCTGGTGGTCCTGCCGTGGCGCAACGAACGCATGGTGGTCGTTTGCTGGCCGGGCCATCGGTTTGCCAGGTGCAAGTCGGTGACGGCCCTGGATTTGGCCGGTGAGCGGTTCGTGGCCTTCGACGATGGGCTGACCATCCGCAAGGAGATCGATCGCCAGTTGCGCCGCCACAAGGTCGAAGTGAAGGTGACCATCGCCTTCGACAATGTCGAGACCATCAAGCGGGCGGTGGAGATTGGCGAGGGCATCGCGATCCTGCCGCTGCCCACCCTCTACAAGGATCTCCAGGCGGGCACGTTGGTGGCGGTGGAACTCACCTCTCCGGTCATGCACCGCCCCCTGGGGATCATTCATCGCAGGAGCGGCCTGCTCTCGCGAGCGGTCCAGCAATTCATCGAGTTCCTTCGCCAGAACCATAACGGACTTGAGTTGATTGACGGTGCCCAAGAGTCGGCCGGTGTCGATGGCGATGCCGGCGGCAACGGGCACGCCTTTGCGTCGAAAGTGACGGTGTGATGGTGGACCCTGGTCAGTACTTTCATTCAGGGCAGGGATTCGGTCTGTACGACCCCTTCTTCGAGCACGCCAATTGCGGCGTGGGCTTCATGGCCAGCCTCAATGGCGTGAAGTCGCACGCCATCGTACACAAGGCCCTGGAAATCCTTGCGAACCTCGAGCATCGCGGGGCCTGTGGCTGCGATCCGAACACGGGCGATGGCGCGGGCATCCAGGTCCAGGTGCCCCATGAGTTTCTGACGGCCGTGGCGGCGGATGCGGGGATCAAGCTGCCGCCGGGCGGCGAGTACGCGGTAGGCAATGTCTTCCTCCCCCGTGACAAGCGGCAGCGGCGTACGATCGAAGAGATGTTCGAGCGGGCCATCCGCGAGGAGGGCCAGGAGTTTCTCGGCTGGCGTGACGTGCCCCGTGATAACGCGGTCCTCGGCGATCTGGCCCGGGACGTCGAACCCGTCGTACGGCAGGTGTTTATTGGCCGCGGAGGGTTGCTTCAACGGGCCGGCCAGGATGAGGAAGCCGCATTCGAACGCAAGCTCTACATCATCCGCAAGCGCATGGAGCGGGCCGTCCGCGAGTCGGACCTCTCCGAGCGCCTGTACTTCTACGTGTGCAGCCTCTCGGCGCGAACGCTGGTCTACAAGGGCCTGCTCTTAGCCCCTCAGATCGAGCGCTATTACCCCGATCTGGCGGACGAGTCGTTCAAGTCGGGGATCGCTCTGGTGCATCAGCGCTACAGCACCAACACGTTCCCCACCTGGGACCTTGCCCATCCGTTCCGCTTCATATGCCACAACGGCGAGATCAACACGCTGCGCGGCAACATCAACTGGATGCATGCCCGCGAGGGCCTGTTCAAGAGCCCGCTGTTCGGCGACGACATCGCCAAGATTCTGCCCATCTGCACGCCGGGGGCGAGCGATTCGGCCACCCTGGATAACGTCGTGGAACTGCTCTACCACACCGGCCGGTCGCTGCCGCACTGCATCGCCATGCTCATCCCTGAAGCCTGGCAGAACCATCGCACGATGAGCGACGCCAAGAGGGCCTTCTACGAGTATCACTCCTGCCTTATGGAGCCGTGGGACGGCCCGGCCTCCATCGCGTTCACCGACGGCAAGGTGATCGGCGCGGTGCTCGACCGCAACGGCCTGCGGCCTTCGCGCTACGTGGTGACCAAGGACGGCTACGTGATTATGGCCTCCGAGACGGGGGTGCTGGATATCGATCCGGCCAACGTCGAGCACAAGGGGCGACTTCAGCCCGGGCGGATGTTCCTGGTCAATACCGAGGAAGAGCGCATCGTCCCCGACGATGAGATCAAGGAGGGTCTGGCCGCGCGCAAGCCGTACCGCATGTGGCTGAACAAGCACCTCGTCCGGCTGGCCGACCTGCCGGAACCGGCCGCCGAACCGCCTTCAGTAGACCAGTTCCGCGCGGCTGAATCAGAGAACGGCCGGTACGGAGCCCGGCCGCTACAGGACAACGGAGCCCGGCCGCCACAGAATCACGAGGCCCGGCCGCTACAGGACGGCGGAGACGGGGCGGTGCAGGATGGCGGAAGTCTCGCGCCGGAAACGGCATTGGAGTCTTTGCGCACGCAGCAGCGGGCCTTCGGGTACACCATCGAGGATCTCAAATTGATCATGGGGCCGATGGCTGTGGCCGGCGAGGAGCCCATCGGCTCGATGGGCACCGACACGCCGCTGGCCGTGCTGTCGGACAAGGCTCCGTTGCTGTACAACTACTTCAAGCAGCTCTTCGCTCAGGTGACCAACCCGCCGCTCGATGCCATCCGCGAGGAGCTGGTGACTTCGACGATCATGAACATCGGCGGCGCCCAGGACCTGTTCGATGAGACCGAGTGGCATTGCCACCTGCTCCGGCTCGAACAGCCGATCCTGACCAACGCCGACCTGGCCCGGATCCGCGGGCTGCGCACCGGAAAGTTCCGCTCCAAGACCATCCCCGCCCTCTTTGAGGTGGACGGCGGAGGCGAGGCCCTCCGCGCGGGTCTGGAGCGGTTGTGTGAATCGGCGGCCCGGGCGGTGGATGAAGGCTATGGCATCCTCATCGTCTCCGACCGGGGGATCGACCATGACCATGCGGCCATCCCCGCTCTGCTGGCCTGTTCCGCGGTCCATCACCACTTGATCCGGGAGAAGAAGCGGACCCGCTGCGGGCTGGTGATCGAGTCGGGCGAGCCGCGCGAGGTGCATCATTTCGCGCTGCTCCTGGGCTATGGCGCGGGCGCGATCAACCCCTACCTGGCGTTCGACACGCTCACCGAACTGCACCGGCAGGGCCGGCTGGCCGGCGATGTCAGCGCCGAGCAGGCCCGCAAGAACTACATCAAGGCCATCAACAAGGGGGTGATCAAGGTCATCTCCAAGATGGGCATCTCGACGCTGCACAGTTATCGCGGCTCGCAGATCTTCGAGGCGGTCGGCCTCAACCAGGAAGTGATCGACCGTTACTTCACCTGGACGCCCTCGCGCATCAACGGCGTGGGTCTGGACGTTATCGCCGAGGAAAGCAAGTTCCGGCATCGCCGGGGATACCCGGTCCGGCCGATTCCCGATTCCCTCGAATTAGAGGTAGGTGGCCAGTACCAGTGGCGTCGCCGGGGCGAATATCACCTCACCAACCCGCTGACGGTGGCCCGGCTTCAGCAGGCTGTGCGCGAGGCCAACCCGAAGACGTTCAAGGAATTCAGCCGGCTGATTGACGAGCAGAACCGCCAGCTTTGCACCCTGCGCGGGCTGCTGGAGTTCAAACCGTCGGCCAATCCGGTGCCCATCGAGGAGGTGGAGCCGGCCAAAGAAATCGTCAAGCGGTTCAAGACCGGGGCCATGTCCTTCGGCTCCATCTCGTTTGAGGCCCACGCCAACCTCGCGATCGCCATGAACCGCATCGGCGGCAAGAGCAACACCGGCGAAGGCGGCGAAGACCCCATCCGCTATCGCAGGTTCGAGAGTGAAGACCAGCGGCGGGCCGAAATCGCCAAACTCTCACCCATCACGGCTGCCAACATGAAGGAAGGCGACTCGCTGCGCAGCGGCATCAAGCAGGTCGCCTCCGGGCGGTTCGGCGTCACCAGCGAGTATCTGGTGAGCGCCGACGAGTTGCAGATCAAGATGGCCCAGGGGGCCAAGCCGGGCGAAGGGGGCCAGCTTCCCGGCCCCAAGGTGGATGATTGGATCGGCCGGGTGCGGCACTCGACCCCCGGCGTCGGCCTCATTTCGCCGCCGCCGCACCACGACATCTATTCCATCGAGGATCTGGCCCAACTGATCCACGATCTCAAGAACGCCAACCGGCACGCGCGGATCAGCGTCAAGCTGGTCGCCGAGGTCGGCGTGGGCACGGTGGCCGCGGGGGTGGCCAAGGGCAAGGCCGACGTGGTGCTCATCAGCGGGCACGACGGCGGTACCGGCGCCTCGCCGCTCACCTCGATCAAGCACGCCGGCCTGCCATGGGAACTGGGCCTGGCCGAGACCCACCAGGTGCTGGTGATGAACAATCTCAGAAGCCGGATCGTGGTCGAGGTGGACGGCCAGCTCAAGACCGGCCGCGACGTGGCCATCGCCTGCCTGCTGGGGGCCGAAGAGTTCGGCTTCGCCACCGCACCGCTGATCGCCTCCGGCTGCATCATGATGCGCAAGTGCCATCTCAACACCTGTCCGGTGGGCGTGGCCACCCAGGACCCCGAGCTGCGCAAAAAGTTCGCCGGCAAGCCCGAGCACGTCGTCAACTTCATGTTCTTCGTGGCCGAGGAGCTGCGGCAGATCATGGCGTCGCTGGGCTTCCGTACGATCAACGAGATGGTCGGGCGGACGGACTGCCTGGACGTGCGGGCGGCCGTCGATCACTGGAAGGCCCGGGGGCTGGATCTCAGCAAGATCCTCTACAAGCCGGAAGTGCCGGAGTCCATCGGCACGTATTGCCAGAAGCCCCAGGACCATGGCCTTGAGAAATCGCTGGATATGACTGTCCTGCTGGAGCTGGCCAGACCGGCCCTGGAACGCGGCGAGCGGGTCTACGCGGAGCTGCCCATCCGCAACATCCATCGCACCGTGGGCACCATCACCGGCAGCGAACTGACCCGGCGGTGGGGGGGCGGGGGCCTGCCGGAGGATACCCTGCACTTCAAGTTCAATGGCTCGGCCGGCCAGAGCTTCGCAGCCTTCATTCCGACCGGCATGACCATGGAGGTGGAGGGCGACGCCAACGATTACTTTGGCAAGGGCCTCTCCGGCGGGAAGCTGATCATTTACCCGCCGAAAACCGCCACGTTCGTGCCGGAAGAGAACATCATTATCGGCAACGTAGCCCTCTACGGGGCGACCTCGGGCCAGGCGTTTATCCGCGGGGTGGCCGGTGAGCGGTTCTGCGTTCGCAACAGCGGCGCTCTGGCGGTGGTCGAGGGCGTCGGCGACCACGGCTGCGAATACATGACCGGCGGGCGGGTGGTGATTCTTGGATCCACCGGGCGCAACTTCGCGGCCGGCATGAGCGGCGGCATCGCCTACGTGCTCGATGAGATCGGCGACTTCGGCGAGTTCCGCTGCAACCGCGACATGGTGGAGCTCGAAGAGCTCAGCGATCCTGCGGAGATCGAGCAGGTCCGCGAGCTGATCGCCCGGCATGTGCGCTACACCGACAGCGCCGTCGGAAAGCGCGTGCTGGATAAGTGGGATGAATACGGGCCGAGGTTCGTGAAAGTGATGCCCATCGATTACAAGCGGGTCCTGCAGGAGCAGGCTGAACGGATGGCCCGCAAGGCGGCAAGAAGGTCGGATGGCGAATTGCTGGAGGTGTCCCGTGGGTAAGCCTACCGGATTCAAGGAGATTCCCCGGCAGGAATTCCGGGACCTGCCTGTCGAGGAGCGGCGGAAGCACTACCGTGAGTTCCATATTCCGTTGCCCGTGGTCCAGCTTCAGCAGCAGGGGGCCCGGTGCATGGACTGTGGCGTGCCGTTCTGCCACACCGGCTGCCCGCTGGGCAACCTGATCCCGGACTGGAACGACCTCGTTTATCTGGGCGACTGGCGGCGGGCGATCGATTTCCTGCACTCGACCAACAACTTCCCCGAATTTACTGGCCGAGTGTGCCCCGCGCCCTGCGAAGAGTCGTGCGTGCTGGGCATCAATGAGCCGCCGGTGACCATCAAGCAGATCGAGTATTCGATCATCGAGCGGGCCTTTGAGGAAGGCTGGATCAAACCCAACCCGCCGGTGAAACGCACGGGCAGGAAGATCGCCATCGTGGGTTCCGGCCCGGCCGGCCTGGCCGCCGCCGACCAGCTCAACCGCGCCGGCCACTGGGTGACGGTCTTCGAGCGGGCCGACCGCATCGGCGGGCTGCTGCGTTACGGCATCCCCGATTTTAAACTGGAAAAACGGGTGCTCGACCGGCGCTTGGCCATCATGGAGGCCGAGGGCGTCACCTTCCGGCCGGGCGTGAACGTGGGCTTTGATATCACCGCCGACGAACTCAACCGGGAGTTTGACGCGATTGTGCTGGCCGGCGGGGCCACCAAACCGCGCGACCTGCCCATCCCCGGCCGCGAGCTGGAGGGCATTCACTTCGCGATGGAGTTCCTGCCCCAGCAGAACAAGCGCGTGGCCGGCGATAAGATCGCCCACGCAGCCGCCGCTGTAGCGGCCGGGCTCTGTGCCGACCGTTCCGGCACTGTAGCGGCCGGGCTTTGTACCGGCCGTTCTGACGCTGTAGCAACCGATCTCCATACCAACCGTTCCGCTGGTGTTGATGCAGGTGCGCCTGCCGGCCGTTGGTGGTTCAGCCAGGGCAAGGGCGACATTCTCGCTACTGACAAGCATGTGATCATCATCGGCGGCGGCGACACCGGCTCCGACTGCGTGGGCACGTCCAACCGTCAGGGCGCCCGGAGCGTGACGCAATTCGAGCTGCTGCCCAAGCCGCCCGAGGGCCGCCCGGCGAATCAGCCCTGGCCGTACTGGCCCATGAAGCTGCGCACCAGCAGCTCACATGAGGAAGGCTGCCAGCGCTACTGGAGCATTCTCACCCGCCGCTTCATCGGCGAGGCCGGCCGGGTGACCGGCCTGGAGACGGTGGAGGTCGAGTGGACGCAGAGCAACGGCTCCCGCCCGCAGATGCGGGAAATCCCCGGCAGCGAAAAGCTCTGGCCGGCGGATCTCGTGCTGCTGGCCATGGGTTTCGTGGGGCCGGAACCCGACGGCGTCATTGCCCAACTCGGCGTGGAGCTCGACGAGCGCGGCAACGTCAAGACGGACGAGAATTACCGCACCAGCCGGCCCAACGTCTTCGCCTGCGGCGACATGCGCCGGGGCCAGTCACTGGTGGTCTGGGCCATCAGCGAAGGCCGCGAGGCAGCCCGGAGCATCGATCAGCATCTGATGGGCTGCACGCTGCTGCCGACGAAGGGCGAAGGCGACCTGCCACGGGCATAGGGCGGAGACTGCGTGCCGGGGCCATCTCCCGAACAGTGTCGGCTTCCCGCATTCGTTGTTTCGTGTGTAGCGGCCGGGCTCCGTACCGGCCGTTTCCCTTGGAGCAGCCGGGCCGGGTATCCGGCGAAAGCCGGATGCCGGCCATTCACGCACGGGATTTTCGAACTGAAAAGAGCATTACTGCAGTGGTGCGATCCGGTGCAATTCCTGTGATGACCGCGCCGAAAAACCGGCTGATCTCAGACATTGGCGGGCTCGCGGCGAAGTGCGGGGAATACATCTTCAGGTTTCCGGCCGGTCAACTTGAGGTAGAGCGCATCCGGGCAGAGATCGACCTGATCGCTCCACACCAGTTCGCCGGATGAAGCCGACGTGTTTTTCTCCCTTCCTCGCTTTCCCCCTTTCTCGTTTTTCCCACGTGCACACCTTCCCACATCCGCACCTGCCCACGTTCTCACTTTCCCACGTTCGCACCTTCTCACCTTCCGATACCGTGGTGTGCAGGTAAGCAGGCCAGGGCCCAGGGGGACGGACGCGGGATGTAGTGAACCGTCGCTGGTTGGCCGGAGAACAGGCCCGTGCGGCCGAGAGCGGTCTCATCCCATCCGAGGAAGGCCGCCAGGTCCGACCAACGAGCGGGCTGCAGCACGCGGGCCGATGCCGCTCCCCCTGGGTACCCTGCCTGTCTTCTTAACCCTCCTTTGGACAAGCCCCACAGGGTACGGCCTCCGCGACTTTCCCCAGCCGACCCCGCGATGCCTGCCTCGAACTCAGGTCGCGTGTTGCACCCCAAGCATGAGATACATTCCGCCGGCAGGCAAGCGGGAATTGCGCGGCATTTTTGGAGCGGTCAAGGTTCGTGCCAGCCATGGCCTAAAGGACCAAACGGCCGGTACAGAGCCCGGCCGCTACACCTTTTTGCTCCATTCCCGGCATCCATTGGGTCCGTTCCTGGCACAGGGTCCGAAAAACAGGTAGCATGGGGCTTGAGAAGTTGCCCGGAGGGGTCTGGCAAAGGATTGTGGTGAACCGGCCGGGCGCATCAGGGGGGCGGGCATCCTGCCCGCCTCAAAGGCGTGCAAGATGCACGCCCTCCCGGCCCCCGCGTTACCCCGCCACAAAGAATTGCCACACTCGCCCGCAGGGATGGAGGGATGTCTATGAGGCCTGCCTGCCTCGCCGTCGCATGTGCCTTGGCCCTGTTACCGGTTGTCGGGTTCGCCCGCCCCAACATCATTTTCATTTATACCGACGATCAGGCCTATTGGAGCCTGGGCGTCAACGGCAATCGGGACATCAAGACTCCCGTGCTGGATCGGCTCGCCGCCGACGGAGCGCGATTTACCAACTGCTTTGCAACCACCCCCGTGTGCAGCCCGGCCCGTGCCAGCCTGATGACCAGCCGGTATGGAACCGAGGTCGGTATTACCGACTGGATCGACCCTAAATCAGAGCCGAACGTCGGACTGGATACGAAGTTCGTCACCTGGCCCAAGGTCCTGGCCGACAGCGGCTATTCGACCGCGTTATTCGGCAAGTGGCACCTCGGCCTGCTCGACAAGCACCACCCCACGCGGCACGGCTTCCAGACCTTCATCGGCTCGCGCGGCAGCCCCAAGGAAATGGAAGACGCCACTTTCGAGATCGATGGCAAGAACGTGAGAGTCCCCGGCCTGCTGACCGACAACGTCACCCGGTATGCCCTTGAGTACCTTCGCCGGCCGCACGACCGGCCGTTTCTGATGTGCGTTCACTATCGCAATCCCCATTCCCCCTATATTCCCGTTGCGGAGGATATCTGGACATACTACCGGCAGATCACGCCCATTCTGCCGGTGTACCCTGACTTGGACACCCGGCAGGCCGGTGAGGTCATGCGCAAGTACCTGGCCAGCGTGGCGGAGGTGGACCGCCAGGTGGGGCGGATCCTGCAGACGCTCGAGACCACGGGCCTGGCCGCCAATACCGTCGTTATCTTCAGCAGTGACCAGGGTTACAACGTGGGCCATCACGGCCTCTGGCACAAGGGCAACGCCCGGTGGATCCTCAACCGCACGCGCGGCCAGAAGGGCGAGGCCATCCAGCGGCCCAATCTCTTTGACACCTCGCTCCGGGTGCCGGCCATTATTCGCTGGCCGGGCGTCACCGCTCCAGGCACCGTGATTCAGGAGACTGTCTCGGGGTTGGACTGGTATCCGACTCTTCTGGCCATGGCCGGTGCCAGCCTGCCGGAGGGCGTCTTGATCCGCGGGCACAACTTCCTGCCGTTACTTAAGGGCCAGCGTATCCCCTGGGACAACGATCTCTACGCCGAGTACAGCCAGCACCATTACACGAGGGCCGATTTGCGCACCATCCGCACCCCCGAATGGAAACTGGTCCGCGACTTCCGCAACGCCGGCCGGGACGAGCTGTATAACCTGGCGCATGATCCCGAAGAGGGCCGTAATCTGATCGCTTCGCAGGATGCGTCGATCCGCAAAGTTATCGCCGACCTGAGCCGGAAGCTGGAGGCCAGGATGCGCGAAACAGGCGATGCCGTGCTGGATGCGTCCCAAACCCGGGCGCCTGTCCCGCCTGCGCCTTGATCCTTCCACGGGCCGATCAGCGACAGGTTTTGTAAGAACACGTTTCCTTCAACGTCAATATTGCTTAGCGGGATGGAGAAGGAGTCTCCCTGTGCCGGCCGTGGCAGAACGGTTCGGATGGTCGGCAGGACGCCGGCATTCCCGCATTCCGGCAAAGGGACATTGAGCGCGATCTATATGCCATGACTGTGTGCGATCTTGCGACACGCCATGGGGCGCGTTGTCGCTTTGTGTGTGCCCCTGTGCTTGAGCGGTAGCGAACCGCCGAGTCGTTCCGGCACGGCCTGGCACGGCTCAAGAGCCATGGTGCACAGCCGTGCTCCTGGCCGTCTGACCATCGCGCACGGTCGTTTGGGCTTACCGAGTGTGGGAAGTCATTCCTGGGCGTGTTTTCCGATTTCGATCGGTTTTGCAGGAGAACCAGTCATGTCCAAAACCCCAGTCGTAAGTTTGCTGTTGTGCTGTCTTGTGGGCCTGCCGGGTGCCCAGAGGCTTCTGGCTCAGCAGGCAGCTCCGACGCCCCAACCGCCCCAGCCGCCCGCCACCGCGCCGACGGCCAAGGAAGAGCCCTCACCCTATCCCAAGTTCGAGGAGGTGACCAAGGGCATGGAATCCAAGGCCGGCCTGTTCACCCTCTGGTACTATCCCGCTTCGGCCAAGGACAAAGACACCGAAAAGCTGCTCTGCCAGATACCGGCCTCGTTCCTGGGGCAGAATTTTATGCTCTCCACCAGCCAGGCCGGCGGCGGGTGCTTCCCGGTGGACGAGAAGGTGGTCAAATGGGAAGTGCTGGATCGCCAGTTGCTGCTGATCGAGCCGGAAACCCGTTATGTCGCCGATGAGAAGGGCACCATCAGCGATATCGTCAAGCGGACCTACTCCGACCGCATCCGCGCGGCCGTGCCCATCGTTACCCGGTCGCCGGCCGGCGATCCGGTAATTGATCTTGGTCCGCTGCTCAAGGGCGGCCTTGCGAACATCGGCTACGTGTTCAGCTCGTTCGGTTCCCGAATGGGCGGCGGAGTCAACGCCTCCCTGAGCAAGTGGACGAAGAAGAAGGCGTTTGAGTTGAACGTCGAGATCGGCGTGGAACTGGCCGTTTCCGCCGGCTACCCGCCGGGGTCGTACAACAAGCAACTGCTGCATTACAGCTTCTGGAAGCTGCCGGCCAGCGACTATAAGCCACGCGTCGCCGACGACCGCGTGGGCTACTTCCTGACCGCCCATCAGGACTGGGCCAAGCCCACCGAATCGCGCGACCTGTTCAACCGCTACATCGACCGCTGGCACCTGGTGAAGCGCGATGCCAGCTTGCCGAGGTGCGAGCCGCGCGAGCCAATTATCTTCTACGTGGAGAAGACGGTACCCATCCGCTTCCGCAAGGCGGTCCGCGACGGGATTCTCGAATGGAACAAGGCCTTCGACCGGCTCGGTTTTGTCGATGCCATCCAGGTTCGCCAGCAGACAGAGGACAACGAGTGGAAAGACATCGACCCCGAGGACATGCGCTACAGCTTTTTCCGCTGGATCGTGACCGGCGGGGCTTTTGCGATGGGGCCGCATCGTTCCAACCCCTTCACCGGCCAGATCTATGACGCGGACATCGTGTTCGATGATTCCATGGTCCGCTTCCAGGAGATGGAAGCCCGCCACATGATCCCCACCGGCCTGGTGGAGCTCAAGATGAGCGATCCGACCCTTCGCCGGTTCGTAGAGCTCTGCCCGGAGTGGATGCGCACGGGGAAAGAGGGGAAGGAATGGCATAGTTTCGCCGTGGGCGAGCCCCGTCCGAACGTCAGCCGGGCGCTTCACGAACACCTGTCCCACAAGCACATGCATCACTGCGACTACGCGCGCGGCATGATGCACCAGCTCATCGTGGCCCAGGCCGTTCTGGCCGACCAGCCCAAGGAAGTCATCGACCGGCTGCTCTATGACGTGATCAAGCAAATCGTGGCCCACGAGGTCGGCCACACGCTGGGCCTGCGGCACAACTTCAAGGCCAGCAGCATCTACTCGCTGGAGGAGATCTGCCGGCGCCGCATGACCGGCGAGCCGACCAGCGGATCGGTTATGGATTACAACCCGGTGCTCTACACCGCCGAGAACCCAACGGAAGGATTCTTTATTACGCCGACCCTGGGCCCGTGGGACTACTGGGTGATCGAGTATGGCTATCGTCCGGCCGATGGCAGCTACCAGCCGCTGGCCAAAGCTGCGAAGGATGAGCCCAAGGCCAAGCCTGAGACCGCCCCGGCGCAGGCCGACAAGAACGGCGATATCCCGCCTGAGCTGCTGGCCAAACTCCCGGCTCACGTCCGCAAGATGATCGAGGCCGCCGAGGCCACGGAGGGCAAGGATGCGAAGAGCGAGAAGAACGAAAAGGGCAAGCCGGACGAAAAAGCCAAGAAGGAGGCCCCCAGGCCGGCCCTGGCCGGTGAGGAGGCCATGCTCCAGGCCATCGCCGCCCGGGCGGCCGAGCCGGAACTGGCCTATGCGACCGACGAGGACACGACTTTCCTGAGCCCCGATCCACGGACGAACCGCTACGACGCCGGCGCCGATCCGGTTGACTGGGCCAAAGATCGCATAGCCGTCATCAACAAGCGCATGGCCAACCTGCTGGACTGGGCCGCGAAGGAAGGTGAGAGCTGGTATCACGCCCGCCGGGCTTTTGAGCACCTCATGATGGAGAAGGCCTTCGTGCTCGATTACGTCGGCCGTTACATTGGCGGGCAATACATCAGCCGTAGCCATCGCGGCGACCCGGATGGCCAGCCGCCGTTCGTGCTGGTGGACGCGGCCACCCAGCGGCGGGCCATGAACTTCATCCAGGAGACGCTGTTCAACGACCAGTTCTTCGAGGTTCCGGCGCACGTACTCAACCATCTGTCCGTTCCACGCTGGTATCACGACGGCGCTTACGTGACCGCCCGCCTGGATTTCCCCATCCACGACATGATCTCAATTCTCCAGTGGTGGAACCTGTACGACCGGCTGTTCCCCGACACTCTGCGGCGTATTCAGGACGCGGAGATGAAGGTGGAAAAGGGCGAGAAGTTTACTGTGGCTGAGTATATTCAGGCCATTCGGAATGCCTGCTGGGGGGACTCAGTCAATGTCGGCCGACGGGCCGGCGGGAAATGGAGCAACACGTCGCCGTTTGTCAGCGACGTGCGGCGATCGCTGCAACGTGAGTACCTCGGCATCGTGGAGCCGATGGTGCGCATGCAGCCGGGAATGATGCTTTCGCCCGATCTGCACGCCATGTTGCAGCACTCGCTGTCCGAGCTGAGCCGGCAGATAGGCGAAGTGCTCAGACAGCCGGGTGAGCCGCTGGATTTCGCCTCGGCCGCACACTTGAGCACGTGCAAGACACGCATTGATCGTATGCTGTCGGCGCCCCTGGAGGAGTATTCCGGACGGTCTTACTCCATGATGATCCTGGGGCAGCAGGCCGCCCCGGCGGACGAGAAGTAATGCACGGATGGCGGGCGGGTTTGGGGGCGCAGGTCGCCAGCCGCTCGTGCTCGCACAAAAGCAGCCGTGCAATCGCATCAGCCGCCGATTGTCGAGGGGGGAGCGGCGGGCCTTCCACTCGCCTGGCCGTTGGGCCCCGGGGAACGGGGCTTTACGCCGGACGGGTGGGAGTTTAAAACAGAGGCCAGCCCGGGATTGAAAACACCCGGGGGATTGCGTGGCCTGTCTGGTAAGACGTGGCCGCGCGGGCCGGAAGCCCGCGCGGCTTCTTTATGAGTGGTAATTGGAGGCACTCCACATGATTCGGATGCGAACGGCTTTCCATGCAGCGGGTTTGCTGGTTGGTTTCGTGGCGGCGACGGCCCTGGCCGACGTGAAGCTGCCGGCGGTCATCGGCGACCACATGGTCTTGCAGCAGGGCATGCCGGTGCCCATCTGGGGTACGGCTGATGCGGGCGAAGAAGTGACCGTCACGCTGGGCGATCAGAAGAAGACCGTGACCGCCGGCCAGGACGGTCGGTGGATGGTGCGCTTCGAGCCGCTCAAGGCCGGACAGGGCCCGCTGGAGATGACGGTGGCGGGCAAGAACCGCCTGAGCGTCAGCGATATCCTCGTCGGTGAAGTCTGGATCTGCTCCGGCCAGTCGAACATGCAGTGGACCGTCGATCGCGCCAAGAATGCCACCAGGGAGATTGCCGCGGCCAACTATCCGCGCATCCGGCTGTTCAGCGTGCCGCGAACCGTGGCCGACACGCCCCAAACCGACACGCAGGCCGAATGGACGGCGTGCGGACCCAAGACGATTCCGGGGTTCTCGGCAGTGGGGTACTTCTTCGGTCGCGACCTGCACAAGGAGTTGGACGTGCCCGTGGGGCTGATCCACACCTCCTGGGGCGGCACGCCGGCGGAGTCATGGACCGAACACTCGGTGCTGGCCGGCGAGGCCGACTTCCGGCCTATCCTCGATCGCTGGGAGGAGAATGTGCGGAAGTATGCCCAGTCGCTGGCGGACTGGGAGAAAGCCGCCGACAAGGCCCGGGCCGAAGGCAAACCAGCGCCCAAGAAGCCGGCCGATCCGGCGACCAACCCCTGGAAACCGGCCGGGCTGTACAACGCCATGATCTCGCCGCTGGTGCCATTCGCCGTCCGCGGGGCCATCTGGTACCAGGGCGAGTCGAACGCGCCGCGGGCCTATCAATACCGCAAGCTCCTGCCGGCCATGATCAAATGCTGGCGGGACGTCTGGCAGCAGGACCAGTTCGCGTTCCTGATCGTGTCGCTGGCCAACTTCCAGGCGGTCAAGGATGAGCCGGGCGATGATGACTGGGCGGAACTGCGCGAGGCCCAGGCCATGACCGCGGCGCAGCCGGGCAACGGACTCGCGATCACCATTGATGTGGGTGAGGCGGACGACATCCATCCGAAGGACAAGCAGACGGTCGGCCGTCGGCTGATGCTCCAGGCTCTCAAGGTGGCGTACGGCAAGGACGTGGTCGCATCCGGCCCGGTGTACGATTCCATGCACATTGAGGGCGCCAAGGTGCGGATCAAGTTCAAGAATGCTGAGGGCCTGGTGGCCAAGGGGTCGGTGCCGACCGGCTTTGCCGTGGCCGGCGAGGATCGCAAGTGGCAGTGGGCCCACGCGGATATTGAGGGCGATACGGTGGTGGTGTGGAGCCCGCGCGTTCCGGCGCCCAAGGCGGTCCGCTATGCATGGGCGCACAATCCGATCTGCAACCTGTACAACGCGGCGGGTTTGCCGGCGGTGCCGTTCCGGACGGACGATTGGCCGGGCGTGACGGTGGAGAACAAGTAACCCGCCGGATCCATCGCAGCAGCACGGGGACACGAAGGACTGATGAGGGATCAAGGGTGAGGATCCTCCCCTTGCCCTCATCTTTTGTCCTTTTGTGGCCGTGTGCGTTCTTGTGACACACCTTGGGACATACCACCTGTAGCGGCCAGGCGGGATCCTGGCGAATGCTGGATGACCGCTCGTTTCCTGCGTAGCGGCCGGGCTCCGTACCGGCCGTTCGCTCGTAGCGGCCGGGCTCTGTACCGGCCGTCGCATGGGCAAAACGGCCGTTACGACGTTTGCGCTGTCGGGCTCCAGTTCCGCCGCCGTTTCCGCGGCATGGAGCCGCGAAGGCCGGCTCGTCGGCGTCCGGATCAGTCGGCAAAAACGAACCTGTCCCGTCTGTTTATCCCCTGCCATTCCGTGACCGTCTCATGTTCCCCCGTTTGCGTGGCATCCTGAATGGAGAGACGCGTTGTACGGTATCTTCGCCCCTGGCTGAACTATCTTCACTATTAACAAAATTGTTCGTTTTGTGCGAGAGGTGTCACGGTAAGCTTATGGCTATTAGTAGAAAATACAACAGTTTAGCTGTAGCACAGTTCCCTCCTGAGCAGGCGCATTTCTTCTTATGGCGCGGAGGTGCAGAATGACGCGTTTCTTCAGGGTTGCGGCAACCAGTTTTTTGCTGGCCTGGGCGGCAGTGCCGGGATGGCGAACGGCCAGACCATTAGCTCCATCGTGGCCTGGGGATACAACGACTACGGCCAGACCAACGTCCCCGTGCCCAACAGCGGCTTCGTGGCCGTCGCGGGGGGCGGCTATCACAGCCTGGCCGTCCACAGCGACGGCGACGCAGACGGCGATGGTATTCCGGACAGCCTGGATTTGTGTCTCAACACCATTCCCGGCTCGCCGGTGGACGCGGACGGCTGCCCCCCGATGATCCCGTTTGACTTCCTGCGAGATGGGGACGTGGACGCCAGGGACTTGATGGTCTTCGACTTCTGTTCCACCGGTCCGGCCACTTTCGGTCCACCGGCCGGCTGCGCGCAGGCGACTTTTGACATTCTGGACCGCGATCAGGACGGCGACGTAGACCAGGACGACTTCGGCGTGTTCCAGCGCTGCTACAGTGGGGAAAACCATCCGGCCGATCCGGCCTGCGCGGGATAGCGCACGGGTCTTCGATCCGCAAGCGGTCACCAAGACGAGCGGTCAGCGATCAGCCGTCAGCGGCCGGCACACCTGATCAGAATGACATCTGCGGGAACGGATTCCCGTTGATATCCTTGATGGTGTTCCCGACACTCACGCGAATCACGTGCGTCACCGGCTCCGACCCGAAGGTGAGCACCACCTTGGTGCCGTTTGCATCGAGCGAGGCAGACAGCGGCGGGTTGTTGGGATCGGTCATGTTCTGGTAGTGGGCCAGATTCTCTGCACTGGCCTTGTCCATTACTTCGTTGAAGTTGAGAGTAAATTGTTTGGTCGCATTTATCTTGGTGGACAAAGTCCACCCCGGGGCCTGGGTGTCGGCGGAATTCGCCGCGATGGATTTCGTAGTGACGGGGGTCACATTGCCGAGCCAGTTCAGAATTTGGCCACCAACGCCGATCTGAAGCTGCTCGTTGGAGGACAGGCCGCCCACGGGCTCGAAAGCCAGCGTAGCGGTGAGGCCGTCGGCGCTGAGCGCCACCGCCGTCGGCTGGGCCGAAGTCGTCACGGTCCGATAGCTGCTCGGAAGCGAGGCTCCGGCCTGCTGCACGGGCTGGCTGAACCGGACGATGACGCGGTAACCCGGTCCGGCGTAGTTGGCGGCCCACTGGACGGACGACACGGCCTGGACGGTCACGGTACGGGTCGCTGACGCCGCGTTGCCGGAGAAGTCCACGACGTTGTAGGTGATGGTATAAACGCCTGGCGCGTCCGGGTTGACCTCGTTCTCGGTCACGATTCTGTCGGTCAGATCGCCGCTGCAAGAATCGCTGGCCGTCGCGCCCGGATCCACGAAAGCTTCGCCGGCATCGATGGTCAAACTGGCGGGTCCGATCAGGGAGATAACCGGGGCCGTGCTGTCATGGACGACGACGAACCGGGTCTTCTCCTCGGCGGGATTGCCGGCCGCATCGCTCACGTTATAGCGCACCAGGTAGACGCCCGTCGCGAGCGGGTTTTCCGGCTGGCCGGTTACGACGATGGAATTGTCGTCGGCGCCGCTGGCGGTGGCGCCCGGTTCCTCGTACGTCCCGCCGCATTCCAGGTCCAGCAGCGCGGCGCCGGTCAGCGTAATGACCGGCGGCGTGGTATCCACAACGTTCACCGTCCGAGTGGCGGTCGTGGGGGGATTCACGCCGTCCGAGACCGAGTAAGTCAGTGTGTGGGAGCCGACGACCGAGGTGTCTACCGTGCCGGTCACCTGGATGGTGCTGGTCAAGTCACCCGCGTCAGCATCGAAGGCCACCGCACCGTAATCACGATAGACATCGCCGCGTTCGACGGTGGCCGGGTTCGGACCCATGACGGTCAGCGTCGGCGGCGTCGTGTCCTGCACGTCTACGGACGACGGGCCGGTGGGCGTACAGGACTGACCGGACAGCGTGACGACAAGGAGAATGCACCCGATCCAATGCAGAACTCGAGAATGCATGGCGTGGCCTCCATTCAGTGGTGTGCGCAGATGCCGCTTACGTCAAAGCACGTGATTTGCATCGCAAAGTACCTGGCCCACTGCAGAGCTTCTAAGGAGAAGGCCCGGAATTGTCAACGGAATCGAGGCAGAGGGAAGGAGGGACAGAGAGATACAGGGAGAGAGGGAAGGGGGGACACGGGACAGACGGACAAGAGATAAAAGACGAGGGATGAGGGGCGAGAGGCGACGACACGGGGAAGGCGGGCCCTGGGGAAACTGAGAACTGAGGACTGAGAACTGGCGGCGGAGCGGTCAATCGGCGATCAGCGATCAGCGCCCCCCGGGGGAGCAACGGAGCACACCAGAATTCAGGTCCGGGCGTGTATGCACTTGTCAATGAGCAATGACAGTATGCTTCATTTTCCGAGGAGCGGCGGGAGACAGTCAGCATTTTGTCAGGCTGGCGGCTTTCCGAAGCCGGCTACGCGGGATAGCGCACGCGTCCTCAATCCGCAAGCGGTCATTAAGACGAGCGATCAGCGGTCAGCGGTCAGCGGCCACCGTTCAGCCGTGGCCTTCGTCCCGGGAGCGAAAACGGGACGGGTTCGGTTCTCACTGCCATTACTCCGTCGGATCGGTGCGGCGGTCATTGGTACGCTGCTGATGGCTCTGATCATTCAGGACCGGCCCAGCAGCTATGACTGGGCCATGATCAGCTACATCACCAGCGGATTGATCCCGCCGGATGCCGAGACGCTGGCGATCATGGCCCGACGCCGGGACCAACGGGCCCGGGCCAACGCCTGGCAGCAGGCCTACCGGGCCCGTCGCGCTGCACGCAACACAAAATTCCGGACGGCATCGGGCTCCGTACCGGCCGTTTTGCGGACAAAACGCCCGCCCCCCGTTCGGATTCGGGAAGACAGGCAAGATGCCTGCCCCCCGGTGCCGGCGAGAAGCCGGTGCCCCACAGTACGGCTCAAGGCCGTGGCACACGAATCGTACTTTTTCTTGTCTCACCAGCGCGCACGGTCAACTTGTTTCTTTTGCGCTTGGTGTTCGTGTGGTGAGATTCGGCGGCCGGATCAGTACGTGGCTCTCTGGCGAGGGCTGGCGGCTTGCCGGGTGCTGCTGAAGACGACGCGGTTTCGCCCGGTGTGCTTGGCCTCGTAGAGGCATTCGTCCGCCCGCTTGATGATGGCTTTGGGGTTGAGGTTCGGGTCGTCAGGTTCCAGCAGGACCGCGCCGATGCTGACAGTGATCGAGATCCGCTTCAGACCGAAGGGGATGCTCAGCGCCTGAACGCTCAACCTCAAATCCTCGGCAAGGTTGCGGAATGTGGCCGGCGCGCAGTCGCTTACAATCAGGGCGAACTCTTCGCCGCCGTAACGGGCGGGAAATCGGGTGGGGCTTGCGAGTCTGTTCAGGCAGTTGCCGACCTGGCGAAGGGCTTCGTCGCCGACCTGATGGCCGAAGGTGTCGTTGAGTCGCTTGAAGCGATCGAGGTCCAGCAGGATAAGTCCCAGCGAGGTGCCGGCCATGCGGGCGGCCCGACAATCCTCGGCCAGGCGTTCCTCAAAGGCCGCCCGATTGCCCACCTTGGTCAGACTGTCGGTGACGACGCGTTCGGCCAGCTCCCGGTTGCGCGAATTGAGCTGTTCGACCTTCTGGCGCGCGGCCTGCTCGCGCTGCGCGATCTGGGCTCGCTCCAGTTCGGCGGCCATGCTCAGGCGGGCCAGTTGCACGACCGCTTCGGCCTGGATTTCCTCGTAGCTGCGCGTGGGGCCGATCGCGAGTGAAAACAGCGAAGCCGTCTCTTTCACATGGTTGTCCAAGTCTTCCAGGGCCTTGTTCAGCAGGGGCTCCTGGATGGGAAGATCATCCCTGATCCGTGTCTTGCAGGTTTCCAGGTGCCGGGCCTGGGTGTCGGTGCAGAACAGATCCGCCACCATGGCGGCCGCCCGCAGAATCCGGCACAGATCCGCGACCGGCTCATCCTGAGGCAAGGCCTCCGAAATGGGAGCATGGTGTGAGCTGACCGGCAGGCACAGCGACTCGGGCAAGCCCCAGTAGTCCAGCAATTCCATGCTGACCGCCTCGTGTGTCACCCCCAGCATGATCCGTTCGATGTTCTGGAGGGGCTGATGCTCGGCCTCGTAGCGTTGAAGCACGGGGAGATACATATCACGGGCACAGTGATAGGCGGCCAACGTACCGATGTCGCACAGCAGGCCGCAGACGAAAGCTTCCTCGGCATATTCCGGGCGCACCCGCTCGGCCAGGCTCTTGGCGGCGACGGCCGTGGTCAACGACCGCCGCCAATACCCCGTATAGTCGAAAGTGCTGTTCCGGCGATCTTTCAGCGTGTCTACCAGCGAGAAGCTCAGCACCATGACCTTGACGGTTCGCAAGCCCAGCACCACCATGGCCTGCTGAACCGAGGAGATCCGGCGCGACATACCGAACAGCGAGGAGTTGACGACCTTGAGCACTTTGACCGTGAGGGCCGGGTCCTGCTGGATGACGCGGGCGATGTCGGCCAGAGACACGTCGTCGGCCTGGGTCATTTGCAGGACCTGAATCGCAACGGTCGGAAGAGACGGCAGATTGTCCGCCGTCTTAATTTTCTCGATGATCGGCGTTGGCATCGAAACGGCTTCTCCACGTTTCAGCCGGCCC
Organism: Phycisphaerae bacterium; assembly: GCA_012719955.1. Taxonomy (GTDB): domain Bacteria; phylum Planctomycetota; class Phycisphaerae; order UBA1845; family PWPN01; genus JAAXZI01. Next base: position 19,944 of record JAAXZI010000049.1, on the reverse strand, counting down.
AAGGGGGCTGAAGGGGGTACGTCCTCTCAGCAGTAACATCGGTTCAGGGTTGAAGCGGCTTCACAAGCAGTTGTCAATATTATATAATTCGCCCAGAGTTAAGATCGTCAAAATACGGGAGTTACGGTGCACCTTGTCGGCGAAACGCCCCCCCGATATGGACATATCGACCAGACTTGGTAACAATTCCCTTCATTCGTAAGTTGGTTCCAGCGGATATTCTGGCCCTGGTATTGACGGAGAGTAGTGTTGACGTCCGAAGAACATGAAGTGCCGCCACCGTCGAAAGTGTTGATCGTGGACGATAACGTCCAGAACCGGGAGCTCCTCGTGGCTTATGTGGAGGATATCCCCAACGTGACCACCATGGAGGCGGCGAACGGAATTGAAGCCCTGGCCAGACTGGCAGAGGATCCCCCCGACCTGATCCTGCTGGACATCATGATGCCGAAAATGTCGGGGTTTGAGGTCTGCCGGCGAATTAAGACCGACCCGCGGACCCGGGATATCCCTGTGGTTATGGTGACCGCCCTGGACGAGATGGGCGACCACGAGCGGGCGGTGGACAGCGGGACCGAGGAGTTTCTGACCAAGCCGGTCAACCGGGCCGAACTGGTGGAGCGGGTGACCAGCCTGCTGCGGCTGCGCTACTTGAAGAAGCGCGACGAAGCGGCCGCTGACGGGGCGGAGAGCTGAGATTCTGCCCCGGAAGGGGGTGTGCCGCCGCTCTTGAGCAGTGCCGGGCTCCCCCCGTGGCTGCCGAAATGGCACGCACGTCCTCCTCTTCGGGTTGACTCACGGTCAACTTATGGGACTCATTTTGAGAGTGGTCATTGGATGAAACCCGAACGGATCGAGGGGGCGACGAAACCGCGCCCGCCGGCAGGGAGACAACGCCATGAGTACGTTTGAAGATTACCGGTTGCTTCCGTTCGGCAGATTTCTGGACGACATCTCCGCGAAGACGCCCGTGCCGGGCGGGGGAAGCGTGGCGGCGGCGGTAGGGGCCTTAGCGGCAGCGCTGGCTCGCATGGTCGTGCAGTTCACGGTGGGCAAGAAGAAGTACGCCGAGCACGAAGAGCAGTTACAGCAAATGTTGGCGGAGCTGCGCCGGGCGGGAGAAATGTTCGGCGAACTGATGGGCGAAGACATGGCCGCATACGAGCGCTACGCCGCCGCCCGCCAGTCGCCTGACGAACAGGAGCGGGCCCGGGCATTGGCCACGGCCGTGGCCGTACCCATGGAAATCGTGGCGGTAGCCGCGGCCGTGACCGCGCGGCTTGATGAATGCAAAGGGTTCATGAACGCGATGCTTTTCAGCGACGCGCAGGTGGCCGCCATTCTGGCTGAGGCGGCGGCGGCCTCCGCGGCCATCACGGCGCGCGGGAATCTGCCGCATCTGCCTGACCAGAATGAAGCCCGCCAGCTTGCCGAGAAGCTTGACGCGATGCTGTCCCGCGCGAAGGCACACCGCGACGCCGTGGTCGGGTACGTGGTGAAATAGTCCCGGTTTCAATTCCCGGTGTGATCGCCCGAATGGGGGTGGGGTACGCGAGGGGGCGAATTCAGCGGATTTCAGTCACGCGCCTTACCTGGCCGATTCAACTGGCATGTCTGAAGACGAGGCCTACATCCTGGACGTGAGCGGGTTGGCTGACGGCTCGGATGACGACGTTTCCAACTCGCGGGAACAGCCCGCCGGTCGGCCGTGGATCGGCATGCAGTTTGAGTGCTGCGGCGTCTATATCCGTATTTATCGGAACCAGGCCGGCACCGCCTACGAAGGGCACTGTCCACGTTGCGGCCGGCCGGTCCACATCCGCGTGGGCCCCGGCGGCACCAGTCATCGGATGTTCAGGGCCACGTAGGCCGTTGGCGAGCCAGCCGTTATTCCGGCGCCTTCAGTTCTTCAACCGTGGGCAGATCATCCAGGCTGCCTAAGCCAAAGACGTCGAGAAACCGCTTGGTAGTGCCGTAGAGCAATGGGCGGCCCACATCTTCGGCCCGGCCCACGATCTTGATTAACCCCAGCTCCCGCAAGCGGTTAAGCATTTCTCCGGCGGAGACCCCGCGGATGGCCTCGATCTCGGCACGGACCACCGGCTGTTTGTAAGCCACCACAGCCAGCGTCTCCAGGGCCGCCTGGGAGAGCTTGGATTCCTGGCGGGTCTGTTTGAGCCGCTTGAGCCAGGGATTGAAGGCCGGCAGGGTGAGCATCTGGTATCCACCGGCAATCTTCTCGATACGGAACGAGGCGCCAGTCTCGGCATAGCGCTTGTTAAGTGTCTCGATGTGCTTGCGCACGTCGCGGGCCGAGCCTGTGCCGATGATGGAGACAATTTTCGCGGCGGTCAGCGGAGTGTCCGCGCCGAACAGGACGGCCTCAACGACCTGTTCGGTGGTGACCTCGGGGGTGGGGCCGTCCGATGTGGCGGATTCGTCCGTGCCGGCCTCGTCGGACTCTGCGGTCTTGTCGGCGGCCTCTGCCTCCTCGCCATCGTCTTCTTCGGACGCTGCCGCAGGCTCGTCTTCAACGGCGGGGGCCGTCGATTCTTCTTCTGCGACAGAGGCCGTCGAATCGTTACCGTCAGCGCCTTCCGCGACCGCTGTCGCATCATCGGCCTGGAGATTGTCCACCGGCTCCGCGGTGTTGTCCTGATCTCCGCCGGGATCCGCATTAACAGGGGTATCTGTTTCCGCCAGTGCAGGGGTGTCCGAAGCCGGTTCCGCCTGGTCCTCATTCGCTGGCGGGGTCCAGTTATTCTCGTTCAGCTCAGGTTCCATCTTGTTTTCCGACACTTCATCCATGGGGCATCACTATAGCGGCGGGTGGCTGACCCGTCCACGCGATCCGGCCGGATCGGACCGCTCACCGTACCGGCAGGTACCGGATGGGGCGGATAAATACCTGTTGTTGGTTGACTTGTGGAGAGGTTAGCAGGGGTTGGGCGATAAATCTGGCATACCCGGAAAGTAATTGCGAAAATCAGTCCGGAGCCCAATGCAGGTCTATGATTAGAGGCGTCTTGGCGGCTTGCGGCGAGAGGAGGTGCGACCGATGGCGGACACCAATGATTTGCGGGATCCCTGGTTGGTAGCGGTCTGGCCCGGGATGGGAAGCGTGGCCCTGCTGGCCGGTACTTACCTGGCCCAGCAGCTTGAGGCCCAGGAGGCGTGGGAACTGCCTGCCAAGGATTTTTTCGAGGTTCAAGACGTGCAGGTGAACAATGGGCTGGCTGCTCCCGCCCGGCTGCCGCGGAGCCGCTTTTTCGAATGGCGCGATCCCCGTGGACAGCGCGACCTGCTGCTGTTTATCGGCGAGGCCCAGCCGGCCATCCGCGGTTATGACCTGTGCCAGCAACTGGTGGACTATGCCGTACACCGCGGCGTGCGGAATTTCTTTACCTTCGCGGCCATGGCCACCCAGCTTCAACTTGGCACCCGCCCGAAGGTGTTTGCCGTCGCCACCGATGTGCCCACGCTCCGGATGGCCCGGCGGGCCAACGTTGAGGTCATGAAGGAAGGCCAGATCAGCGGATTGAACGGCGTCCTGCTGGCCGCGGGGGCGGAACGCGGCATGCGCGGCGTCTGTCTGCTGGGCGAGTTGCCCTTCTTTGCGGTCGGCGTTCCCAATCCAAGAGCGGCCAAGGCCGTCTTGTCGGTCTTCACCGAGATCGCGGGCATCGACATCGACTTCACCGAACTGGACCGTCAGGCCAAGCTGGTGGAGCAGAACCTGAAACAGCTTCTGGAGCGCATGAGTCATGCGGCCGGGGAGGCCGTCGGCGAGCCCGGGGAGGAGTGGAAGCAGGACCTCGAGGAGGCGGAGAGCCAGGAAGAGGAAGAGGAAACCGAGCCCGATTCCAGCGGACAAGCCGAGCAGTCGGAGTCTGCGCCCCCTCTCGATCCTCGTACCCAGCGGCGTATTGAGGCGTTCTTTGAGCGGGCCCGCCACGATCGCTCCAAGGCCTTCGAGCTCAAGCAGGAACTCGATCGTCTGGGCGTCTTCAGCCAGTATGAGGATCGGTTCCTGGATCTCTTCCGGAAAGCCGAGTAGCCCCGCTTTGAGACCCTGGGCGCGCTCCACGATCCCCAAAACAGAGTGGCCGGCCACACAGCCGGCCGCTCTGTCTTAAGGAACCTCCCAAGGTGCCTATCGACTACAGCGCAAAGTAGGCCATTTTCTGTAGCGGCCGGGCTCCGTACCGGCCGTTTTTCCCGTAGAACGGCCGATACGTAGCCCGGCCACCACGAGACCTTGCGTTGTGGTGTTATCTCACCAGCCGGACCGGCCCATAAATGAAACTCTCGCCCTGCTGGGTACCGCCGCTGATCACGGTTTCGTCGCAGACAAAGGCCGGCTGAATCATGACTTCCTTGGTTTTCATGGAGCCGGTCAGTCTGACGTTCACGATACGGATGCCCGCGAAGCCCACGACGGTGAACATACTGTTGTTGCCGTTGCCGGTTACGCGGTTGAACAGAGGAATGATCCGCGGCTGGCCTTTGATCGCCTCAAGGTCGTCCTTGATGCCCGCGCTGATGCCGGTGTCGCCGTTAAGCTGCACGGTGCCGTCCGGCCCCAGTTCGAGCTTGCCGCCGAAGTAGGCGAAGTCCGCGGCGTTCGGGCCGTAACGGATCTGGCGGGACAGGTCCGCGGTGCTGTTGTTCGGGTTTCCGATGTCCACGGTTCCGAAATTGCCCGGGGTGAGCTTCTGGCTGTCCGTGCCCGAGCCGGGATAGATGTTCAGTTCATAGACGCCGTCGCTGCCGCTGGTGACCCTTTTCGTGTCCGGGTCATAGCGATAGTTGTCGCCATTGGTGACCGATCCGGCCAGCAGATTCCGCCAGGCATCGATGTGCAGTGACAAGGGCAGCAGGGGGGACAACTGGCCCTTGCTGCTGTCCGGGGCCTTGAAGCCCAGCGCGCCTTGTTCTGCGATGGCCGCCGCCTGGGCTTCCATGTTGGCGGACCCGATTCCGAAGATGTTGGCGAAGAAGAGATCCACAGGGCCGTTGCGGATCTCATTGCGCCGGACGCGGACCAGAATCGTGTTGTAGTGGTCGGTTTCAGCAAACGACAGCGGTTGGCGCAGATCGTCAGGATTGCTGAGATATCCCACCACCACGTCACCGTCGGGCGTGTTGGCCAGGTTGGGTTCCAGGATCGGGGCCCGGCCCATGATTTGATTCCGCCCGGCGAGATTGACGGCCCGCTCGCGGGCGGCGGTGATAGCGGCGGCCAGGTCATGCCCTTGCGTGCGCTTGGCCACCAGTTCACTCGCCGCGGCCAGCGCGGCCGCGTCGGCTGTGGCCTGCATCTCCGTGCGCGCCTGGTACAGAACGCCGCTGTCGATCGCCAGGGCGGCCATCCCGATCAGTACCACCGATGAAACTGCCACCAATGGGACCGCGGCCCCGCGCCGCATGGTCCTGCCGGATAAAAATCGCGTCACGAATAGCTTGTGCATGACACTCTCTCCTGAAGCCCGTCCCCTGTGCGATATCGCCGAAAAAGCACCCACGCGCATACTTGACTGCCGGATCACTCCAGCGGTTCGGGGTCATCGCCGTCGATCAGGGGATCTACGCCCTCAAAAATGATCCTCGGCGTCGAGTCTACGGAGATCAGGCCGTGGGGGCCGTAGCGTCGAACCGACACGAGCACCAGTGCGTCCACGCGGTTGGCCCCATACGTGATGCACGCATTTTCCACCGACTGATCGGTGCTGTATTTGTTGAGGTTGGGCAGGAAGGCATACTCGTAAATCTTCATGTCCCGGCCAAACTCTCCCCAGGTGGTGGATTGGCCGTTGGTGATCTCGAACGTGAGCTGAATGCCGTCGGTCTCCAGCACCTGCGTCCAGGTGATGGCTTCCGCGGTGGTACTCAACAACCGGTCGCCTACGCTGCGCCGGTTGAGTCTAATGTCGCCCAGCCAGCTCTGAAGCTGCAGCCCTCCGGGCGCATACTCGGGAAATTCCCGGTAGTTCCAGATGACCACGGCGTAGTACCAATCCAGGTTTCCACCGGGCGACATGGTCGTATAGAACTGCGGCGCTTCCACTTCGTCGCTGGGCTCATTGAGCACCAGCAGCCAGTCCTCCTCGACGCGGATCACCGGATCCGTGAGGCCTGTGCCGTCTTCCACTGTCTGGCCGGCGGCCGGGGCGCTGAATGACACCACGACGGCTACCCCCAGGGAAACCAGCATCAAAGCCTGTGACGACAGTGACGAGAATCTCCTTGAATCTGTATGCACGTGACACCCTCCTTTGATGCGTGTCCCCCGGGGCGTTCCGTTGCCGCAGCCCTGCGCGCTCATACGCCGCACGACATGCCGGCCAAATCGCCCGTATCGAAGATAGAATACAAACGCGTCTGTTCCAAAAAGAACTTTGCCTGGATTGCCAGAATAAGGGGGGCAGGGCGGATATCTGTGAAGATGGGCAAGCGCCCGGGCCAGCCCGCGATGCTCATGGGACGGTGAGGACGCAGTTCCAGAAGCGCGAGCCTTCCAGATCTTTGAGGGTCAGCCGGATAGGCTGTCCGGAAAGTTCCTCCGGCCGTTCCAGGGCGAAAATCTTGGTCACCGGCTGGTTAGGCAGGAAGGTGGTGAAAAGTCCGCCCGCCCGACCCCGGCCGGGGGCCAGCAGGTGGGCCTCGAAACGCATGGGCTTTCGCGTTCGGTTGGTTGCCATCAGGCGGATGAGCAGGCGGCCATCGGCACGGTGGGCGAAGGTATCCAGTTTCATGCCTTCCAGGCCGACCTCGAACCACGCGGGTACCGTAAACTTGTAACGACGGTCGGCATCCAGCTCGAATTCGCCGAGCAACGGGGTGAGGTCCGCGGGCGAATGGATCGGCAATCGAAACGAGACGGTCTGCCGGAACTCCTCGCCCGGCTGGAGAGCGAAGGGTATGCGGGAGGGGCGAATCTCCCAGCCGTGAGGTCCGGTGAGGCGCAGCATGCCGGTGATGGTATGAGGCCACGTGTTGCGAAAGACCACCTGGTGCTCTCGCGGCTCGATGTGTGCCTCGACGATGCCTGGCTCAAGCGCGAAGTGCCGCCGGAACTCGATGGGCCAGGTGGGAGCATTGATGATGAAGGTTGGGCTGGCGGTCAGGCGAAGCACGCGCTGCTGCCCGGCCCGGCCCACGCGGATGGGACGCCCCATGAGATCCAGATGCCTCACTTCCTCGCCCAGCGGCAGGATATACTCCCGGCCTTCGGGCGGCGCCTCAGGATCCCAGGCCAGCATGACGCACTTGCCGTTGCGGTCAAAAAGCAGACAGCGGGCGTGGCCGTCCAGGTTGAAGCGGGAGATGGGCCTGGCCTCGCCAAGCAGGTCGGCCACCGTGCGGAAGACCAGGTAATCCTCGCTCATGTCGGTGCGAACGGCGTTCGCCTCACGGCGCAGCTTCCACGGCGCACTCAGAAACACGCCTCCCGGCTGCTGCCAGGCGGCCTCAACCAGCCGGCGGGCCAGGTCGGCGAAACGCATCTCGGCGCTGTAAGCGTCTATCGTCGGCGTTTCGACGGTGACCCATGCGCGTCGTGGCGAATCTCCCAGTAGTGTTTTGAGATGTTCATTAATCGTATCCACCGGAACCCGGGCCGGCAGCAGGAGGGAAGTGAAATCCGCCCGCCGCTCCGGGCCGTCCAGATCGCCTACGCAGGTGACGGTGGCCACTCGTGGATCGCTGATCAACCGGCCCATTTCCGCCCGCAACGTCGCGGCCAGGCCCTCCACCCGCTCGTCTCGGCCCAGGGCCGCATCGTGGTCCTGGCCGACCTGCCAGACGTGGACCAGCCCGGCCAAGCGCGACCAGTCGCCCGCGATGAGCGGCCGCCAGGCCTCTGCCGGTTTGCTGAGAATGTCCAGCAGAGGATGGGTGCCTGACGGACTGCGCGCGGGTCCGTCGGTCAGCAGTGCGATCGGCTGCATGTGGGCGCGGGCGATGGCTTGCAGGTATTGTTGAACCCCGTTTCGGGCGGACGCTTCCATGGTGGCCGAACTGGGATTCCACGTCGGAACCTTCACGTACTCCACGCCCAGGCGGGTGAGCAGTTGAACTTGAGACTTCATGGCCTGGGCATCTGCCTCGCGAAGCGTGATGCCGAAGCCCCGGCCGGCCGTCGAGGGCGGTCCAGCCGTTTCCGGCAGGCGCAGGAAGGAAAGCGTCCTTCGCATCAGTGGCAGGTCGTCGGTGACCACCACCAGCTCCGCATGATAGAGCCCCGTCGGCAGGCCTTGGTAAGTTTCCTCATGCGGCGTGGGCGAATCCAGCGGTTGCAGGGGCACCGGACGCTCATCGACGATCACGCCATCCGCCGAGCGAACGGTGAGCTTCGCCGAGAGGCCGAGTCCGTCGGAGTCCCTGACCTCGGCCAGCAGCACGGGGTCGGCGTTGTGCGCGAAGGCCGGGCCGTCGTCGCTGGTTGTCAACTCCACGCGCGGGAGGCGGTAGACGGTGATGTCATCGAACCAGGCTGAACCGGCCACGTCCTCGAAGTCGATGGCATGTGGCGGGCGCGGCGCGGTGTTCCAGACCCGCTCCTGGCACAGCCAGATGGCCAGGCCGATATAGCGGGCTTCCGGCACGTTGCCGGCCAGGCCAATGCTCACCGGCCGCCAGGCGGAGTCTTCTTTCTGCGAGGCCCCACCAAGCGGTGTGCTGCGGACCTCCGTGCCGGCGATGGGGTTCTTCTTTCGATCCAGGTAGCAGGCGGTCACGTAGGCCCGCGCGGTCTCCAGGCCGGCGGTTCGGATCCAGGCGGTGATGAGGTAATCGCACCGGGGGTGAACGGCGATGTCGCCGCCCAGGTAGTCATAGGCCACGGAGCCGCCGTTCAGATCGAGTCGGAAGCTGGGGGCGGCGCTGTGATAAACGTCCGTGTCGAATTGCCCCTCGAGATAGAGGGAAAAACCTGGTCCGGAATGCCGCTGCCAGTACATGGGCGTGGTTTCGTAATTGCCCAACGGCCGCTCGTTGAAATCGAAATGCTTGACGATCCGCCGGCTCGCGATTGCCGGCCGGATGGTCTGGGCCCGGGCCTCAGTCATCGGGAGCAGAGCGACCAGCAGGACCAGCGTCCAGGTCAGCAGGGGCCGAGCGACTTGTGACGTGCGGATTGCGGGTTGCGGATCGAAGGGAACCCGGCCGGGCACGCCAACAGGCGAAGCGGAACCGGCCGACGGTAGCGCGCAGCCGCCCTCCGTCCCTCGTCCCTCGTCCCTCGCCCCTCGTCCCTTCTCTGAATCCAGAACCCTCATAAATCAGTTATCGGTTTACTTTCCGGTCTAAATCAGTTGCCGGGTTGCACCCGCCCGGCTGGGGTGGCTAACATATCTTCCGAAATGACAGAGCTCTATAACACACGACGGTATCTCACCAAGTTTGATGTTCATCGCCTGCCCAGCCTGTTCACGGACATTCTGGTTATCGGCAGCGGGGTGGCCGGTCTTCGCGCGGCCATCGAGGCGTCCCGTTACGGCTCCGTGCTGCTGGTCACCAAGGGCCGGGTGGATGACTCCAACACCGCCTGGGCCCAGGGGGGCATTGCGGCGGTGATGGAACCTGGAGACTCTGTCGAGAGCCATCTGGAGGATACCCTGCGGGTGGGCTGCGGGCTGTGCGACCGGACGGCGGTGGATCGGATCGTCCGCGAAGGCCCCGGGCGAATCCGCGAACTGATCGAGTGGGGGGCCATCTTTGACCGCCGGGGCCAGAATCTCCTGCTGGGATTGGAGGGCGGGCACTCCGCCCCGCGTATCGTGCACGCCCTGGGCGACGCCACAGGCCGGGAGATCTCCGATGCGCTGATTCGCGTGGCCCGGGTGACCAACCACCTGCGCATCTTTGAGGACTGCTTCGTCGTCGATCTGATCGAGGCGGAGGGCCGCTGCGTGGGCGTCATCACCTATCACCGGCACTACGGCCACCAGGTTTTCTGGGCCCGCCAGACCATCCTGGCCACCGGCGGCTGCGGGCAGCTTTATCGTGAAACGACCAACCCGGAGATCGCCACCGGCGACGGGCACGCCATGGCCTGGCGCGCCGGGGTGGCCCTTCGCGACATGGAGATGGTGCAGTTCCACCCGACGACGCTGTACGTGGCCGGTGCCAGCCGGGCCCTTATCAGCGAGGCGGTTCGTGGCCACGGGGCCCACCTGGTGGACAAGTCGGGCCGGCGGTTCATGCCGGAGTATCATCCCGACGCCGAGCTGGCCCCGCGCGACGTGGTCAGCCGGGCGATCCTGACCGAGATGGCCCGGCAGGACGCCACCTGCATGTACCTGGACGTGCGGCACCTCAATATCGAGAAATTCCGCAAGCGTTTTCCCGGCATCACTCGGCTGTGCGAGGAGTTTGACATCGACGTGGAGACCGATCGCATCCCGGTTCGTCCGGCCGCCCACTACATGATTGGGGGCGTGGTGGTCGATCATGAGACGCGCACGAGCCTGCCGGGCCTGTGGGCCTGCGGGGAGGCGGCCAGCAGCGGGGTGCACGGGGCCAACCGCCTGGCCAGCAATTCCCTCCTGGAGGGGCTGGTGTTCGGGGCGGTGGCCGGCAGGAACGCCGGCGAAGCCGCCGCCTCGGAGAAATGCCCGCTGAAGCCCGTGCCCCTCTCCAGCCACGTCGAGCGGTCGAACCGTACCATGCTCGATTTGTCCGACGTGCACAATTCGCTGCGCAGCCTGATGTGGCGCAATGTGGGCATCGAGCGCAGCGGCCCGCGCCTGGTGGAGACGGTCGAGATCATCAGCTTCTGGTGCCGCTACATTCTGGACAAACTCTTCGATGACCGCCAGGGTTGGGAGACGCAGAACATGCTCAGCGTCGCCCATCTGATGGCCACCTCGGCGCTGGCCCGCGAGGAATCGCGCGGCGTGCATGCGCGTTCCGATTTCCCGGAGACCAACCCGGCGCTGGACAACAAGCACGTGGTGGTACAAATGCGCGACGGGAAGCTGGATCTGCGGATGGAATAGCTGAATCCGCGGACGGAAGAGAGCACCGCCGCATTCTATTGAACCCACCCTTGCAGAGGAGAGCTGCACAGAGTGGTATGCCGACATTTGCACGGCGTGGAAGAACCGGTACACCGTGGGCGCCGGGCAGGCGCCATTGGCCGGGTGCCATGCTCACCTTTGGCCCCCGACAGCCCTTGTGTACCACTTGGTTTCATGGCCGCGGGTGAGCATGCTTACCGCTGTGTGAGCTCAGCATGCCCACCCGCCCGAATACGGGCGTGAGGGCATGCCACCCGGCCACGGGCTGATAGGCCGGGATGCGCTGTTGCTTCAGTGCTCTTCTCAGCAAGGGGGCGATTGCTGCAGGCCCAACTGCGCCAGCATCTTGTTTGGCCGGTCGAAGGCAACGGCCCAGAAGATCAGCCACGCCGTATGAAGAAACGGCAGGATGGGCGCGATGCTGCTCTTCTCTGGCTCGAGACCCCGGTGAAGCCGATGCCGTTCATGATACCAGCCGAGCCATAGTGCCGTGATCAATGCACACGCGGCGAGGAGGCTGAGGAAAGGCGCGTAGCGGGGAACCCTCCCCGGTTCACCGTATTGCCGCCAGACGATCCATGCGGTGTAGCATAGAACAAACGGGATGAACAGATGAAGGAAGATAGCGGTGCGTTCCGTCCATACCCAGCCCACAATATCAGACCGACGGCCTTCCACAAAGTCTTTGACCAACTTACTCGGCTCGGGTAGTTGCCACCCGGGGCGACTGTTGATGAAAAAGTCGCCCCTGTTGGACCAATCCCTCAGGCTGGAAACATAGATGGCTGAAGAGAGCGCAATCAGGACCGCCGAGGCGCGAACGATTGTTCTGTAAAATCTCGGAGCTTCGCGATGGATCAGAACCAGGTGACCGCACTCGGAGCATGTGCCGGAGGTATTTCCGTGCAAATCATAGCCACAGCAGGCGCACCGCAGGCGACCCTCCGTTGGTTTCGTGCAGGTTCTGACGCGTTCCTCCTGCATCACTTTCTCGCATCACCACTTTCCCACTTTCGCACATCTCCACGCTCAATGCGAGTCACTCGCGCGCCGTCGCCCTCGACCGGGTGAGTTTGGCACCCGGCATGCGGTTCAATGCGCCGCGGTTGGGAAGATGTCTAAGTCAACCATGTACTGTCCGGTCGTCTTTATGATCTCTATCCCGATCGAACAAATGGTGTATGCGATATGGGCAAATTCCTGAGCGGTGAAAATGAGTCGCTCGCCTGGTTTGAACAGCTTTTGCTGTGGAACAGGGGAGCCGTGCGCAGGTGAGCAGCCTGCGGGCAAAACCATCCCGGGTCCATTGATGATTAGCTTTTGTCCTTCAGGCGTGTTGCAAGCAACCCCGCACGTCATGTACCGAAGGACAAATGCACTCTGAGTGGGATCGTTCACGTCCATAGCGCCAACAATTCCCGCACGGTGCGTCATGCAATTACGAGCGGCGTTGATGGACAGCAACTCGTCTGTATAAGGAATCAGGATGCCGAACTCTGTCTTCAACGTGGCAAGCTTTCGGGGCCAGCCGTGCTTTGTGAACTGTTTCGTCTCCCGTACCCTCAACGCCTCGAGGATCTGTGTGCTGGTACCCGAAATCGGGGCCACGAGCGTCCCGTTCTTGTGGGCCTTCGCTAAACCCGCTACAAATCGCATGTCCACGATAAGCGGTTCCAACATCTCCATTGCTTCGCGGAATCCGACGCCTACGATCCAACTCTTGAAATCCTGACGGGCCTGTTCGTCGACGCTGGTGTTTTTGCCGAACCTCATTGAGAAGAATAGTCCTGGCATTTCAATCGGCCGCTCTTCGCACCGGTCCACCGCGACCATGCCGAGAGTAACCCGTTGCGTAATGGCTTGCATGCCCAACAGGAAAGTACGCTCAGCGGCCTGCAGGTTGATGTGGATGTTCAATTTGGGCTCACTCATGGTCTGCTGCGTCCTTCGTACCAGAGTCGCGTCCATATGGCACCCCGCAATGGTAAGCGAATCTTACCTCCAGAGCCTCCCATAATAACAAATAAGAGCCTGCAGGTTACCATCAAAAGTGGTGTGAGAACCCTGGAAAACAAGCAAAGTGTCCCTGCCGCCTTACGCGCGTCGGTATAGTCCCAGGATGCACATCCAGCACCGGTTCTGTGCCTCGTCAGTCGTCAAGGTGTGGCTGCGCTGCGACTATCGCAGCATCACGAACTGCTGCGCGACTGCCCCGATCTGGGGCCGACAAATCGAAAGCGTGTTGCCTTGTGCCGTGTTGAGGATAGCCGTGGAGCAGCGCATGCGCCGCCGAGTACGACTCGGAAGAGGCCCACTGGCCGACCTGAGAGGGGTGTGGTGTATGGTCCATCAAACCACCGAAGATCGGCTGGCAGACAGAGGATCGCTTCGACTGGGATAGCTACCGCAGCGCAGCCACGCGGAGGCAGGCATCAGCATCGTCAAACGTAACCTCGGTGGCTGGGGGCCATGGTACCATTTCTGGTTGAAGTGCTGCGAACTGCAGCGCAAGGTGACCACCGACAATATCATTATTCTGTACTTGTGGGCGTGTTGAAGAATCACTGATATTCGATTCAGCGGGTTGAGCAGTCCATCTCCCGATCCGACGCTCCGATTCACTCTCTCGCCGTGGCCTTTGGTTCCAAGGTCAGATCGGCCGTACGGACGGCCTTGAGCAGATAATATCCCATCGCCGCGACCATCGCCCCGTTGTCGCCGCAGTATTTCATGGGGGTCAGGTGCAGGGTGATGCCGCGCTGGTTGCAGGCCGCGCTGAGCCCTTCGCGCAGGGCGTGGTTGGCTGCCACGCCGCCGCCGACCACCACCGTCTTCACGCCGGTCTGCTCGACCGCCTGCAGGGTCTTGCCCACCAGCACATCCACCACCGCCGCCTGGAAACTGGCGGCCACGTCGGCGATATCCTGCTCGGAGAGATGATCGAGCGAGCCGTTCTTCTTGCCCGGCCCGTGCACGCGATAGAGGACGGCCGTCTTGATCCCGCTGAAGCTGAAGTCCAGCGCCTCGCGGTCGAGCATGGAGCGGGGGAAGTCGTACGCCGAAGGGTTGCCGGCGCGGGCCACGCGGTCGACGATCGGCCCGCCGGGGAAGCCGAGATTGAGAATGCTGGCCACTTTGTCGAAGGCCTCGCCGGCCGCGTCGTCAATGGTGCGGCCCAGCAGCTCAATCGACAGCGGGTCGCGCACCAGAAACAGCGAAGTGTGCCCGCCGCTGACCACCAGAGCCACCGCCGGCCAGGGCTGCGGGGCGTCCGCCGGCAGGGCAATGGCGGCGCTGGCGGCGTGGGCGTGGATGTGGTTCACGCCCAGCAGCGGCTTGCCCCAGGTCAGCGCCAGCGTCTTGGCGGACATGACGCCGATGAGCAGACAGCCCATCAGCCCGGGGCGGTTGGTGACCGCGATGGCGTCGAGATCGTTCCGCCCGACGCCGGCCGAGGCCATGGCCTCCTGAATCACGCCGTCGAGATTTTCAATGTGGGCCCGCGAAGCCAGTTCGGGCACGATGCCGCCGTACTTGGCGTGTACGTCGAACTGTGTGGCCACCACGTTGGAGAGAACCTGCCGCCCGCCGGTAACGACCGCGGCGGCGGTCTCGTCGCAGGAAGTTTCGATGCCCAGGATGGTTGGTTCTGTCATAGGGTTCAGGGTTCGGGGTTCAGGGTTCAGTGTGGCACCGGTGTCTCGCCGGTGCGGGGGGCGGGTGTTTCGCTCGCCTCCGGGTTATTCTCGGTTTTGTGCTCCGCTGCGCCTTGTGCCACGTGTACGATGGCGGCCAAGGCGATAGCGGCCGTTTCAATTCTCAGGATGTTAGGGCCCAGGCTGATCGGTTGACAGCCGTGGGCGGTCAATGCATCAAGTTCCTCAGGCGTCCAGCCGCCCTCAGGCCCGACAAAAGCCAGAATGGAAACGACCGACGTTCCATGCTGCGAAAGGGCGGAGGAAAAGGGAACGCTGCGCTGCTCGGTGGCGGCGACCACGGCCAGATCGTGGCTCGCAATCCGCCGGAGTGCCTCGGCCAGTGGTTCCGGGGGGAAAAACTCAGGCAGCCAGGCCTGGCCGGACTGCTTGGCGGCCTCGATGGTTGTCCGCCGCCAACGGTCCAGCTTGTGCTCTGAGGCCGAGCTGATCGACCGCGCACTGATCAACGGCACAATCGCTGCCGTGCCCAACTCGGTGCATTTCTCGATCAGCACGTCCTGCCGGGGGCCTTTGGGCAGGGCGACCGCGAGCGTCAACGCCGGCGTCGGACGTGGCCGGGAAAAAAACGCGCCCAGGGTCACCTCCAGCTCAGATCGGCCCACGGCAGTAATCTGTCCGGCGGCCTCATGTCCGGCCCCGTCAAAGAGGACGACCTCCTCGCCGGCCGCCAACCGCCGGGAGCGAACGGCATGCACGGCCTCCGGCCCGCTCAGCCGGAGCGTAGGGCCGGTCAGTCGTTCAACATGGAAGCGTGGCGTTCCCATAGAAGGATTATCGGCCTTGCCTCTGATCGCCGCAATCAAGCCGCAAGGTTTATTGGCCGATGCACGGTTATGGCTACCAACGCACCCCCGATTTCGTCGCCGACCAGGACTGACTCGCCCGCCGTGCCATCCACCGGCGCCGGCACGCCCCCGGTTGCCTCGGCCGCAAAAGAACCAGGCGGGCGGGATGAGGTTCGCCGGGAGGTCCATTCGTTCCTGGATCTCGATGAGGCCGGACATCCCCGAGGTGAGCAACCTTCCGTTCCGGCAGACGTCGGGTCCGCGGCGACCGGGTCCGCGGCGACCGAGCCCGCCTCGCCACCCACTGCCGGGCCGCAAGCGCCGTCCTCCAGGCTGGTCCGGCTGCTGAGCATACCCTTACGCCCGCTGGTGGCCATGTTGGTCGTTCTCGATCTGCCGTTTTCCTTCCTTGGGCCGGGCATCAAAAATTTGATCGGCTACGCCGCCATCGCCACCACGCTCATGGCCATCGCGACCTGGGTGGGCGGACCGCGCCTGGTCGCCGCTTATTCAAGCGAGGCTTCGCCTGCTGCGCAGAAAACTGAACTGGCCCAGGGTGGCTCCGAGCCTGCGGACGGCGCACCTGCACCGGCGCCCCGCGGGAGTTGAGCCTGGGGTGAATCCGCCGGCGGCTTGCCTTGCATCCGCATCACGATATTCTGGTCACCCGTTCAGCCTGAACTTGGGTTCTACCTGGAAGGTGACCATATGCCCGATTCGCTCAAGCAAGCCATCGATCGTGTTCTCCCCGAGATTGTCTCTCTCCGCCACGACCTGCACGCCCATCCCGAGCTGTCCTTCAAGGAATACAACACCGCGCGCAAGGTGCGCGACATCCTCGGACGCCTGCCGAATATCCGCGTACTGCCGCCCCTGCTGGAAACCGACGTGGTGGCCATCCTCAATCCTGAGCGTGACGGGCCGTGTATTGGTCTGCGGGCGGACATGGACGCGCTGCCGATCACCGAGGAACTCGATATTCCGCACAAGTCCACCACGCCCGGCCTCATGCATGCCTGCGGGCATGACGGCCATACGGCCACGCTGGTGGGGGTGGCGATGGTGCTCTCGGAAATAGCCACGGCCTTGCCCGGGCGGGTGAAGTTCGTTTTTCAGCCGGCCGAGGAGGATGGTGGCGGCGGCGGCAAGCTCGTGGAGCGGGGCGTGCTCGAAGACCCCAAGGTGGATGCCATGTTCTGCCTGCACGCCTGGCCCACGCAGCCGCTGGGCAGCATCGCGGTCCGCACGGGGCCGGTTTGTGCCGCCACCAATGAGCTCCGCATCACCGTCCGCGGCAAGGGCGGGCACGGGGCGTATCCGCACAAGTCCATCGATCCGATTCTGATCGCCGCCCACATTGTGACCGGCCTGCAGTCGCTGGTGGCTCGCAACGTCAGCCCGTTCGAGAGCGCGGTGGTGACCATCGGCCAGATCACCGGCGGCGCGGCCGGAAACGTCATTCCGTCCGAGTGTGCCATGCGCGGCACGATTCGCCACTACAGTCCGGAGCTCGGCGAGATGCTGCGCGAGGGTGTTCGGCGGATTGCGGAGCAGACGGCGCTGGCGTACGGCGGGCAGGCCGAAGTATTCGTTCGGCCAAGCTACCCCGCGCTGTTCAACGATCGTGACATGGCCGCGCTGGTGGAAGAGGTCGGTTGTGATTTGCTGGGCCGCGAGCGGGTGATTACCACCGAATCGCCCAGCATGGGCTCGGAGGACTTCGCCTACTACGCCCAGCGTGTGCCCGCGGCCATGTTCCGGCTGGGTATGTGGCCGCCGGATACGGAGGCCTACCCGGGTCTGCACCACCCGCAGTTTGAGTTCCGCGACGAGGCGCTGCCGGTGGGAATGCGCATGCTGTGTGAACTGGCGATGCGCTTCCTGAGTCGTCGTGCCCGCTGAGTACCGTTCCGGAAGGATGTGGCCCCTCGCGCTTGAGCACGAGGGTAGCTCTCAATGAGCGGATTCAAGATTGCGATCCCGGCTCCTCGTGGCCCGTGCCGCCCGCTCTTCGCGTGGTCTCCGGAGGAAACGATGCCTTCGCAGGCCCCGACGTGCGCAGAGCACGGCTGATGGCGTCGCGACGCAGCGTGTGGACCCATACCGGCTCCCGGCCGGCCAGTAGTTGCGTGACCGGCTGCCAGGATGGGTCGGCGCTTCCGTCCGGGCCGACCAGGCCGGCGTTCGTGCGAAGTCGCAGCAGGTCCTCGCCGTCACGGCGTACCGTGCGCCAGACGCACGGCTCGTTCATGGCTTGTTCGAACGTGCAGGCAATCGTGGCTGTGGCCGCGCCGTTTAACCCCTCCAACGGCACATCCACCATGACCATACCGCCGGGGCTGCGGCGATGGGCGAGCCGTTTCAACCACTCCAGTGAATATCCGGCATGCCGTCCATCGGGCCCGTCAAACGCGGCGCACTGGTAGACCACGTCATAGACCCTGTGATCCAGCCGTAGCGCCCGGCCCGCATCCGCATGAAGCTTCTGCCAGCCGTCGGCCTGGAGATCGGCCGGCGTGGGCGGGCAGGGAAAACGAAGCGTCAGCATGGCCGGATAGTCCGCCGGACGGGTGCCTGCCGGTCCGATCACGCAGAAGCTTCTTGCCCCCTGAGCCTGTGAGGCGAGCCAATTCAGGTCGGTGCGTATGCTGTGTGGCCGGGATTGTTCGCCGTAGGCCTGGTGCCATCGCTTCACGTCGGACGGCAGAATCGTGAGGACCGCGGCCAGCGATGCGAAGATCAGCCCGAACCCCAGGTGCCGGCCGCTGCTGGAGGGGCCATGGGCGAAAGTCTGGATCAGGCTGCCGACGACCAGCAGAACCATCGACGCGGCCGCCATACTTGCGATCGGACCGGCAAGAGGCAGCGTGATCCACTTGGCGATCAACAGCCCGGCGGCGGCGCCTCCCAGCAGCGCTGTGATCAACCAAGCCAGCGCTCTTTCCGGCCCGGGAGTTTCGCATTTCGGCCCATGAGGCGGGCCTTCATGGTTCTGCGGCTGTCGGCCCGCCTGTGCCAACCAGGCGGTCTGGAGATGGGCCAGGGCGAAGCCGGCCGGTATCACCAGTACACAGGATTGGGCCGTGCCGGACAGACCGCCCGGCCACAAAGCATCAAGCGTGGTGGCCGCCCCCGTGCTCACACCGGTGAGCCAGACGGCCAGACCGCAATCGGAGCCATGCGCGCCGCGGTGCCGGAAGACCACCCAGCCGACAATGAATCCGCCGGCCAGCAGCAACGCGTGCGTGGAGTTATCTGGCTGGGTATGGGGCCCGCCGGATCCTTCGGCGAAGGCCGGCCCGAAGTGCCAGCCCGCGCCGGCCAGGGCCAACCCGAGGGCCCAGATCAGCAGGGCCAACCAAGTGATCCTTCCTTTCCCCTCGCCCGTTTCGGACGCTTCGGTGGCGGGGCTCTCATCGCCTGTGCCGGCTCGTCCGGCATCATGGGCCATGAGAACGGCAAGGCCGGCCAGCAGGAACACGGGCAAAATGCCCAGCATGGTCTGCTGCTCGCAGGCCAGTCCGGCGGCGGTCCAGTAGTCATGCGAGACAGT
Source organism: Phycisphaerae bacterium (assembly GCA_012719955.1). GTDB lineage: Bacteria > Planctomycetota > Phycisphaerae > UBA1845 > PWPN01 > JAAXZI01. The sequence continues at coordinate 866 of JAAXZI010000049.1, read as the reverse complement.
CGCCACCGCCCAACCGATGGCCTCGCCCCCGACGACAGCGGCGCCGGCCTGCGGCAACGGCCAGCGCCGGGCCGCGGCCAGGATAATGGTCGTGGCCTGAAGCCCATGCAGCAGCCACAGGGGACCCGTTACCGCCAGCGTTCCCGCCCATTCAAGAATCGCCAGGGTCGCGTCCACCCAGAAGAAACCATCGAGCAAATGCTGGTACGCACGAGTCAGCGGGCCGGCCATCGCCAGCATGAGCAGCGCCGCGCCACCGGCAATGGACGCCAGAATGGCAACGGTTGTCCACATCAGCGACTCATCGCGATCGTGCGTGAGGCGATGCAGCCACCGGGCGGTGGTCGCGGAAGCGGAATTCTTTTGTGCCGCCCAGCGGCGCAGGCGGGGCAGCACGTAGAGCGGCAGCCAGGCGCCCGCGACAGTGGCCACCAGGGCGACGATGGCCAGCAGGTGGCTTGTGGCCGGCAGCGGGTCCATGGCTGACGTGGCCATCATTCGGAATCCGAACCATTGCCATCCGGCCGCCAATCCCGCCAGAACGGCCGCCAGCGGCACCGTGATCCACACGGCCGGCTCGCGAGGGGGCGGGGCGGGCGGCGGCGCGGATTCCATCTGGCGGAGCAGTTCCTCGAGCGGAATGGGGATCCATTCGTCTACGTGGGGGGACGAGGGGCGAGGGACGAGGGACGAGAGCAGTGCGGATGGCGGATTGCGAAGCGAGGTCGGGGTATCACCGGTACGAGCGCTGCTTGGAGTGGTTGAATTTCGCGAGGTTTGCAGTGGCCGGGCCGGGTACTTGGCGAATGCCGGCTGCTGGCTGTTCTCGCCGGGGAGGCGAGAGGCCGGTTTACTGGAAGTAGTCG
>JAAXZI010000048.1 GCA_012719955.1 Phycisphaerae bacterium | reverse complement strand
GGGTAACGGGAGAGGAGGGATCGCATGGGCGTTTATGAGGGCGGGGGACAACTTTCAAAGGCCTTGCGGCAGCTTCTCATCCAGTGGGAGGAGACGCGGATGACCTGGGATGACGCCCAGGCCCGCGAGTTCGAGGAGAAGTACCTGATCCCGCTGCAGAATGATCTGCGCAACGCTTCCAGCGCGATGTCCCACATGGCGGCCCTGTTGGAAAAGATCCGGCGAGATTGCGAGTAGACGCATGTCAGATGCACCTCCTGTGAATCCACGATCCGTGAACAACCCCGAGGAGACGAGCACGGCGCGAGATCTTCAGCGCGAAGCGCTGCATGACCTGGTGCTGCTGTCCACCGAGTGCGCCGACACCGAAGAGACCCTGGAACGCCGGAGGCAAACTGAACAGGAGCGGGTCGAGGCCCAGCTCAGGAAAGACCTGGAGGACGCCGGAACGCGATACCAGGCCGAGCGCGAGGCGATTGCGTGCCAGTACGAGGAGTTTCTGCAGAAGATCGCGGCCACTTATGAGTCGGACCGGGCCAGGCTGGACGCCGCCCAGGAGGCCAAGCGCCTGGAACTCAACCAGGAGCACGCCACTGCGGAAGGCGAGATCAAGAAGAAATACACCCATGCCGCCTGGCTGGCCGAGACGGTCCTGGAGGGGGTTCAGGAACAGACCCGCGAGGAGGCCCGGAAGGCCAAGGAGGAACTCGCCAACCGCCGACAACTCATCGAGCAGTTGGAAGGACAGGCGGAAGTGCTGATGTTCACCCTCCGGCAGGAATGGACGCCGGTGGAGTGGATAGATGAAGAGGACATCGAGGAGGAGGACGAGGCCGTCCCCGGGCTGGAAGGGCCTTTGCATTCCGAGGTGGAGGACGACGAGGATGCGGTGGACGTTGACGTCGATCCCGCTCCGGACCAGGAGCAGGCTTCCCCGTCGCGTCAGTCCTCGCGCCTGAAGAGTGGAGGAACAGGCGCTTTCTCCATGGCCGACAAACTGGCGGCCCTTGCTTCGGATGCGGCCGAGCCGCGACGGCCGGAGGCGCCTTTCGATGCGTTATACGAGGAGGCCGGCGCCCGGCTGGAGGCGACCGCGGGATTGCGATTTCCCCGGTTGTTCGTGGGGGTGGCGCCTTTTGTGCTCATCCTGCTGGCTATGCTGGCGGGAGCGGGGGTGGCCCAGCTTCTGGCTGGCCTGGACGCGCCGCACGTGAAGGAAATAGCCATTGGCGCAGGGGTGGGGCTGGTGGCGATGTTGGCGGCGGGCGTGGGGCTCCGTTCCGTGGCCCGGACCCAGGTGCGGCGGGCCGCCGATGGGCTGCGTGAGGCCATCGAGCGGGCGGCACGGTCGGCCCAGGCCGAGTTTGCCCACGGCCAGTGGGCCCGGCAACGGCGGCTGGCCGAGGCCTATAAGAAGCGCGACCACGAGGTACAGGAGGCCAAGACTCGTTTCGGTCCGCTGCTGGCCAAGGCCGTGCGCGAGCAGGAAGAGTTTCTGAAAGGCCAGCAAGCAGAGCGCGAGCGGCTGCTGGCGAAGATAGAGGCCCAGCGGGAGGCGAGTCTTGGCGAGGCCGAGCGCTGGCGGGCGGCCATGCTGGCCGAGGTCGAGGAGCGCCATCAGCGCGAGCAGCGCGAAGCGCGCGAACGGCACGAGCAGGCCCTGGTCCGGATCCGCAACGACTACGAGGCCGGTCGGCGGGAACTCGAGCAGCGCTGGCGAACCGGGCTGGCCCAGATCCAGGAGCCTATCGACGGCCGGCAGCGTGGCCTCGGGCAGGCGCCGCTGGACTGGGAATCGCCCGAGTGGCAGGGCTGGAAGCCGCCGCGGCAGTTCACGTCGGTGGTTCGTTTCGGCGAGATGAAGGTCGATCTCAAGCAGATCACCGAGCGCGTGCCCGGGTCGCTGGCCTTGCCCGAGGAGTTCGCGGTGCCGGCTCTGTTGGCGTTCCCGAAGCAGGCCTCGCTGCTGGTGGCCTCGGACCATACCGGCCGGGCGGAGGCCATTCGCGTGCTGCGGATGGTGATGATGCGGCTGCTGGTGTCGTTGCCGGCCGGGCGGGTGCGGTTCACGATCATCGATCCCGTGGGGTTGGGGCAGAACTTCGCCGGTTTTATGCACCTGGCGGATTACGACGAGTCCCTGGTGGGCAACCGCATCTGGACGGAAAGCGACCACATCGAGCGACGGCTGGCGGACCTGACCGAGCACATGGAGACGGTCATCCAGAAGTATTTGCGCAACGAGTTCCCCACCATCGACGCCTACAACGCCCAGGCCGGCGAGCTGGCCGAGCCGTACCGGTTCCTGGTCATCGCCGATTTTCCGCTGGGATTCAGCGAAGACGCGCTGCGCCGGCTGGCCTCGATCATCGGCACCGGGGCGCGCTGCGGGGTGTACACGCTGATCGCGCGGGACACGCGGCAGCCGCTGCCGCCGGGGGTGCCGCCGGAGGAACTGGCGGCCAGCAGCGTGAGTCTGGTGCACCAGAAAGACCGGTTCGTCTGGGAGGACGAGGTGTTCAAGCGGTTCCCGCTGATGGTGGACCCACCGCCCTCCGAGGAGTTCCTGACGCGGACGCTGCACGTGATCGGGCGCGAGGCGCGTGAGTCCAAGCGCGTGGAGGTGCCGTTTGAGAGCATCGCGCCGACCGACGACCGGATGTGGTCGCGCAGCACGGACAACGACGTGGAAGTGCCCATCGGACGGATGGGGGCCAGCCGGTTGCAGATGTTGCGGCTGGGACGCGGCGTGGCCCAGCACGGCCTGATCGCCGGCAAGACCGGCTCGGGTAAGTCCACCCTGCTGCACGTGCTGATTACCAACCTGGCGCTGTGGTATTCGCCCGAGGAGGTGGAGTTCTATTTAGTGGACTTCAAGAAGGGCGTGGAGTTCAAGGCCTATGCGACGCACCGGCTGCCGCACGCGCGGGCCGTGGCCGTGGAGAGCGACCGGGAATTCGGCCTCAGCGTGCTCCAGCGGGTGGACGCGGAGTTGGGCCGGCGCGGCGAGATGTTCCGCAAGCTGGGTGTGCAGGATCTGGCGAGTTATCGCCAGGCCTCGGGCCGGAAGCTGCCGCGGACGCTGCTGATCATCGACGAGTTCCAGGAGTTCTTCAGCGAGGACGACCGCATTGCCCAGGACGCCAGTTTGCTGCTGGACCGGCTGGTTCGGCAGGGCCGTGCGTTCGGGATCCATCTGCTGCTGGGTTCGCAGACCATCGGCGGGACCTCGGGGCTGGCGCGCAGCACCATCGGGCAGATGGCCGTGCGCGTGGCCCTGCAGACCTCCGAGGCGGATTCGCAGGTCATCCTGGGCGACGGCAACTCCGCGGCCCGGCTGCTCTCCCGGCCGGGCGAGGCGATCTACAACGACATGAGCGGCCTGGTGGAGGCCAACAGCCCGTTCCAGGTGTCGTGGCTGCCGGACGAGGGGCGCGACAAGTTTTTGGAGCGCGTGCGTGAAAAGGCCGAGCGCGAGGGGCTTTTGAGCCCGAAGCGCGAGCGAGGGATTTCAATCCCGGAAATGGTGGTGTTCGAAGGCAACGTGCCGGCCGATATCCGCAAGAACTCCCTGCTGGCGGCGCTGCTGGACAAGGGAGGGCGGGCATCTTGCCCGCCTGGCACCGGTGAGACGCACGCACCACACGAAGCAGGCAAGATGCCTGCTCCACACGAGGCGGACAAGATGTCCGCCCCCCGGGTCGAGGCGCCGCGGGTGTGGCTGGGCGAGCCGGTGGCCATCAAGGAACCGACCGCGGTGACGCTGCGGCGGCAGAGTGGGGCTAACGTGCTCATCATCGGCCAGCAGGAGGAATCGGGGCTGGCCCTGCTGGCATCGTCGCTGATCTCGCTGGCCGCTCAGCACGCGCCCGATGCGGCCAAATTCTACGTGCTGGACGGCAGCCCTTCCGATTCGCCGCTGGCGACAGTATTCCCGCGTTTGAAGGACGTTGTGCCGCATGAAGTGAGACTCGTGGAGTACCGGGCCGTGCCGGAGGCCATCAACGAGGTGGCCGAGGAATTGGCGCAGCGGCAATCCAGCGAAGACCTGAACCTGCCGGCCGTGTATGTGCTGATCTACGGACTGCAGCGCTACCGGGTCTTGCGCAGGCAGGAGGATTCGTTCAGTTTCTCACCGCGCGAGGAGGACGCGAAGCCCGCACCGGACCGGCAGTTTGCGGACCTGCTGCGCGAAGGGCCGCCGGTGGGCATGCACGTGGTGGCCTGGTGCGACACGCCGGCGGCGGTGGAACGGACGCTGGACCGCGCCAGCCTGCGCGAGTTCGACAACCGCATCCTGTTCCAGATGAGCGCGTCCGATTCGAGCAATCTCATCGACTCGCCGCTGGCCAACAAGCTGGGCCAGAACCGGGCTCTGGCCTACAGCGAGGAGCACGGGACGCTGGAGAAGTTCCGGCCGTATGCGCTGCCGGACGCAGAGTGGCTCCAGAGCGTGAGAGAGCGACTGGCGTCGCGAAGTGAGAACTCAAGAACTGAGAACTGAAAACTGAGAACTGAGAACTGAGAACTGGGGAAGTGAGGACGGGCCTGGGGTGGTGTTCGTGCCGTGTGGCACCGGCGTCCCGCCGATGCAGGGGGGCGGGCATCCTGCCCGCCTTTCTGGATCCAGACAGGTGCAGGCGTTTTGTCCGGTGAAACGGCCGGTACGGAGCCCGGCCGCTACCACAAGATGGCATGGGGCAGAACGGGGGGGCGCCTCGGAGGGCGTACATCTTGCACGCCTTTGAGGCGGACAGGATGCCCAGCCCAGACCAAGGCGGGCAAGATGCTCGCCCTCCAAGACAGAGGCGGGCAAGATGCTCGCCCTCCTGGCTTACTGCCGGAATTCCTTCAGCAAGCGGATGGCCGTATCGACGAGTAGTTCGCCGGAGCCGGCGGCACAGCGGGCGCTCTCCGGCTCGTAGTTGCCCTGCTCGTAGGCCGGCCGGTCGGGGATGTAGCCGATGGAGCCGTTGGCCAGTTCCACGATCAGCGTGTACTTGAAGGGCGAGGCCTTCTTGATGGCCAGACCGAGCTCGACGAACGCCTCTCCCGGTAGGCTCACCCAGGCCACCTCGTCGCCCAGTGCGATCACCTGCACCTCCACTTCGTGCGGCTTACCCTTACGCGCGGCCACGTCCAAAGCGCGGTAGGCCCGGACCTTGTCCATGAAGCCCCGGTTGTCCTTGGTGCCCAGGCGCTGCACGGTCTCGCGGGCCTTGGCGGCCTCTTCTTCCGTCACCGGCGGCAGGGGGAGCTTGACGATCTCACGGCGGATGCGCAGGTCATGCCCGGCCAGCGGTTGCACCTTCTTGTACGTCCGCAGCACTTCCGCGGCCAGGATGGTGCCGATGCGGTGGGCCTCCTGGGGGCCGCGTTGCCGGTCGGCCCAGTTCACGTCCACATGGTTGATGTTGCCGCAGGCGCCGTTGGCAAACAGCGTGACCATGTCTTCACCCTTGTAGGCGGCCAACTGCCGCGCCAGCACGCCGGGGTAATCGGCGGAGAAATACTGCCCGCCGACCGTGTCCGGATGCATGGCGAAGTTGACGCAGGTGGCGATGGCTCCCCCCTGAGCGGCGCCGTCCAACTGTTCGAACAGTACCACACCCACGTCCGGATCGATGGGACCGGCCGGTTTGACGATCCGCGGATTGCGCTTGCCGGGGTTCCAGCCCACCGTTCCGTCCTGCATGAAGTAACGGCGGTTGAAGGGGAGATGCTCTTCGCGTCCCAGGCCGGCCAGTGCCCGCGCCGGCTGCAACCGCGAGGCCGCCAGTTGCACCGCCTCGGCAATGAGCCCGGGCAGCTTGGCCGAGTATTGGACCGACAGATTCGCGGCCCCACCCTGCTCATCTTCGCGGATGCCGCGTTTGGCCAATACCGGGCCGGTGTGGGCATGGGTCGCGCTGATCATGACGTGCTGGCCGGGGATGCCGGTGGCCTTCTCGATCTGCTCGCGGGCGGCCTGCACCAGCGGCGCGGTCGTCGAGATCAGGTCCAGCGTGACCAGGGCGGCCCGCTGGTTACCGTTTTCGAGGACCAGCGCCCTGGCGTAGAGGTCGTCATGTGTGCCCTGGGCCCCGCGATCAAAATAGTAGCCGGCCATCGCGATTCCCGTAGGCGGGGTGATCTTGACGGCGGCCGCCCCGGCGCGGAGCGATTCAGCCTTCAGTTCCGCGTACAGGCAAGGCAGGGTAATCAGCAACAGGATCCAGCAGGTTCCGCTTCGCATGGGTTTGTTCTCCTCGGATCGGACAGAATGCCCTGGCTGACGCGTCGGGCTCAAGTGTCGCCTCAATAACGTTCGCGGCTCGGTGTCGGGTCTTGAACTGTCGCTCTGATACGTGAAGATAGCGGAACGGCCAGGGGGGTCAACAAGGTGCAGCTTACGGAATCGTTGTGCCGGGGCCCCGCACGTACTTTCAGGAGTCGGCAATGAGCAGGACGGCAGTCTGTGCGGTGGGGGTATGCCTTTTATTTGGGGTTGCGGCCGACCGGGCGGCGGGACTGGAGGTGATCGGGGCGGTGAGCCGGGCCGACACGCCTTTTCCGCAATTTACGCATCTGTGGTCTGAAGGATGGGCGCTGGAGAGCAAGGATGGTGATCCGCTGCAATCCACCCGGGTCGATCTGCCGCCGGGGGCATATCTTCACGTCTACCTGCGTAACGCGTCGGCCGGCCGGGTGGAGGTGAACGACGTGCTGTTGGAGGGGGTGAATCTGTCCAAGGCGATTGCCTTTTCTCACCAGGCCAAGGTGAGCGGCATGTGGCCGGCGAGCCTGCATTTCTCCAAGTTGCCCAAGGATCAGATCGATCGCCTGATCGAGGCCGGGGAGCCGGTGTGGTGGAAGGCGGAACCGTGGACGGTGCCGGCCGGGGGTGCGACAGAGGTGGTCGTGCGACTGCGGCGGCTTCCGCGTCCGGCCGCGCTGCAAGTGGAGGTGGTTGCTGGCGAGGAGCGTGCTTCGGTTCGCGTGCCGTGCGGCGGACCGGCCGCACCACGGGTGGAGGGACTCAGTCTTTCGGCCTCTCTTGACGAGGTGGTCCTGTACGCCCGTCATCCGAAGCGGGAGACTCGCCCCATGGGCATGCGGATGGATGGCAGGGATCTGATGTCACGATCTCGGATAGCCTTTGATCCCGAACTGGGTGTGGTCGTGGTGAGCGCCCGCCTGGAGTCGATGCTGGCCCGCGGTTCCTTTCACCTCTTCGAAGTGGCCTATGCGGACGGCTCTGTCGCCCGGGCCGGGCAGCGGGCCTTTTCCGGCGAGTTCGTATACGGAATGTGGGGGTATATCAACAAGGGAGCGACAGAGCAGGAGCGTGTTGATTATTTCCTCAATGACATGCGCCTGCACAACGTGAACGCCCTGATGTATTCGATTTCCAGCGAGGTCTGGAAATGGTTGGAGACCCCTGAAGGGCTGGAATATCGACGGCAAACCGGGTTGAACCTGATGATGAGCCACCCGGACAAAACGCTGCGCGACCCGCTGTACGTGTTTCTCACCGACGAGCCCGACGCTCACGATTTCGAGGTGACCCAACTCGATCTTGGGCTCCGGCTGGGGGCGTTGGCCCAGCCGCTGGTGCAGCGCAGCCGCGACTGGCGCGAGGAGGTTCAGGACGTGCCTCAGCTTCTGAATGTGGACAACACGTTCAAGCCGGCGAACTGGTATGTGTACGCGCAGCTTCCGGACATTTATTGCGCCGACCCCTACTACCAGGAACAGCAGCGGATCGCGTGGAACCAGCGGCCGGCGTGGGCGGCGTCGTTCGTCAAACCGACCTACGTGTTTGGCGTGGCCACCATTTGCCAGTCGGCCTGCGCGCCCAAGCCGCTGCACATTATTCTCAACAGCGTCCGGCACGATATCCCCGGCTCGCCCTTCCGCTTTGCGACGCCGGCAGAGAAGCGGATGGAGGTATTCTACGCGCTGGCCGGCGGGGCAAAGGCGCTTTCGTACTGGTGGTACACGCCCTACGGCGAGTTCCACGGCTGCGGGTCGTCGGATCCGGACGGCGTAGCCCTGTGGCGCGAAATCGGACTGCTGGGGGCGCTGACCCGTACGGCGGGTCCACTGATTACCCGGAGCTGCCCGGCGGCCGTGACGGTCAAAGCCCCTTCCCATTTATGGGTGCGTTCGCTGTTGGCCGGTGATGATTCACTTCTGCTGCTGGTAGTCAATGAGGGTATCGCCAGCGATCGACAGGGGACGGTGGTCGTGCCGGTCGAGAAGGCCGCTTTGGCGGTCACCCCGCCAGCTTGGCTGAAGGTGGCGACGGCTTTTGAGATTTCCGAGCAGGGGATCGGCGATCTGGCCTGGCGGCAGGACGGGCAACAGGTGACGCTCGACATGGGCCGGCTGGAGGTGGCGCGGATGTTCGTCCTGACGGCCGACTCGAAGCTGCGGGAGACACTGAGCCGGCGGTATGCGGAGCAATTTGCCCAGACCGTGGCGCGGCTCAAGCCGTAGTGTTTGTCCCGCAAGGGGCATTCTTGGTGGCCGTGCGCGATGGTGAGTCAACAAAAAGCACGATTTGTGTGCCGCGGCTCTTGAGCCGTGTCGGGACGATTCCGCCATAAGCTCAGGAGCCGTGGCACACACCGGCTGTGAATCAGGCGGGCAGGATGCCCGCCCCCCGATGAAGCGCGGCGCTTTGTTGTCGCCGCATCGCGCACGGTCATTCAGTTTCTGTCGAAACAGCTCAGGTCGAGCGGAATGCCCGGGCCGGTCATGCACTTGCGGAAGATCGCGCAGTCGTTCTGGTCCACGTCCGGGTCGTTATCGAGACGCGCCTTGTCGCAGGCCGGGTCGAGCTGTGGTTCGCCCGCCCCGCTGAAGCAGGCCTGGAAGTGGGCGAAGTCTTCGAGATCCACGTCGTTATCGTCGTCGAAATCGCCCACGCTGTTGATGGTCAACGGCGCGGGGTCTGACAAGGTCTGTCCGGCCGCGTTTTCGACCCGGCAGCGGTATTGGCCGAGATCCGCGGTCTTGACGGGAAAGACGGTCAGCGTGGCAGTGGTCGTGGCGGCGTAATGTCCGCCTTCCGCGAGGGGAACGTTGTCCTTCAGCCACTGATAGGTCAGGGGGCCTTCGCCTGTGGCCACGACCGTGAAGACGGCCGCGGCTCCCACCCGGGCCGCGTACGGAGTGGGGGATTGTTGAATGAAGGGTGGCAACTGGTTGTAGCGGTCAAACCTGACCACCCAGCCTTCGTCGTGCCCGTCGTGTACGCCGTTGCCGGCCAGGACCAGGCCATCGGCGGATATGGCCTGAACTTCGGTGAGGGACCAGCCGGCCAGATCGAGCCCGTAGAGATCGGAGAGCACTGAAGAGAGTCGGCGCGTCCCATGGTCGGGGTCCCAGAGGAAAGCCGTTGCCGTCCCGTCGCTCTCCAGGCATCGGCCGCCGGCCAGCGTGCCATCCTCGTTCAAGGCCAGCACTTCGCCCTTGACGCTGCCAGGGGGCAGGGGCAGTTCCATAGGCTCTTTCGACCCGTTCCAGATCACGGGTTGATAGAGTGAGAGGTCGGGCTCAAGGTTGCTCCAGCCGGCGACGACCTGGCCGTTGCGTGAGATGGTCCGCGCTACGGCCTCGTGGCTGCTGGTCGGCGGACCGACCAGCGTATGGAGCGCTTCGCAAGCGGTATTGCCGGCCGTGCAGGCCATGGCGTTGCGGGCGCCGCCGGTGGGAGGCGCTCCCCCGTGCTGATATTGTCCGGCGAAGTGGCCGGTGTCCGAGGCGGCGTGCAGGTCGGAGTGATCGTGACCGCCGGGCGGCAGGAGGACCGTGCTCGTGGTACCGGTACTCTGGACGTAGCGGCAGGCGTCCCGGCTGACTCCGCCGTCCCCGCCGGTCAATGTGCTGCCGACGATCCACAGATCGGAGGCGTTCGCCCCGATGCCTCTGGCGGTCCACTCCCGACCTGCGCTGCGCGGCAGCGTAGACCATGAGCCTGAGCCGGAGAGGGTACCGATCCACGTGCGGGCCTTGAAGGTTGATGCGTTGGTGTTGACGGGCACGACCAGCCTGCCGCCTGCGTCGAGGGCGACCCCCACGGCGGCCCCGGAGGTTGCGCCCGCGGGCAGACCGAGAGACTTCAGGCCGGTGGTTGGCGACCAGATGAACGGATGGTTGCCGCTGCTGCCGGCGATCACGCTACCGTCGGCGGTGATCCCGGCAATCGCGCTGGCGGTCGCGCCGGGGAGGATGCCCAGCGGCCAGAAATCGGCGGACTGAAGTGTAAGGGTGACGACGGCGGAAGAGGTCGCTCCGGCCGGATTGCTGACTACGCAATGGTAGGCGGCCACATCGGCGGCGCCGACGTTGGCGATGACCAGCGTGGGCGTATCCACACCGGTGCAGGTCTGGCTTTCGGCGAGGGCGACCCCGTTCTTGTACCAGCGGTAGGAGAGCGGTTCATAACCGGCGGCGTCAACCGTAAATTGGACGGTCTCTCCGCCTGCTGCAACCACGGACTGAGGCTGAACGGAAATCGTAGGCGGAACGATCAACTGGACTCCATCACCGGCCGCGAACGAATAGAGCGAGGCGCGCCGAACAAAGAAGCGCAGCCGAAAGGCGGGCGGATGGGCGGGCAGTTGCGTTTGTCCGGCCCAGGCGACTACCTGGTCGGTGCTGTCGCCGGTGAGCGGCTGACAGTCCGCGAAGGAATAGCCGGGCAGCGCCGCTCCCGAGTCGTCAACCAGTTCAACGCGGACGAAGCCACCGGCGGCGGCCTTGTAGTTCAGACGCAGCGGCCCCTGCGTATGGAGAAGCCTTCGGGTGATGATGATGCCGGGAGTGTCGCCCGCATCGAGGGAGGCGAAGCCGTCCTTGCGCAGCGTGGCCAGGCCGATGGAGGTGCGTTCTTTCGTGAAATAAGCGTGCGTCCCACTGGTGCCGCCGTACCAGAGTTTGATGGTATCGCCCTCCACCAGGGGGTGTTGAGTGGTAAAGACCATACCGCCGTCCCAGCTTCCCGCCGGCCCGAGCGGCAGAATGGGGGGACGGTCGCCCTCCTGCCGCTGCCAGTGGACGCCGTCGTGGCTGGTGACCAGTTCGACGAAGATGACGCCGTCGTAATAACCCTCATCGTCGGTGGCCCGAAAGATCCACAGGAAGCCCAGATACATGGATTCGTAGGGGAAGGCGCACAGGCCGTAGAAGTGGGTGCGCTGCAGGCCGGTCGCCCAGCGGTCGTCGAAGTCGTCAGGTTCGAGGATCAGTTGGAGGGCCGGCCAGGAGGTATTGAATTCCTTCGAGCAGGTGAAGCCCACCGATCGGCGTCTCAGGTTGCGGACATAGCTGCCCATTTTGAGATAGCCGTTATAGCGACCGTGGTGGGGATCCCAGGCGAAATTGCCCACATCGCTGGCCGGCGGCAGGATGGGATTGGCGGGGGCATCGGTCCAGTGCAGGCCGTCGGGTGACCAGGCGCCCAGGAACCGGCCGGTGGCCACGTCAAAATTGATCAGCTTGTAGCGGCGGGCAGGGTCGGTTTCCCAGGGGGTGTGAATCACCGAGAGGATGTGATCGCCCGCGCCGCGGCGGATGATGATGTTATTGTTCGTCGATCCGCTGTAGTTGATGATGCCCAGGTCCGGCTTGGTCCAGTGGATGCCATCGGGACTGGTGGCATAGAGATTGCGCTGGCGATCGGGGTCGTTGCTCAGGGCGTGATACCAGAGGCGATAACCCGGCCCCGACTCGTTGGGCAGGACCGTGCCGTACACGTAAATGTGGTTGCCTTCCCAGGGGCGGTCGGCCACCAGCACGGGGTTGTGGGGATATTTGGTGAACGGGTGGTAGACCCGGGTGACGCCGCTCCGGGACTCGACCGCGTAATCATCGACAAAAAGCTGCCAGGGGCCGGTCAGATCGTTCAGCGAGCGGGGTGGCTGGGCGAAAGTTGACCGGATCAGGGCTAGGACGACCGTCAACACGACAACCCGTGCCCATCTGCCGGCAGCGCGCGGCTTGCTGCCCTGATAACGGATTGGAACTCTCTGCGCGGGAATCAGGATGGAATCTTGCGAAAATCGCACTTCATGCCCCCTCATACGTCAGGCCGGTCCGCCCCGTCAGGGGGGCGGGAATACTTCCGAGAATTGATCCCACGAACAGGCCTGGAGTCAACCGCGGGTGGGTCGTTCACGCCGTGTCGACAGCAATGGACGTGCCCATTACTGCTCAAAAGCAGTGGCAGCGTAAAACTTGCGAAACAGGCTTTATATTTACTCGTGTCAACAGAACGAGTCGCTTTCCCCGTAACGCTCCGGAACGGGGGACGGCGGCTGTGCTGTTATAAATTCATGTTGTTCCGGCACTTGTGTCGCTGTTTGACAGGTGTCAGTTTATAGGCAGTTGTTGACATAATCAAGAAAAAACAGTTGACATCTACGCGGTAGGCCGGTAAATTCCAGATGAGAACGACGCAGTATCTGTAGTGTCTTGTGGGCTTCATGTCGTTTTGGGCCCGCAAGCGGAAGGATACCGAGTCGAAGGAGGAGAAAGGCCGCTGCACGTTTCGGGCTCGTCTTAATTGCACTTGTTCGGGAAGATGAGGGATCGGGTTGGCCATGTGGTGTGGCTGGTTGCGAGGTCCCCGGCTGTCTTGGTTTCAAGTCGCCTCGGAGAGCGCCGGACGCTCGGACAGAGCCCGGAGAAGAGGAAAAGCTGACATTGGAGACCTCTTACGCTCCTGGTGTCAGGAGCGAAGATAAAAAAAGGCGAACTGTGGACGGGCGGGCGGGCGGCCCAGCGCAAATCTCTGCCCGAAGGAGGACAAGCTTTATGAATAAAAAGATCGTATGGGTTGGAGTGCTTTCGTTGTCTGTGTGTGCCGCGGTGGCAAGCGCCACCAGCATTGACGTGTCCGCGGCCAATCCGAACGGTTGGACATGGGCCACCCAGCAGGGCAGCTGGTCGACCGTTCCGGTGGCGGAGTTCATTGGTGTCAATGATTCGTTCTACCCGTCACCCAACGGCAAGGGTTCGTTCCATATGCAGACCGGCTACAGCGACTCGTCGCAGACGGTCATGCAGCGAGTCTACCTGGGAACGAACAATCACAGCGGCGCATCAGTGCGGGATGTGACCAGCTTTACGGTCACAACCCTGCTTCGAAACCGTGATTATGAAAACGCCGGCCTTCCGCCCCTGGTCGAGGTGCGGACCACCAGCGGCACGACCGGCCAGGATCGGCTCTTTGTGGCGTTTCCGAAGAACGGCGCTGCCGATGTGGTGCCCGGGCAGTGGCAGACCTGGGACCTGATGGATCCGGACCAGGTCGTCTGGAAACTGATCAACACGAGCTCCGGTAACTATCAAGGGGACTGGGCGTGGCTGACCACTCGCTACGGCACCGCTGAGAATCCGGCCCGTTTCCAGGCTCCGGGCGATTGGACGGGTGTGGCCGGCGGCGACTGGTACGACAACAACATTACGAATACCAGCATCAGCGTCAAGATCGGTGCCGGTAATTCGACGGGGCTGGGCACCGACAATCACTTCCCGGGCTCCTGGTGGCAGGAGGCGTCCAGCATTAACGGCTACGTCAGCAATCTGACCATCGGCATCAACGGCGTCGAGTACTCCTACAACTTCGTCCCCGAGCCGGCCACGCTGTCGTTCCTGGCTCTGGGCGGCCTGGCGTTGCTGCGTCGCCGTCGGTAATCAGGAGTAGATCCGTCGCTTGCGCTCCCGGCCGGCTCTGATCCGGCGAGAGCGGAGGTGCGGCGGAAATTGGTGCAACAGTCGTGCGGGCCGCGAGCACTGCGGTGTTCGTGGTCCGCATTTTTTGTGCTCGCAGGCCGGAATGAGTGAGATCCTCCTCGTGAGAGCGGTGCGGAATGGGGGATCAGAAGTGGTAGCGGTAGTTCGCAGGTGAAGGCCTCGAGCGCCTGCCCAGGGAGGACGCAACACATTGGTGGGCCCGTTGGCTTCGCCCGGGGGGATCGAAGAATCGCGGGAGATCAGGCAACAGGATCCAACAGGCTTCTCTATATGCACAGGTGTTGCTTAAGTTGGCTCAGATGATCTCGGCCAGCATGCCGGCCACGATAGTGCCTCAATGCCATTTCGAGACTGCGGGTCACAGATGATCTTCCTTCAGGCCGGGAACGAGAGGCTGATCTTTGTGTGCCCCTGAAGCCATGCTTTAGCTGCGTTTGTGTGCGCGATTGGCGCTGGTGAGTCGGGGGCATCTGTTAACGTAATCCAGAAAAAATAGTTGACATCCGCCACGCAAGGGGATAGATTGGCAAAAGAATGCTGCCGTGCCCAACCTTGTGCTTCATCTCGTTTTTGGCCCGCGAGTGGAGGGATACGGAGCGAAGGAGGAGGATGGCCCTTGCACATTTCGGGGTCGCCTTAAATAGCATGTGTTCGGGAAGATGAGGGGATCGTGCCGGCCATGCGGTGTGGCCGGGAAGGAGGTCCCTGCCTGTCCCGTTTTCAAGTCACCTCGGAGAGCACCGGGCGCTCGGCAAGAGCCCGGAGAGGAGGAAAAAGCTGATGAAAGGAAGAAAGATGAGGTTGGGGATTGCAGTCCTGACGGTTGCGGCGGGGGCGACCATCGCCCTTGGCCAAAGCCTCACTGCCCTTCCCAAGATAACGCACCCTACCAGCGGCGCGAAGGTCGGCGTGTATCCTCGAGGTATTACGCCGGACGGACGTTTTGTCGGCGGTACCGCGGGACTCGGATTTAACAGCGACGGTCAGGACACCGGGTTCGTATATGATGCCGCCACCGGCGTTGCGGGCCCCATCGTGGCCGGTTCCGTTAACACCAGTGTGGACGGCATCGGCTACTGGACTGACGGCACCACGACCAAGGTGGTTGTCGTAGGCGCTAATAATACCTGGCAGTCGCTGAGTTGGTGGGACACCTCGTCCACCTGGGATGGAACGGCCGACTGGGCGAAGAACCGCCGGAACGACGTCAACTATTTCGGCAGTGGGATGAACCGCGTGGCCGGGACCAGCAACAGCGCGACCGGTCTGCTCCACGCCGTGTTCCAGACCAACGCCTTTCAGGTGAACGTCGATGCTTTCAATGGCACCGGCTTTGCCGACTACTCTTACAAGAGCACCACCAATGAAACAACCATGCACGGTGTTTCCAACGAGGGCCTGTCGGTCGGCGTTCGTGGTGGCCGGATGTTTTATAATGGGCCGTACGTGGGCAGCGGCACGGCGCCCAACGGGTACATTGCTGCCGGTCCGGATGGAACCGACACGGGCGCGTTGTATGACATCGCCGATGACGGCAGCATCATGGGCGGCTATGGCCAGGTGGCCGGCAAGAGCGGCATGTATCCGTTCGTCTACGACGGCACCACCTCGTACGAACTGCCTGGCTTGGGCGGTAGTGTCGTTAGTGCCACCAACGGCGTTGTCTACGCCATCGCCCCCAATGGCGACTATGCGGTGGGCATGGACTACTCTTACGGCATGGAAAAGGCGGTTCTCTGGGATCTTCGCGACCTGAGCAACATCCAGGCGATTGACCTGACCCAGTTCGCGATTGACCACGGGATCCTCGGTCCGTTCACCGGCAACCTGCGCCGGGGCACTGCGATCGGCATCGATGCCCAGGGCAACCCGGTTATTGCCGGCGTCGGCTATGCCGGCAGCCTGGAAGCCAGCGGCTGGACGGGATTCGTGATGGTCGTTCCCGAGCCGGCCACGCTGTCGTTCCTGGCCTTGGGCGGCCTGGCGTTGTTGCGTCGCCGTCGGTAATCAGGAGTAGATCTGTCGCTTGCGCTCACGGCCGGCTCTGATCCGGCGAGAGCGGAGGTGGCAGCGTGGAGATTGACACAACAGTCGTGCGGGCCATGAGCGCTATGGCGTTCGTGGTCCGCACGTTTTTTGTCGCCGGCAAGCCCGGGGGCTCGGCGCCCGGAAAAGGCGGTAATTGCTGGCAATGGGTGGGACTGTCAATGAGTGGCAGAAGGTGAGAGTTCCCTCCAGCGGGTGGGGTACACTTCTTGCTTTTGCGGGCAGGGATTGTTAGTATCCATCCAGTCAGACCGACCGGGGATGGGGGGCGAGAACAAGCTGGAGGTTCTGTGTGGGCGCGGCCTCAAGCGCCCGCCGGGGGGGTCCACAACGAGCTTAACCGCCAGACAACTTCACCGGTTATGCCGGAAATTCTGTCCGCCAGGCAGGTTGTGGAGGCTTGCCTGGAGCAATGCGGCTTTGCCTGACGGCTCATGGGAACCGGTGAGTTTTGTCGGCAAAACTGCTGGTGCAGGCGGCGCCAGTGGTACGAATTGGCTCGCGAGGCTGTCATTTAGTTTAACCAATTGTCCCATAATTGTTTGGAATTCGTTGTACCCTGAAACTGCGGGCGACTTGTCGACGCCATGTGTGAAATACAGTTGACATTCACTTGGAGGTCAGGTATTCTTAATGGAGTCGCGAAGTTCTCGGCAGGGTGTTACTTCATTGCGTTTTCCGTCCGACGACCCTGTCAAGCATTGGAGACAACTTTGGCTTCCGGCTGAAGACTGCCATGGGGAGGCTTAGGAGCTTATTTGCGAGCAGAAGCGGAGTTCAGTGAGCCGTATGTATTCAGTCGCCCCGGAGGGGCGTCGGGCCTGTCTTTGCGGCAGGCGAAGGGCGCGGGGTAGGACCGGGCAGTGTCGGGACTCTGACCAGGGCCGGTGCCTGGCCATGGGTAGACACCGCGGGGCCGGAGCTGAATCCCGGATTCGGCGGACAACCGGATGATCAGCGTGCCAGGTGGCGAGGTGCTGCCGATGCGCTGTAGCGGATTAGTGGTGCCGGACCTCTACGAACATATCCGGCGAAACCGGATCAACAGGCGGAGCAGGTACCATAAACCGGGTCAGAAGCCCGGAGGGAGGATGAAGAATGATCTTTTCGCGAGGTGGTGTTTGTTGGATGACGGCGCTGACGCTGTTGGCGCTGTCGGCTGGCGCATCTGGCGCTACCCTGACGGAGATCCCGACCTGGAGCGGGTATGTCGATTTGAATCAAACTTCGCACTTCGTCGGGCAAAATGCACAGGCGCTGGCCATCTCGCCCGACGGAAAGGTGATTGTGGGCCAGTCCGATGGCCAGGTGAACGAGACGAACGATTACTCGATCGGCTTTGTGTGGGATGAGACCAACGGTGTGCGTCTCGCCATTGCCGGGGGCTGGTCACTCACGACGGCCCTGGGTGTGTCCACCCGTAAGGTGAACGGGACGCCCGAACTGGTGGTTCAGGGATTGGCATCCGGCTACCTGGCCTATATCACCTCCGCAGACGGGGGCCTGACCTGGGAACAGGGATATCGGATGATGAGTGGTTTCGCTGCCGTGAAGACGGGCGCCGCGAACACGGTGAGCTCCCTGGGCGTCGATGATCTGGTTTACGGCATCTGGTGGGATGATACGGCTGGTGACGACGGCCTGAAGATCGACCATATGACCGGGAGCCCGATCACCCGGGTCGTAGACGGCAAGAACGTGCCCAACGGGTATAAGACCTCTGTGCAAAGCGTCTCGGGAAACGGCATTGCCGTCGGCCGCCGCAAGGAGAGCAATCAATCAGAGGCACCGTATTCGATCTACATCGGGCAAGCGACGGGCACCGGCGGTGGCAACTGGGGATACTATGCGGGACTCCAGCCCAAGCCTGGGGTAGCGAACCCGCAGTGGCCGACCGATTACACGAATATCGGCGAGGCCTGGGCGATCAGCATCGATGGTACACAGGCCTTTGGTGTGTCGCCGATCGCGGCGGACGACAACACGCTGTATCCGTTCAGGCTGACCCTGACCTCGAACGCCCCGGCCAAGCCGAACGCCGTTGCGATTCATCCGCTCCCGCTCTACCCCGACGTGGCCGGCTCGTCCCGGGGATATGTGTACGGGGCCAACTATGATGGGACTTGGGCCGTCGGCCACAACAATCGGGGCCTGGAACGTGCGGTCCTCTGGGATCTGCGCGACGCCGATCCCGCCAACTGGAAAGTCTACGACCTGACCGCCTACTTCGGAGCCTTGGGGCAATTGGGTAACTTTGTCCGGCTGGACCGTGCCTACAGCGTGGCGGTGGACACCACCAGCCAGGAGGTGGTGGTGGCCGGCCGGGGCGGTACTGTGGAAGGCACCGTCCGCGCCTTCGTGGCCCGAATTCCGCTGTCCGCTTTCCCGCTGCCGGACACCGGTGCCTGCTGCATGATCGGCTCGTGCACGAGCAAGTTTGCGGCTGACTGCCCGAACATCGAGGGCCAGCAGAGCTGGACGGCGAACACCCTGTGCATCAACGCCTCCTGCCCGGGCGCCTGCTGCCATGCGGATGGCACCTGCAGTGACTTCGTGGCTGCGGATGCGTGCGTGGGCGAAGGCGATATTGCCCGCGGCGCCAGCACGTCCTGCGCCACCGCCTGCCTGGGGGCCTGCTGCAACGGCCAGAACACCTGCGTGCAGGAAAACTACGGCGTCTGTCCGGAGGCAGACTTCAAGGGCATCGGCACCGACTGTGCGAATGAGACCTGCCCGTGCTCCTCGACCTATCACGTCTGGGCGGACAGGGACATGGACGGCGACGTGGACCAGGAGGACTTCGGCCTGTTCCAGGAGTGCTTCACCGGCGAGGCGCCCGGCGTGGCGCCCGGATGCGAGTGCTTCGACCACGTCAACCCCGGAAGCGGCGTGATCGATGAATTCGACCTGAATGCCTTCGAGGACTGTGTGACCGGACCGGCAGTGGTGGGCGTGAACCCCAACTGCGAGCCGTAAGTCGCCAGACCCATTTGTTGACACCATCTCGCGGCCCGGGCGAACTGGTTTCGTCCGGGCCGCTTTTGATTGCGCCACGCAAGTTGGGATTCGTAAGAGGGGGGGCGGCCCGCTACGGCATCCGTTCAAGGGGCTCATTCATCGCTGTAAGATCCGAAATAGCCATGAGATACGTAACTCTCCCCCCGGCAGGGCGGAAACCCCGGCCGTGAGGCGGCCAACGGCCGGATTTGGACGGGCGGTGGTTGTTTTTCACAACTTGGACATCTTTCACGTGTTGACGGAATTGGGAAATTTCAGTTGACACGGCGATGGGAAAACGGTACTCTAGAGACAGTGTCGCGGTTTTGTTGCAAGTCTCATTTTGTTTCAGTTCGGTGATCACTGCGGCACGATGATGTGACGGCAGGGAGAAAAGGAGACCCAGCAGGTCTTAAGCAGACACATACGGTGACTTTTGTTGGTTTACCGGCCGCGTTGAGCGATGCCATTGAGGGCGGCGCGCCGGTTTGTACGTCGTATCTTTCGGCGCATGATGCGCCGGGAATTTCAGAGAATTCGAAGAGAAGCGAAGCACGCGCTTTCCCCGTGGCGCCCCCGGCTTTGGCTGACGGCAGCAATGGTGAAGGGTCTCTGGAAAGGAAAGCGGTGTGAAGGATAGTGGTCTGCCATCGGGATTGTATGGCGAAGTGATACCGGAATTCAGCCGGAGTTGTGGCTGGAACCGGATCGACAGCGAAGCGGGTCACACAACCCGGGTGAGAGGCCCGGAGGGAGGATGACGAATGAGTTTTACGCGACCAGGTATTTACGGGATGACGGCGCTGGCGTTGCTGGCCTTGTCGGCCGGCGCATTCGGCGCGACGTTGACAGCGATCGATCCGCTTGAGGCGGGAACATCGACGGATGCGAAAGGTGTGACGATTTCTCCAAGCGGTCAGGCGATCGTGGTCGGGGTGAGCAGTCCGCCGGTCGCCCAGTCTTTTGGGGGGTTTATCTGGGACCCGACAAACGGCGCGCGAAGCGTGCTCAGCAGCGAGAATGCGGCGCTGACCAAGCCCCTCGGGGTAGGTTACCGGACGGTCAACGGACAGCCACAACTCGTGATTAATGGTGAGGCGAATGGCTGGAATGCGGACTTTTTCTCGAACGATGACGGCCTGACGTGGACGAAGATAAGGCGGGATCTTTTCTGGCCCAGCGACAAGAGCGGCCCGCTGTTCGTGGAACAAAACTCGTTGGGCATCAGCCTGAACAGCAGTGTCTACTACACCATCGCCAGGAAGAGCGGCACGGAGATCTTCAGTCTCAAGCACGACAGCACCGATGGCGATCCGCCTGCGGTGCTGGTCTCCCGGGATGTGAAGAGTACGTCGGAGGAGGCTGCAGTCCGCGCTGCCTCGGCTTCGGGCCTGTCGGTCGGGTCGCGCAAGAATGGACAGGGCCAGGAGCGGATCTACGTTTATCAGCACCGTGGGATTGGCGTTCTCCCGAACAACGGGACCCAGAGCGTCGCGTTCCTGAACGGCTTGGCCGGTAATGAGCTCGGGCAGGCTTGGGCGGTCAGCCAAGACGGAACGAAGGTCTTCGGCATGTCGCCGGTATCGGATGGGCGGTCGGGCAACTGGCCGTTCATGATGACGGTGAGCGTCACTCCGAAGGTGGGCGATCCCACCGACTTCGATATTGTCCGGACAGGTATCCAGGAATTGCCGACGTATCCGGACACCACGGGCAGTACGACGAATGCCGTGCCCTATGGCGTGAGCGAGGACGGCACCTTCGCGGCGGGTATGAACTATCGCGGTCAGGAGCGCGCTGTCCTCTGGGATCTGCGCGACTCCAACCCGGCGAACTGGAAGATCTACGACCTGACCGCCTACTTCGGTGCTCTTGGCCAGGCCACACAGACGAACGCGTTGGGCCCCTTCACGAGATTGACCCGCGCCAAGGCCGTCGCTGTGGACGACACCAAGGTGGTTGTCGTTGGCATCGGCGCCACCGCTGCGGGTACGCGTGCCTTCGTGGCGACCATTCCGCTCAGCGAGTTCCCGCTGCCGGACACCGGTGCCTGCTGCATGATCGGTTCGTGCACGAGCAAGTTTGCGGCTGACTGCCCGAACATCGAGGGCCAGCAGAGCTGGACGGCGAACACCCTGTGCATCAATGCCTCCTGCCCGGGCGCCTGCTGCCATGCGGATGGCACCTGCAGTGACTTCGTGGCCGCGGATGCGTGCGTGGGCGAAGGGGATATCGCCCGCGGCGCCAGCACCTCCTGCGCCACCGCCTGCCTGGGGGCCTGCTGCAACGGTCAGAAGACCTGCTTGCAGGAAAACTACGGCGTCTGTCCGGAGGCAGACTTCAAGGGCATCGGCACCGACTGTGCGAATGAGGCCTGCCCGTGCTCCTCGACCTATCACGTCTGGGCGGACAGGGACATGGACGGCGACGTGGACCAGGAGGACTTCGGCCTGTTCCAGGCGTGCATCACCGGCGTGGCGCCCGGCGTGGCACCCGAATGCGAGTGCTTCGACCACGTCAACCCCGGAAACGGCGTGATTGATGAATTCGACCTGAATGCCTTCGAGGACTGTGCGACCGGACCGGCAGTGGTGGGCGTGAACCCCAACTGCGATCTGTAAGAGGTCACCAAAGGTCAACACTCGGTTTTGAACACCATTTCGCGGCCCGGGCGAACTCGTTTCGCCCGGGCTGTCTTCGTTGTATCGGAATTCGCCGATCGACGGGACGGGGGCGCGAGGTGGGCTTTGCCGTCGCTCTGAGCGGACGTGCGTCGGTCCCAGGGGCGGCGGAGACTTCGGCCGGTGGGTCAGGCCGCGGCGAAGATCTCCATTGCGGCGGAAGGCCCCGCGCCGAGCTCAACTTTTCGGCCCATCTTGTGCAGCGTCAGCTCGATGGCCGTCAGGGCCGCCAGGGTGTCCATTTCGTCCACGTAGCCCATGTGATTGAGGCGGATGACCCTGCCCTTCAACTGGTCCTGGCCGCCGGCGACGACAATGCCGTAATCGGTGCGCAAGCGCTTACGGAAGGCGGGTTCGTCAAGCCCTTCGGGCAGCAGCAACGCGGTGAGGGAGTCGGACGGATCCCGGGCGAATACCTTCAGGCCCATGGCCGCGGCGGCCGCGCGCGTGGCCCGGGCCAGCCGGGCGGTGCGCGCCCAGATCGCCTCCATGCCCTCCTCGCGGATCATGTGCAGCGCCCGGCGGGCTCCCATCATGAGGGTAATGGCCGGCGTGTAGGGAGAGTCGTAATCGGTCAGCGACTTGCGGTAAGCCTTCAGGCAATTGTAGAAGGCCGGCGACTTGAACGAGTCGATCCGCCCCCAAGCTCGCTCACTTACGGCCACAAAGGCCATGCCCGGGGGGCACATCATCGCTTTCTGGGAGCCGGTGACCATCACGTCCACGCCCCAGGCGTCCATCCGGACCGGCAGGGCTCCAACGCTGGTGATGCCGTCCACGACCAGCAGAACGTCGCGATTTCGGGTGATGGCCGCAATGCCCTCCAGGTCGCTGGCCGCGGCGGTGCTGGTCTCGCTGTGGGTCAGGATGACCGTGTTGATGGCTGGATCGGCATTCAGCCGGCTTTCGACGATGGAAGGGGTGAAACCGCAACCCCACTCCAGGTCCGCGGTGGTGCAGCTGATGCCGAAGGTGGCGCAGATCTTTCCCCATCGCTCGCTGAACTTGCCGTTGCGCAGCACCAGGGCTTTGCCGCCGGGATTACAGACGCCCACAATGGCCGCTTCCATGCCGGATGTGCCGCTGCCGGTGAGGGCGAAGCAGGCGCCCTGTGTCTGGAAGACATACTGCAAACCCTCGGTGATCTCCTTGAGGATCTGGCGATGACCGGGGGTGCGGTGATGGTCCATGGGGCCGACCATCTCGGCGGTTACCTCCGGGGGGACCATGGTTGGGCCGGGGGTCATAAGACGGAGCTTGCGCATACTGTTGAGCCTCCTGGGGGTTGGCCAAGCCAAGGGGACGATTCAAAACAGCGAGATTATAAGCCGGGTATTGTCGAGGTGTGCGGCCGCCATGGCTGTGTCGATAAAGGACATGGCGGGCTCCGGGATGTTGGTTCCTGAGCACTGGCCACGGGGTGGCAGCGGCACCTGGCGCTGAAACGTGGTTATGGGGCGGGAGTTCCCTGGCCGGCCGGTACTAACGGGGACTGCTGGGCCGCAGCCTTTCGAACGGCAAAGACCCCGGCCATGGGCAGGCGGTTCTGAAGATAGAAGTAGATGGCCGTTGCGACGTATAGTCCGATAAGAAAGAGCAGGGTAATGATGATAAAGCCCCAGGGCAGCGTTCCAAAGTGGCGATAGAACTGGATGGGGAGCAGAAAGGCGTTGATGAGCAGTACAAACGTCTGCCACGGACGAATGCGCCAGGGGCCGTTGAGAGCGGCCGGTGCCACCCAGGTCAGGATGTAAACCAGCACGTAATTGGCGGTCAGCAGGGCGAACACCAGTGCGTGCCAGGGAAAGCGGGGCGGCACGGCCAGTCGGTCGAACAGATACCAGTCGTAGATGCCCCACAGCACGGCCACTGGCGCCAGCGCCCGGGCGATGCCGCGGATGACCAGAAGACGCGTGAGCTGGGGTGAAAACCGGGCCATGATTCTCTCGAGGTTCTCGTTCTTTATGAACGAGGCATCCTAGAATGGGGCTGCTGCCGGGTCAAGAGCGGCAGCTTCGTGGTGGATGGTGGGCCCTTGATCGAACCCGGGATGGGGTTGCTGATTGTAACTTGCCTTGCAACAGGATCTTACGGCTGAGCTGGAGACGGTTCTGGTGGCAAGGGGAGGCCGGCACGCCGGACAGGAGAGCGAGGGGCGGCAAAGCAACGCGGATTTCCGCCGACAGGCGGGTTGGTGATTTGACACCGATGGTAATTCGCGTATACTGTTCGGGCTTCGGCGAAGCGTGCACGCTCTCGGTATGTCCCCAGCCGACCCGCTGCCCGCGAGGCTCGTTATGCAGGTCGCATTGCAGGTGAGCCGAAGGTATCCGCTGCTGTAGCTCAGTCGGTAGAGCGCGTCCTTGGTAAGGACGAGGTCATGGGTTCAAGTCCCATCAGCAGCTTTTTTCTCCGGGCTACCGCCTCACAGCGGCAGCGAGTTTCAACGGGGAAGCGGAAGCCTGAGATTATTGGCGTTTTTTTGTCAGGTACGCGTGGGTCGGGTAAGACCCGTTCGTTAGAACAGTGGAGGAATTGGTTTCATGGCCAAGGCTGTATTTGAGAGAACCAAACCGCACGTCAACGTGGGGACGATCGGCCACGTTGACCATGGCAAGACGACTTTGACGGCGGCGATCACCGCGGTGCAGGCGAAGAAAGGCCTGGCCAACTTCAAGAGCTACGATGAGGTGGCCAAGGCTTCCGAAAAGGAAGGCCGCCGCGACCCGACCAAGATTCTGACCATCGCCACGTCTCACGTTGAGTATGAGACGGAGAAGCGTCACTATGCCCACGTGGACTGCCCCGGTCACGCGGACTACGTGAAGAACATGATCACCGGTGCGGCCCAGATGGACGGGGCCATCCTGGTGGTGTCGGCCGCCGACGGTCCGATGCCCCAGACCCGTGAGCACATCCTGCTGGCCCGGCAGGTCAACGTGCCCGCCCTGGTCGTGTTCCTCAACAAGGTGGACCTGGTGGACGATCCCGAACTGCTCGAGCTGGTTGAGCTGGAGATTCGGGAACTGCTGAGCAAGTACAACTTCCCGGGGGACGAGACCCCGATCATTCGCGGCTCGGCCAGCGCGGCGTTGATGAACCCGACCGATCCCGAGGCCACCAAGCCGATCCAGGAGCTTCTGGACGCGGTGGACAGCTTCATTCCCGAGCCGAAGCGCGACGTGGACAAGCCGTTCCAGATGTCCATCGAAGACGTGTTCAGCATCAAGGGCCGTGGTACGGTGGGTACCGGCCGTATTGAGCGTGGCTCGGTCAAAGTCGGCGATGAAGTCGAGATCGTCGGTCTGGGCGAGACCCGCAAGACGGTCGTGACCGGCGTCGAGATGTTCAACAAGACGCTGGACGTTGGCCAGGCGGGCGACAACGTCGGTCTGCTGCTGCGTGGCGTGGACAAGAACGACCTGGAGCGCGGCCACGTGCTGGCCAAGCCGGGCACCATCACCCCGCACACCCAGTTCCAGGCCAACGTGTACGTGCTGACGAAGGAAGAAGGCGGCCGGCACTCTCCGTTCTTCAGCGGTTACCGTCCGCAGTTCTACTTCCGCACCACTGACGTGACCGGCAGTCTCAAGCTGCTCGGCGGCGCCGAAATGTGTATGCCCGGCGACAACGTCGAGCTCGAAGTCGAGCTGGGCAAGCCGATCGCCATGGAGGAGGGTCTCCGGTTCGCGGTTCGCGAAGGCGGCCGGACGGTCGGTTCGGGTGTTGTTACCAAGATTATCAAATAAGCGTCCGGCCCGGAGAGGCGGGCGGTTGGCCCGCCTCTCCGACATGCTTGAGCAGTGATACTATGGCCAAGAGTAATAAACGCGAGTATGTGTGGTTGCAGTGCACGGAGTGCGGCGACCTGAATTACCGGATTTCCGTGAACGTGCTGGGCGGAACGCCGAAGTTCGAGCTGAAGAAGTACTGCCCGCGCACGCGCACCCGCACCAACCATAAGATCAAACGGAAGTAAGCGTTCGGCGGTCAGCAGTCAGCGATCAGCAGGTTTGTCAGCCGGCCGGATGCTGATGGCTGAATGCTGATGGCTGACCGCTGCGGAAGGAGCGTAGCTCAATTGGTAGAGCACCGGTTTCCAAAACCGGCGGTTGGGGGTTCGAGCCCCTCCGCTCCTGGTGCCCGGGCACGGTCCCGGTCATTGTGAAGTGCCGTCCGTTGAACAAGGTTGACCTCCATGGGGGGTAAGCTGCGGGAGATGCAGGCGCCATGAGCAGGGACGGCTCAGGAAGCGGTCCGACAGGATCGGTGACTCAAGAATCGCAGCCTGATCAGGAAAGGCGTGCAGTGAGCGATATAGCGGCTGGAGCGAACGATCGGAAAGAGCCGGAACGCAGGATCGCGCGGCCCGCGCCGCGTCGTACCGGCGGTGGCCTGCGATTTTACAAGCCTGGACAGGGCTATTACACGCGGCTGTGGACGGCGGTGGGTGGTTCGGTGCTGATCCTCTGGGGGGCGGGAGCCCTCTACCAGCAGGTCAGCAGTATTCTGGATCCGACCACCCCTTATTACAACCCGCTGACCTACGGCATATCCACGGCTTTCGTGCTCGGCATAGGAGGCCTGCTCTACTGGATCGTCGGCCTGAACCGGCGGACCAACGAGTTCTTCATCGCCACCGAGGGTGAGATGAAGAAGGTGAGCTGGTCCTCACGGCGCGAGGTGATCCGCTCGACGAAGGTGGTGATCACCACCACGTTGCTGATGGCCGTGGTCCTGTTTGTGGCGGATCTGTTGTTTATGTGGTTCTTCAGCACGATAGGCGTGCTGAAGGGGTTCCCCGGGTTCAAAGCTTTCTTTGGATTTGGATCATGACGGTTGCTGCCGAACCAACCCGCCCGGGCATGAAGTGGTATGTGCTCCGGGTGGCCAGCAACAAGGAAGAGCAGGTCTGTGAGGCCCTCCTGCGCAAAATTCGCGTGGAGAACCTGACGGATCGCGTAGGGCGCGTGCTTGTCCCGACTGCCAAAGAAAAGCGGATGAAGGGCGGGCAGGTCAAGATCGTCGAGAAGAAGCTCTATCCCGGCTACGTGTTCGTGGAAATGGCCACTGAGCCGGATCGCTCCATCCCCGAGAACGTCTGGTTCCTGGTCAAAGAGACCAGCGGGGTGGGCGACTTCATCGGTTCGGAAGGCAAGCCCAGTCCCATGCAGGACCACGATGTCGAGATGATGCTTCTGGCGGCGGCCAAGCAGGACGAAGAGGCCACGCTGCAGGGCATGGAATTCCGGAAGGGCGATCGCGTGAAGATCAAGGAAGGCGCCTTCCAGAATTTCGAGGGCACGGTCGAGGCCATCGACGAGACCAAGGGCCTGATCACCGTGCTGTTGACCATTTTCGGCCGGTCCACGCCGGTGGACGTGGAATACTGGCAGTTGGAGAAGCTGTAATCAGGTTCCCAGTATCCAGTTCCCAGTTTCCAGTCGGGTTTCGCTGACTGGTGACTGGGAATTGGTGACTGGGAACTGGCAACTGAGGATTGAATCGTGGCGAAGGAAATACTGACCAAGGTTAAACTCCAGGCTCCCGGCGGTTCGGCCACGCCGGCGCCGCCGATCGGTCCGGCGCTGGGCCAGCATGGCGTGAACATCGGCCAGTTCGTGAAGATGTTCAACGACCAGACCCGTGAGCTCAACGGCATGATCGTGCCGGTCGAGATCACCATCTACAAGGACAAGAGCTTCACCTTCATCGTGAAGAGCCCCCCGGCGGCCGTGCTGCTCAAGGAGGCGGCCCAGATCGCGAAGGGTAGCGGCGTGCCCAACAAGGAGAAGGTCGGCAAGGTGACCTGGTCCCAGGTGCGCAAGATCAGTGAACGCAAGCAGAAGGACTTGAACGCGTTCGATCTGGACCATGCGGATCGCATCATCGCGGGCACCGCAAGGTCGATGGGCATCGAAATTGTCGAAGGATAACAAGCGGTCAGCGGTCAGCACTCAGCCGGCGAAAAGCTGAAAGCTGACTGCTGATGGCTTTTCAGGGCCTGACCACGGGCCCTTTGTTCTCGATCAGTCTTCCGCGCCCCAGTCGGTTTCGCTGTGAGCCGGCCGCTGAATACTGATCGCTTTCACCATAAGTGGGAGGCGTTATGCCGAAGCGCAGTGCGACATATGAAGCCCAGCTCGCCAAGATCGGCGAACGGGATCGGCGTTTTCCGATCGCCGAGGCCGTGAAGGTGCTCAAGAGCCTGGGCGAGGTCAAGGCGAAGAAAAGCTACAAGGGCGCCAAGGCCCGCAAGGGTTTCGATCAGACGGTTGAGGTGGTTCTGCACCTGGGAATCGACCCCAAGCAGGCGGACCAGATGATCCGCGGCGCGGTGTCGTTGCCCAAAGGGATTGGAAAGACCAAGAAAGTCATCGCCTTCTGCCCGGACGACATGGTCGAGGCGGCCAAGGCGGCCGGTGCCGTCGAAGCCGGGGCGGACGACCTGATCAATAAGGTGAGCGAAGGGTGGACGGACTTTGACGTGGCCGTTGCTCACCCCTCCGTGATGGGCAAGGTGGGACGGCTGGGCCGGGTCCTGGGCCCGCAGGGCAAAATGCCCTCGCCCAAGTCCGGCACGGTGACGCCGGACATCCCCACCGCGATTCGCGAGTACGCGGCCGGCAAGGTCGAGTATCGCAACGACGCCGGCGGCAACGTGGCCGCGGCGGTGGGGAAGATGAGCTTCCCCGCCGAGGATCTGCAGGCCAACGTGGAAGCCTTTATTGACCACATCCGCCGGGCGCGTCCGGCCGCGGCCAAGGGGCAGTACATCAAGAAGGTCTGCCTGACCGCGACCATGACCCCGTCGCTGACCCTGGAAGTCAGTTGAGCGGATTGTTTCTCTTCGGCGTCAGAGACAAGGTGGACGATCGAGCCGGCCCTGGCCGGCCTCAAGCGATAAGGCGATAGACGATGAGCAAGCCTGTCAAAGATCTGGTAACCAATGAATACAAGGCGCTGTTCGGCGATGTGGACGGCGCATGCGTGGTCAGCGTCATCGGATTGGATGCGATCTCGACGAACAAGTTGCGCGGCGAGCTGCGGGCCAAGAAGATCCAGCTCAAGGTGGTCAAGAACAGCCTGGCCCGGCGGGCCTTCGGTGACGGCCCCCTGGCCCCGCTGGCCCCGGCTCTGACCGGCCCGTGCGCCCTGGTGACCGGCGGGGAGTCGGTCATCGACGTGGCCAAGGCGCTGGTCGAGCTGAAAAGGACTTTTCCCAAGATCGAGCTGCGGCAGGGCATCTTCCGTGGCGAGTCGGAACTGATCGATCTTGAGCGGCTGGCCAGCATGAAGAGCAAGGCCGAGCTGGCGGGTGAGATCGCGATGTTGATCGTGAGCCCCGGGCGGAAGATCGCCGGGTGCGTGGCCTCCCCGGCCGCCAAGATCGCCGGCTGCATCAAGGCCATTGCCGACCGGCAGGAGGGCGGCGAGGCTGGCGAAGCGGCCGCTCCCGCGGCGTAAGCGTATGGGCGGCAGGCCTCGACCTGCCTCCTTCCGGCCTCACGAGCGCACGGCAGGTCAAGACCTGCCCCAAGGGAAAGAGGAATCTAACGAAAGCATTGTCGCAATCAGACGGCTTGCCGCGGATTGGTTCGCTTCGGCGAATGAAATGACGTCAGTGGGATGTCGCCTATCAGGCAGTCGGTGGATTGCTTTGTTCGGAGTTGTTTGCAATGGCAGAAGCACCCGCGAAAGAGTTCAGCGCGGAAATCAAGGACCTGGCCAACAAGATCGTCTCCCTGACCATCAAGCAGGCCCAGGAACTGGTGGATTGCCTCAAGGAAGAGCACGGCATCGAGCCGGCCGGCGGCGGCGTGGTGATGGCTGCTGCGCCTGGCGCGGCTGCCCCCGGTGCGGCCGCGGCGGCCCCGGCCGAAGAGAAGACCAGCTTTGACGTCGTGCTGAAATCCGGCGGCGACAAGAAGATCCAGGTCATCAAGGTCGTCCGGGCCCACACCAACCTGGGCCTCAAGGAAGCCAAGGATCTGGTGGACGGCGCGCCCAAGACGGTCAAGGAAGGCGTTCCGAAGGAAGAGGCCGAGAAGATCAAGAAGGAGCTCGAAGAGGCTGGCGCAACCGTCGAGATTAAGTAATCTTAATTCCGGCGGCCGGCTTTGTGCCGGTTTGGCTGCCTAGAATAATAATCTGCTTTGTGGGCAGCGCAGGGGCGAGCCCCTGCGATTCCGTTCCGGGCGGAACGGAGTCGCAGAGGCTCGGGGATGGAAAAGAAGCACGGTTTTCCTCGCCGCGCGAGCGAGATTGGCTGGCAGGCTGACCCAGCGAGAGGGGTCGGCCGAGCAGGACTGTCAGTCGAACGGATGCTTGCCGCGGGCTCATGTCCTGATGATCTAACCGCTATGTTTGGACCCCGCCCGCCTGAGAAACAGGGGGGATCGGGGCTTTTTCCGCTGAAAGGAAAGGAAACGTTTTCATGCTCAAGGTGAGCGAAGTCCGGAACTTCAGCAAGATGGGCGAAGCGGTTTTTCCGTTGCCCAAGGACCGTGATGGCGAGGTGGAGTCGCCGCTGACCAGGATTCAGACGGAATCGTACGCACGGTTCCTGCAGGCCAACGTGGATCCTGACAAGCGGGAGAACCATGGTTTGCAGGCCCTGCTCAAGGAAGTGTTCCCGATCGAGAGCTATGACGGGAACATGTCCCTGGAATACGTTTCCTATGAGCTGGGCAAGCCGCGGTATACGCCGGACGAGTGCCGGCAGCTCAAACTGACCTACGGCATGCCCTTCAAGATCAAGGTTCGCCTGATCCGTAAGGATCGCGACGAGATTGCCGAGGACAGCATTTACCTGGGCGAACTGCCCATCATGATGGGCGGCGGCGAGTTCATCATCAACGGGGCCGAGCGGGTCATCGTCAGCCAGCTTCACCGCTCCCCGGGCGTGGACTTTATCAAGCAGCAGGCCGAGGGCGACCGGGCCCTGCACGCCTGCCGCATCATTCCCGAACGCGGAAGCTGGATCGAGATCATCGTCACCAAGAAGGACCTGCTGGCGATCCGCATCGACCAGTCGGCGAAGATTGCGGCCACTACTTTCCTGCGGGCCATGGACCCGGCCTATTCGACCAACGAGGCCCTGATCCGCACGTTCTACGGCGACAAGATCAAGAACGTGAAGGCCAGCGCCCTCAAGCCGGAAATGTACGTGGTCAGCGACATCGTGGACGAGGAGTCCGGCGAGGTGCTGGTCAAGGGCGGTGCCCAGATCGGCGATGCCGTGCAGCGCATTCAGAAGATGGTCGAGGCCGCCCAGAAGGCAGCCGCGGAGAGCGGCCAGAAGGAGAAGGCCCGGACCTTCGCGGTGATCGAGCACGTGTCCGACCCGCTGATTCTCAACACCATGGCCGAGGACGGCTGCAGCGATTACGAGTCCGCCCTCCTGAAGATCTACGGCCGGCTCCGGCCGGGCAACCCCGTGGCCAAGGATAAGGCCGAGAAGCTCTTCAAGGAGAAGTTCTTCGACGAGAACCGGTACCGCCTGGGCAAGGTGGGCCGCTTCCGCCTCAACCGCAAGTTCGATCAGCACGTGGACGAGTCGGTCATGACCCTCCGGGTGGAGGACGTGATCAATTCACTCAAGTACCTGCTGCTGCTGCGCAGCGGCGAGAGCTCCTATGAGGTGGACGACATCGACCATCTGGGCAACCGCCGGTTGCGCACCATCGATGAGCTGGCCACCGAGGAGTTGCGCAAGGGCTTCCTCAAGCTCCGCCGGACCGTCCAGGAGCGCATGAGCCTCAAGGATCCCGACGCCATGGGGCGCATCGCCGAACTGGTGAATTCCAAGAGCATCTCCTCGAGCATCGACTTCTTCTTCGGCCGCGGCGAGCTTTCGCAGGTCGTGGACCAGACCAACCCGCTCTCTCAGCTCACGCACGAGCGAAGGCTGTCGGCCCTCGGGCCGGGCGGTCTGAACCGCAAGCGGGCCGGCTTCGAGGTTCGCGACGTGCATATCTCGCACTACGGGCGCATCTGCCCGATTGAGACGCCGGAAGGCACCAACATCGGTCTGATCGCCTCGCTGTCCATCTTCAGCAGCGTGGATGATTACGGCTTCCTGGTGACCCCGTACCGCAAGGTGGCGCGCGGCAAGGTGAACGGCGAGGTCGTATACCTGCGCGCCGACGAGGAAATGCGCAGCGTGCTGGCTCCGCCCGAGGTGGTGGATCCGGCCACCCACAAGCTTAAGGAAGGGCCGGTCCTGGCCCGGGTGAACGGCGATCTGGCCAGCACCGACTCCAAGGACATCCAGTACGTGGACGTTTCCCCCCGGCAGACGGTGGGTGTGTCCGCCTCGCTGATCCCGTTCCTGGAGCATGACGACGCCAACCGGGCCCTGATGGGTTCGAACATGCAGCGGCAGGCCGTGCCGTTGCTCATCACCGAACCTCCGGTGGTGGCCACGGGCATGGAGAAGCAGGTGCCGCTCAACAGCGGCATGGTGGTCCGCGCCCGTCAGGATGGCGTGATTACCGCCGTGGACGCCCTGCATATCCAGATCGACGGCACGGACGAGTACCCGCTGCGCAAGTTCCAGGGTCTGAACGAGCGCACCTGCTTGAACCAGAAGCCGATCGTCAAGCTGGGCGACAAGGTCAAGAAGGGGCAGATCCTGGCCGACGGGCCGGCCTGCCGCAACGGCGAACTGGCCCTGGGCCGCAATGTGCTCGTCGCCTTTATGACCTATGACGGGTACAACTTTGAGGACGCCATCCTCATCAGCGAGCGGCTGCTCAAGAACGACACGTTCACGAGCATCCATATCGATTCGTACGATATCGAGATCCGCGAGACCAAGCTGGGCCGCGAAGAGTTCACCCGCGACATTCCCAACGTCTCCGAGCGGGCCCTAGCCAATCTCGACGAGAACGGCATCGTTCGCGTGGGCACGCGGGTTGGCCCCGGCGACATTCTCGTCGGCAAGGTCAGCCCCAAGAGCAAGACTGAGCTCTCCCCCGAGGAGAAGCTGCTGCACGCGATTTTCGGCCGGGCCGGCGAGGATGTGAAGAATGACTCCCTGGAGCTGCCCGCCGGTGAAGAAGGTGTGGTGATTGACACCAAGTGGTTCAGCCGCCGCATGCATCTGACCGACGAGCAGAAGAAGCAGCTCAGCAAGCAGATCAAGGATTATCAGAAGGTCCAGAACGACAAGATCGCCCAGGTCTTCCGGGCCATGGCCGAAAAGATCGAGCAGGCCACCGGCCAGGTGATGGTCGATCCGGCCACCCACCAGAAGGTGGGCAAGTCCGAGTCCACCGAAGTGATTCTGGAGCAGGTGGAGGCCTTTGCCGGCCAGGTCGCGACCGGGCAACTGGAGTGGCTGAAGCCCAAGGAGCACAGGCCCGTCGCCCAGAAGATCGTGGAGCGCTACTGGCCGCGGATCCAGGAGATCATCGAAGAGCGCGACCGGAAGGTCGGGCAGATGAAGCGCGGCGACGAGCTGCCTTCCGGCGTGCTGGAGATGGTGAAGGTCTACGTGGCCACCAAACGCCAGCTTTCGGTGGGCGACAAGATGGCCGGCCGGCACGGCAACAAGGGCGTCATCGCCCGCATCCTCCCCGAGGAGGACATGCCGTTCCTGGAGGACGGCACGCCGGTGGACATCATGCTCAACCCGCTGGGCGTGCCCAGCCGTATGAACGTCGGCCAGATCCTCGAGACGCACCTCGGGTGGGCGGCGGCCGTGCTGGGCTTCCAGGCGGTTACGCCAGTGTTTGACGGGGCCACCGAGGCCGAGATCAACGAGGCCGTTCAGCAGGCCAACGAGCACGTTCGGAAGCGCAAGAACGATCCCCGGGCCGTGCAGACGGCCGGTGACACCGGCGAACTGCTGGTGGAGATGCCCCGCGGGGGCAAGGTGCGTCTGCGCGACGGGCGGACCGGCGAGTTGTTCGATCAGCCGGTGACGGTGGGTTACATCTACATGATGAAACTGCACCACCTGGTGGATGACAAGATCCACGCCCGTTCCACCGGCCCGTACTCGCTGATCACCCAGCAGCCCCTGGGCGGCAAGGCCCGCACCGGCGGCCAGCGGTTCGGCGAAATGGAAGTCTGGGGTCTGGAGGCCTATGGCGCCGCCTACGTCCTCCAGGAACTGCTCACGGTCAAGAGCGACGACGTCGAGGGCCGCACCAAGATCTACGAGTCCATGGTCAAGGGTACGAACACGCTGGAGGCCGGCACGCCGGTGTCCTTCGACGTGTTGTGCAACGAGATCAAGGGCCTGGGGATGAACATTCAGCTCGAGAAGAATCGACTGAGCTGATGCGGCAGGTGCTGATGTCATCGTTGTTCGTCGGGCACGACCCTGGACTGGCATGAATCTGACGACGGCTGGAGCCGTCTGGAGAACGATAAATGGCCGATAACATTTACGATCGAATCAATGATTACAGCAGCGTGAAGATCTCGCTGGCCTCGCCCAACGACATCCGAAGCTGGTCGTTCGGTGAGGTGAAAAAGCCCGAAACGATCAACTACCGGACCTACCGGCCGGAGAAGGACGGGCTGTTCTGTGAGCGCATCTTCGGGCCGGAGCGCGACTGGGAGTGCGCCTGCGGCAAGTACAAGGGCACCAAGCACAAGGGGATCATCTGCGACCGTTGCGGCGTCAAGGTGACCCACTCCCGCGTGCGCCGCAAGCGCATGGGCCACATCAATCTGGCCGCGCCCATCGTGCACATCTGGTTCTTCAAGGCCATGCCTTCGCGCCTGGGCGCGCTGCTGGACATGAAGACCAGCGACCTGGAGAAGGTCATCTATTTCCAGGACCACGTGGTGACTGACCCGCTGGGCTCGCCGCTCAAGAAGAAGCAGCTCCTCGACGAGGAGGAGTACCGTGCGGCGCGCGAGAAGTACGGCGAGGGCGGCTTCGTGGCCCAGACCGGCGCCGAGGCCATCAAGACCCTGCTGGCCGGCCTGGATCTGAACAGCCTCTCGGTCGAGCTGCACGAGGAGCTGGAGCGGACCTCCAGCAAGCAGAAGATCAAGGATCTCTCCAAGCGGCTCAAGATCGTTGAGAATCTCCGCAAGAGCGGCAATGACCCGCAATGGATGGTCATGGAGGTCATCCCGGTCATCCCGCCGGACCTGCGTCCGCTGGTTCTGCTGGAGAGCGGCAACTTTGCCACCAGCGATCTCAACGACCTGTACCGCCGCATCATCAACCGCAATAACCGGCTCAAGAAGCTGGTGGACCTGAACGCTCCGGAAGTCATCATTCGCAACGAGAAGCGAATGCTCCAGCAGGCGGTGGATGCCCTGTTCGACAACGGGCGCTGTCGCCGGCCGGTGCTGGGCAGCTCCAACCGCCCGCTCAAGTCGCTGACCGACATGATCAAGGGCAAGCAGGGCCGCTTCCGCGAGAATCTGCTCGGAAAGCGCGTGGACTACTCCGCCCGTTCGGTCATCGTGGTGGGGCCGGAACTCAAGCTCCATCAGTGCGGTCTGCCCAAGAAGATCGCCCTGGAGCTCTACCAGCCGTTCATCATCCGTAAGCTCAAAGAGCGCGGCCTGGCCGACACCATCAAGAGCGCCAAGAAGAT
Source organism: Phycisphaerae bacterium (assembly GCA_012719955.1). Taxonomy (GTDB): domain Bacteria; phylum Planctomycetota; class Phycisphaerae; order UBA1845; family PWPN01; genus JAAXZI01. The sequence continues at coordinate 4,584 of JAAXZI010000048.1, read as the reverse complement.
GCTGGAGCGCCGCGACCAGGAGATCTGGGACATCCTTGAAGAGGTGATTGTCAATCACCCCGTGCTGCTGAACCGCGCCCCGACGCTGCACCGCATGGGTATCCAGGCCTTCGAGCCGGTGCTGGTCGAGGGGAACGCGATTCGCATTCACCCGCTGGTTTGTAAGGGCTTCAACGCCGACTTCGACGGCGACCAGATGGCGGTGCACCTGCCCCTGTCCGTGGAGGCCCAGGCCGAAGCCCACGTGCTGATGATGTCCACCAACAACATCTTCAGCCCGGCCAACGGCAGCCCGATCATGTCCCCCTCACAGGACATCGTGCTGGGCATCTTCTATCTGACCTGCGAATATTCGCCGGACGGCCCCGATTCGAACCGTAAAATCCGGTGCTTCAGCGACCCGCACGAGGCCATGATGGCCTATGACGCGGGCAAGATCACCATCCATGAGAAGATCCGCTGCCGGATCGAGCGCAAGGCGATGATCACGTCGCAGAAGTCGGGGCCTGTGCCCGTGCCGGCCAACGGCGTGGTCGAGACGACTGTCGGGCGGCTGATCTTCAACGACATCCTGCCGCCGGAGATGCCGCTGTACAACTACCCGCTGAGCCAGAAGGGCGCGGGCCGGGTGATTGCAGACTGCCACCACCTGCTGGGGCGGGCGGCGACCATCGACCTGCTGGACCGCATCAAGGCTCTGGGCTTCAAGCACAGCACGCTGGCCGGCCTGTCCATCGGCGTCCACGATCTGCGCGTGCCCGCGGCCAAGCAGGCGATTATCAACGCGGCCCAGAAGGTGGTGGACCGCATCGAGCGCGGCTACGCCCAGGGCGCCATCACCCCGATGGAGCGGCACAACCAGCTTATCGACGTGTGGGTCCACGCCCGCGAGCAGGTCACCGAGAAGATGATGGAGGAGCTCAAGAAGGACCGCCGCGACGCCAACGGGGACTACGTTCCGCTCGGCGAGAACCGCGGCACCTTCTATCTGAACCCCATCTACCTCATGACCGATTCGGGCGCCCGCGGCTCGGTGGACCAGATTCGTCAGCTTGCCGGCATGCGTGCCCTGATGGCCAAGCCGTCGGGCGAGATCATCGAGACGCCGATCAAGAGCAACTTCCGCGAAGGCCTGAGCGTGCTCGAGTACTTCAGCTCGACGCACGGAGCACGCAAGGGTCTGGCCGACACCGCGCTCAAGACCGCCGACTCGGGTTACCTGACCCGCAAGCTGGCCGACGTGGCCCAGAACGTGATCATCAACACGATAGACTGCGGCACCATCAACGGCATCACCAAGGGCGCCATCTACAAGGGCGAGGAGATTGCGGTGCCGTTGCGCGAGAGCATCATCGGCCGCTGCGCCCGCGATTCCATCCGTAACCCGGTGAGCGATGAGATGATCGTCAAGGAGAATGAGGTCATCACTCGCGACATCGCCGAGCGGATCGAGCGGCTCGGGCTGGACACCATCCGCGTGCGCAGCCCGCTGACCTGCGAGAGCCCCGTGGGCGTCTGCGCCCGCTGTTACGGCGTGGACCTCTCCACCGGCAACTTGGCCGAGGAGGGCCTGGCGGTGGGCATCATCGCCGCCCAGTCTATCGGTGAGCCGGGTACGCAGTTGACCATGCGGACGTTCCACACCGGTGGTGTGGCCACCCGCGCCGTCGTGGAGAACGAGCTGCGTACCGCCCAGGCCGGTAAAGTGGTCTTCGACGATCTCAACGCGGTCGAGGTGCCCGCGACCGGCGATCTTCCGGCTCGCACCGTGGCCCTCAAGCGCAACGGCGAGATCGCCATCCTGGACGCCAAGGGCCGCGAACTCGAACGCTACAAGGTGCCCTACGGTGCTGAAATCACCGTCAAGCATGGCCAGGAAATCCCCGCCCGCACGTTGCTGGCCAAGTGGGATACCCACCTGACGCCGATTCTGGCCGAGGTGGCCGGCTTCATCCGCTTCCACGACATCACCGAGGGCGAGACCGTTCGCCTGGAGCAGGAGCGGGCCGGGGCCAAATACGTGGTGGTTGAGCACAAGGGTGAAAAGCACCCGCAGATCGTGATCGAAGATCGCGAAGGCAACGTGCTCGACTATCACTATCTGCCGGCCAAGGCCCGTATCGAGGTTCAGGAAGGCGACGAGATCGTGCCGGGTATGCTGCTGGCCCGCCAGCCGCGAGCCATCTCCGGTACCCAGGACATCACCGGTGGTCTGCCGCGCGTGACCGAGATCTTCGAGGCGCGCAAGCCCAAGGAACCGGCGGTCATGGCCGAGATCTCCGGCACCGTGGAGATCCGGGCCGACAAGCGCCGCGGCAAGATGACCATCATCATCCGCAGCGAAGGCGGCATGGAGAAGGAGCATCATGTGCCGCAGGATAAGCAGCTCCTGGTGCACGCGGGCGATTACTGCGAGGCCGGCGACCCGCTGGTCGAAGGTCCGCTCGTGCCGCACGATATCCTGCGGATCAAGGGCGAAGAGGCCCTGCAGACGTATCTGCTCTCGGAGGTGCAGGCGGTCTACCGCAGCCAGAACGTCGGGATCAACGATAAGCATCTGGAGATCATCATCCGGCAGATGCTCCGCAAGGTCCGCATCGAGTCGCCGGGTGATACCAAGTTCCTGCCTTACGAAGTGGTGGACAAGTTCCGCTTCCTGGGCGAGAACGCCAGGCTGGCCAACAGCGTGAAGATCAAGGATCCCGGCGACAGCACGCTGGAGGCGGGGGCCATCATCTCCCGCGAGGAGTTCGAGGCCACGGTGAATCGTATCCGCGAGGAAGGCGGCACGCCGCCGACCCGGGACAAGCGACCCCGGCCGGCCACCGCCAGGACGCTGCTGCTGGGCATCACCAAGGCGTCGCTGCAGAGCGACTCGTTCATCTCCGCGGCGTCCTTCCAGGAGACCACCAAGGTGCTCACCGAGGCCGCCATCAGCGGACAGGTGGACACGCTCCAGGGCCTCAAGGAAAACGTCATCCTGGGGCATCTGATCCCGGCGGGTACGGCCTTCAAGACCCACCTCAACATGCGGGTCAAGCGGCTGGCCGAGCCCGTGCCGGAGCGCGAGGTGGCTCCGGTGGAAGCCCATGCGATGATGACCGAGGCCGCCAACATGGCCGCCGAACTGAGCCAGCGCCTCGGGTTGAGCACGCCGGCCCCGGCAGGCGTGCCGGCCAATGTGACCGGCGACGGCAACCCTGGGTTGAGCCCGGGCGAGAGTGGCCCGGCTACGACCGAATAACCGTGGTCCGGCCGGCGCCACCCGGCGGGGTGGGTGCCACTGCCCGGTGAGCCGTGCGGGGGGGCAGGAAAATCCCTTCTCCCCGCACCTGGCGGGGGGCTGGTCGAAGGCTGGCCGTTTTGATATACTTTCGGGTTCCCGCCGGGCCTGAACCGGGTCCGGCGGGAATTGGAACCCTCCGCAGTCGGAGGGACCGGGGAGATGGCTCCCCGCTAAGAATGAGGATTGGAATGCCGACGATTAACCAGTTAATTCGGAAGCCTCGCGAAGTCCAGAAGCGCAAGTCCAAGGTGCGCGATCTGGAGGCCAGCCCGCAGAAGCGCGGCGTGTGCCTGATTGTGAAGACCCAGACGCCCAAGAAGCCGAATTCGGCCCTGCGGAAGGTGGCCCGTGTGCGCCTGACCAACGGGAAGGAAGTCACGGCTTACATCCCGGGCATCGATCACAACCTGCAGGAGCACTCCATCGTGCTCGTGCGCGGTGGCCGTGTCCGCGACCTGCCGGGCGTGCGCTATCACATTATCCGCGGTGCGCTGGACTGTGCCGGCGTGCAGGGCGACAAGGAAAACCGCCCCCGCAACCGCAGCCGCAGCAAGTACGGCGTGAAGCGCCGCAAGTAAGCGGGGAGAGCGGGCGCTGCGCCCGCTGCAAGCACGCTGCCGGCGCTGCGCCCGGTACGCGCCATCCCGTGTTGTTGTCTGCGGCATGCCGTTTGGCAGACAATGGCAGATAACCAGCAAGAGTCGGACCGACGAGGAACGGTCGAGCCGACTCTTGTTCTTTGCGCTTTGGCAGGGGGAAACTCCCTATCTTGCCAAAATCGGGATATTCGAGGGGTTCTCGCTTCCTTTTGGCGGCGCTGATGATATACTTTTAGTGGCAATCAGAGCTCAACGGTTCGGATGAATCAATCCTGACGGAGAGCTTTGATCGGCCGGTAGCTCTTCTAACGAAGGGCTATCCGTCGGTGCCGTCGACGGCGGTCGGCGGCGTGGGCAAAGCCCGGCGACGGCGGAACCTTGGATGTTCTTACCGTCCAATCAGGCCGGCCGGCCCGGGAGGTCTAGCCCAAGAAAGGGAGGTGATCCATTGTCTAGTAAGATAGGTAGGCTGCCGTAAGGGCAGCGAACGCGCGCTGCTTTGCGGCAGCCTAAACGAGATAAGGCCCGGCGATGTCCATCAGGCATCACCGGGCCGTTTTTTGTGTTCTCACTTTTTTATCTTTTCCCGCCTTGACAACCTCAGCAGTATGACGTATATTGCTTATGGTCTGATAAACGCAAGTGAGGTGGGAAGTAGGACAAGAGTGCAAGTGTGTCTCTTGTCCCCCTCTCCCCCTC